>CAZLFE010000222.1:0-1553 GCA_964558725.1 uncultured Nitrospiraceae bacterium | reverse complement strand
GTGGCGATGGCACATTCAATGAGGTGATTAATGGAATTGCAGGATCAGAAGTTCCGATGGCGATTCTGCCTCTTGGAACTACAAATGTTCTTGCTAAGGAGCTTGGAGTACCAGAAGATATTGAAAGTGCACTGGAGTTTGCTCTAAAGAACACTCCCAAAACCGTTTCCCTCGGCAAGATATCAGGTATTTATGAAAATCAGTTTACTCGTCACTCTTCACCGGTCATTCGTTACTTTGTTTTGATGGCAGGTATTGGCTTCGATGGCGAAGCAGTCCGTGGAGTAAATGAGATCCTGAAGAAGTTCTCGGGTAAAGGTGCATATATTTATAGTGGAATAAAAACCCTTTCCAGATGGAAGCCAAATGAATTATTTTTTAATATCGATGGGAAGACTTATTCTGGCTACACAGCAATCATAGGTAAGGCAGCTAAATATGGTGGTAATTTCAGGATTACTCCTGATGCAAGACTTCCTGAACCCTTTCTTTACGTCTGCCTCTTTAAAGGTAAAAGCCGTTTAGATATTCTCAGTTATGCCTTCGGTATTGTCATGGGCAGACATCTCAGATTTAAAGATGTAGAATACATGAAGGCAACTACTATAGAGGTCAAAGGTAACGCCCATATACAGATTGACGGTGATTATTTTGGAAAGACTCCGGCGAGGGTTGAAATAGTGCCTAATATTGTCAGGTTAATATTTTAATCACTCCTCCACCGATAACGGTATCTCCATTGTAAAGGACAGCACTCTGGCCCGACGCAGGAGCCCATTGGGGCTCATCAAATACCAAGCGCACAATTTCACTTGATACATGATGCGTAATTCGTGATGCGTACATAACCTGTTCTTTGCTTGTAACCCGTAACTCCTTACTCGTTCCTAAAAAAACATTTGCTGGAACATCCTTCATCATAGAGCGTATCTTTACTGTGGCTTTAAAGTTTTCAGCTGGTGGCGGCAGAATCCAGTTCAGGTCTTCAACGGAAAATTCCTTTTTCTTAGCAGCCTCCTGGGTACCAACGTATACAGTGTTTCTGAGGGCATCGATTCTTACGACATAGATGGGTTCTTCTGATGGTATACCCAGCCTTTTTCTCTGACCAACAGTGTATGCATGGATCCCTTTATGTGTCCCTATTACCTTTCCATTTATATCAATGATAGGACCGGGTTTTCCTACGAGAGGTGAAAGTTTTTCAATGAATTTAAAATAATTTCTATCTTCAATAAAACATACCTCCTGGCTTTCAGCCCTGTTTGCTGCGGGAAGGTTAAGCCTTTTTGCAATCTCCCTGATTTCATCTTTCCTGTAATTTCCGAGAGGAAGGATTACCTTCTTGAGCTCCTCCGGTCTTAAAATATAGAGGACATAAGACTGGTCTTTTTTGGAATCGATTCCTTTTTTGAGGTAAGATTGGGTGGATGATTGAGTTTCTACGTTTCCATGTCTCCGTGTCTCCGCTTCTCCGTATCCCGTTATCGTATTAATAACCCTCGCATAGTGACCGGTTGCTATATATTCGGCACCTCTTTTTTCAGCCTCTT
>CAZLFE010000221.1:0-1583 GCA_964558725.1 uncultured Nitrospiraceae bacterium | reverse complement strand
AAAAGCTATAATAAGGCATGATAAACAGACCATTAAAGATTTTCTTCTCAGGCATCGGTGGAAGCGGGGTATCAGCAATAGCATGCTTTATGGCTGACAGAGGCCATACGGTAACAGGATCAGACAGAAGTTTTGACAGTAATCCAGCGCATCCTCTGTACACATTATTAAAGTCTAACGGAATTCTTATCGTACCTCAGGACGGAAACGCTCTTGACCGTTCCTTTGATTTCGCAGTTTTCAGCACAGCAGTTGAACATGATACGCCTGAGTTCATAAAAATAGCATCGCTGGGGATTCCGATTAAGACAAGGCCAGAATACCTTGCAGATCTCGCATCAGAATTTAAGACCATTGCAGTTGCAGGGACAAGCGGGAAATCAACGACTGCAGGGATGCTCGCATTTTTAATGCAGAAGTTAGGACTGAGACCAAATTTTATAAGCGGGGGCAGGGTAAAGCAATTCAAAACAGAAAAACACCCTGGCAATTCCCTATCAGGAGACAGTGATATCCTCATCATGGAGGCATGCGAGTCAGACGGCACAATTACCAGATACAAACCCGAGCATGTGATACTGTTAAACCTCCACCTTGACCACCACGCTATAGAGGTGACTGCCGAAATGTTCAAAACCCTCATCGATAATAAAAGGGGATTGGTTGTAATGAATGCTGACGATCAAAAACTGAGAAAAATCACAACGAAAAATGTGATCACCTTTTCGATTGACTATCCATCAAAATACAAGGCAACGGACATCATTTATAAACCGTGGAACACAGACTTTTCATTATACGGTATCCATTTTACCCTCTCTCTTCCGGGAAGATACAACCTCTATAATGCCCTTTCCTGTATTGCCATGCTTTCTGAAATGGGAATTTCCATGAAAGATATTTCAACCATAATCCACGAATATGAAGGTATTGAAAGACGTTTTGATGTCCATCTCAATGACGGGAAATGGCTTGTAATTGACGACTATGCCCACAATCCACATAAACTCTCCTCTCTCATGCAGGCAATGAAGAATATCAGAAAAGGTGTCTGTTACATCTTTCAACCACACGGCTTTGGTCCAACAAGGATGATGAAAGAGGAATACATTGATGTGTTTGCACAGAATCTTGATGATTCTGACCATCTTATTCTTCTGCCAATTCTTTATGTTGGAGGAACAGCAAGGAAAGACATATCAAGCCATGACCTTGCAGACGGTATAAGGGACAAGGGTAAATCTGTTGAAGTCATCGAAGAAAGAGATGATATTTTAAAGATATTGCACAAATGGGATAATTATGTGATCTGTGGAGCGAGGGATGAGACACTCTCGGATTTTGCAAGGGTTATTGCTGAAACCCTTACCAGTTCACACTCCCCCTATTCTACCTCGCCACAACTTCTGCCTCTACCGACATCTCCTTCCCGTCTCTGAGAAATGTGATGGAGATACGAGTCCCAGGGGTTAGTGACTTAAGGATGTCAGAAAGGTCCTTCAGGCTATGGACATCATTGGAGTTTATCCGGATAATTATATCTCCATCTTTTAACCCGCATGCCTCTGCAGGCGAACCAGGTA
>CAZLFE010000220.1:0-1592 GCA_964558725.1 uncultured Nitrospiraceae bacterium | reverse complement strand
TTCTTCCGGCATATAAACTTTTAAGAATGACGCGGACAAACCCAAAAATCCCCAGAAGATTGGATCGATTAGATTGACAGGTCGAAAGAAACACTGAATTAACAAAATAAAGAAAGCACTAATAATGGCCTTTGCCATCAGAGCAGCGGTCTTATCTTTGTTTAGCATGAAGAACTGATTAAAGCTTCGTGCTATTTGAAACCCCCAGAAAAGAAGAAGCATTAAACCAATGAGGCCTAAATCACTGAGAATATATAGAAACAAATTGTGAGTAGCTATGAATTTAAGTCCAAGTCCCTCAGTTATTGTGAAAAATGATCCTATTCCATTGCCAATGATTGGCGATTGAAAAAAAAGATTTAGAGCAATTCCCCAGTTTGTCCATCTTGCACTTATTGCAACTTCCGGTGACAGGAAATAGGACTGTAATCTATTCCACAAAGCTTCTAAAAAACCGCCAGAAGCCAACAAAATGAGTAAAAGTGATCCAACTATTAATATACTAAAAAAGCTGAAAAGGACCTTTCTATTATGCCAACTGAGGTATGCCAGTGCTATAAAGAGTCCAAGAATACTCTTTCTCGAAAATGAAGACAACAATACAAAAAACATAAAAGGCAGGAAAATCCAGAGGAACAATTTCCATTTCTTAGATTGTGTGGACACAAGCTTAAGAATTGCTATAACAATGGATATAGACAATATGAATCCTAGAGTATCTGGGCTCGTGAACAATGCGCTAGCTCGAACCTCTCTGGTTAAATGGGTGAAAGTTCCCTCTTCTACAACTATCTTCGATGCAGCCTGCATGCCATAAATCACGGTTTCATAGAAACCTATAAGAGTGAAAAATATGGCCATTATAATCCAAGCTGACAACAGGAGATTGAAATCCTTTTTGTCTTTAATCATATGAATATGTAAATAATAGATCACAAGACCAGGGATCATCTTTATAATTTGATATATCCCTCTGGAAACAGTTGGCGTCCAAAACAAAGAGAATAGAATCCAGCTAAGGAGCAAGAATATTGCGATATCAGTGCTAGTACCATAAAGTACTAATTTGTTGTCACGGATACACATTAAAACCCAGCATAGAAAAGCAAGGAGGAAGAACGGTTCAAAAAGAGTAATATCAGCTGGGCCGATACTATAAAACTTAATAGGGTAGTTAGGCAGAAACGGAATCACGAGCAATAAACCCAAAATGGGCTTGGAATAAAGGATGACAAGCAAAGGTATGGATAGGGTCAGAAAAAGCACATGAGGGATGGGGAGGACTATAGCTGTTAAACCAATAATAATCTGAGAAAGGATTACTACCATCCATAAAGCCTTTTGGTTTAAGTGAAGCCGTCTGGTGATCATCGCTTTAAGGGCATATATTTTTCTCTTCGTTCACCGTAGACTGAATGAATAATATTTTTAATCTCATTCCCCCGGGCAGCAGATAATTTATGTCCAAGGTCATACCCCGATAAAATAGAGTTGCTCATAGTATTATAGGAAAATAATCCCTGCCTTCCCACTGAGATGAGTTTATCAAGACTGCCAAGATAGTTGAGCAGTTCATCCAAAGCCTTATTATA
>CAZLFE010000219.1:0-1614 GCA_964558725.1 uncultured Nitrospiraceae bacterium | reverse complement strand
AAAGGGGTCACCTATGAAAGGCGGTGTCAAGCCTTTTTTAAAATAGAGAATTGAAAAGAGTGAGTAAAGATTTTATCCAGTCACCTATTGGTCCTCTAAGTGTGAGGGACAGGGTATCATAGGGAATACGGTTCTCAATCAGAGTCAAGGGACCTCTAACGGTCAGACCCTTTGGGAGATACCGTACCCTTTGATAAATCTTTAATCAGCTTCTTTTCATTAAAAGATTCGTTCTTGGAAAGCATGTGCCATATAATAGTTGCTAACTTTCTGGCTAAAGCGATTCTGGCTGCTTTTGATCCATGTTTTTGAGCTATTTTTCTATAAAAGTTTCCTAGGACACTCTGGTGATTTTTATATTTTTGAGTTGCTAAGATTAGTGCCCAACGCAACCATTTTGAGCCTTGTTTAGTAATTGAACCGTACCGTGTTTTTCCACCTGATGAGTGGACAGAGGGGGTTAGACCAGAATAAGATACCAACTTTGCTGGACGTGAAAAACGGTTAATATTTCCAATTTCCATAGCAATCAAGAGCGCTAAATATTTTCCTACTCCATAAAGGGTATGAATAAGCTGTGCTTGAGGAGTAACGTCTACTTCTTTGTGAATCTTTTGAGTAATAAGCTTAATTTCCTGCTTAAGGAAATCCAAAATACGAAGATATCCATTAATTTCATCTTGATATAGAGGTTTCAAGTGAAGAGATTGTAACCATACACGAGCGTCTTTACCAAAAATATCACTTCCTTCATAGAGATAACCACATCTGTGGAGGAGTGAGTGGATTTTATTCTTTACCTGTGTTTGCAAAGATACGAGACTAGCTCTATAGCGTAAAAGTTCTCTTCCTTCTCTAATATCTTGAGGGGGGATATACGAAGTAGGTAAAAGGTCTGTTCTCAAGAGATGGGCTAAGGTTGTTGAATCGATTTTATCAGTCTTAATTCTTGCTTCGGCAATAGCTCGGGTTTTAAGAGGATGTGCTAAGTATATATTTTCTACTAAAGGTTCTAATGCATCATAGACAGGAGGCCAGAAGCCTGTAGCTTCAATTGCCAGAGATAAGGGTTCCTTAAATTGTTCAACGAAATGTTTCCATGGAGCTTTTTTAATCTCTTTACCATGCATGATTTTAGTCCGATTAACAACGTTGCCTTTTTTATTCATGACCGTGACAAAACTAAATTTTTTGTGGACATCGACTCCAGCGTAGATCATGGCGGTGTACCTCCTTTTTAAAGATTAATTTTGTGGATATTATATCATATCCACTGAGGGCACCGCCTTTCATGATATCAGAGTCATTTTTATTGATTGTCCAAAAGATGCCTAAGAAAAAAATAAGACTAAAGATATCCGCTTCTGATCAGGAATTAGAGTTAATAGCCGTGGCCATAGAAATACGTAGGGTCTTAGGGGGAGAAATTTATTGGTGAGATTTCAGAACTTGCAGGTAAGAAGGCCGTTTTGAGATGGAGGGAAACAGCAAAAAATGGCTCTGAGCCCTTTTGTCAGTCCCTGAAAATATAACCTAGTTTTTCCACTGTTTGGATGTGTTGACCGGCTTTGGGGCCCAATTTCTTGCGGAGGGTTTCAATATGCTTGTTTATTG
>CAZLFE010000218.1:0-1615 GCA_964558725.1 uncultured Nitrospiraceae bacterium | reverse complement strand
GGTCAAGACTGCTCAGTATTATCTTATGGGTTTCACTGTTTGTATAAGTTATATAGCATGGAAGCTGTGGATTGGTTATTATCTCAGTGCAGTATGAAAAAGGCTGTGGCGGATCGTCCCCCCATTGTGGCTCTGTTTTAGAAAAGTCAATTGTCTTTGCATCAAGTCTTGGAGGTGTGCCTGTCTTGAGTCGACCAATCTTCATGCCTAATTCTTTCAATGAATCAGAGAGGCCCACTGATGGAAACTCACCAGCTCTGCCGGCAGAAAAGTTCTCAAGCCCGATGTGCATTAATCCTTTGAGAAAAGTGCCTGTCGTGACAATGACAGCTTTTGCCTCGTAGAAGATACCGAGTGATGTGAGAACTCCTTTTACCTTTTCATCCTCTACAATTATCTTTTCGACAGATGCCTGCTTTATATCGAGGTTTCCCTGAGACTCAAGGACTCTTCTCATTAAAAGCCTGTATAAAACCCGGTCTGCCTGCGCCCTCAGAGACCAGACAGCAGGACCTTTGCTCATATTGAGCATCCTGAACTGGATTCCTGCTCTGTCTGTTACCTTTGCCATCTCTCCGCCGAGGGCATCTATCTCACGGACAAGATGACCTTTTGCGAGCCCACCAATAGCCGGATTACATGACATCTGTGCGATTGTATCGAGGTTCATTGTGAAGAGACAGGTAGAAAAACCCATCCGGGCGGATGCAAGTGCTGCCTCACAGCCAGCGTGACCAGCACCGATAACAACTACATCATAATAAATACCGTCTTTAAACACGATTAATTTACTATAAAAGATTCTTTTTCCTTATTCAATTTTGTGTAGGTACAAGTGGGGAGTCTTTTACTTCTTCCCTCTGTAGATAGAGGCTATTCCTCCTGACAGGCCTTGATAGGTGATATTTCTTAATCCTTCAGCTTTGAGTAATTCTATGACCTCTTCTCTTTTAGGGAATCCGATTATTGAGGATGAGAGGTAAGCATAGGAAGATTTCGAACCCGATATCAACCCTCCTATTTTCGGTAAAATCTTTTTTAGATAGAAAGGATAGACATTCTTTAAAAGAGGAACCTGTGGTAGAGAAAGTTCCAATATTAACAGGAGACCATCTTTTTTTAGAACTCGCACCATCTCTTTAATACCACTTCTAAAATCATGGAGATTCCTCAGGCCAAATGCAATACTGACTACCTCAAAAACCCCATCTTTAAAAGGAAGATGAAAGAGATCAGATTGCTGTAACAGCATCCTTCCATTCAAATGGGCTCGGTTAATCTTAATAATGCCTATTTTCAGCATCTGGTCTGAAATGTCGATTCCCATAACCTTAGCTTCGGGGTACCTCATTGCGAACTCCATCGCTAGGTCGCATGTACCCGTGCAAACATCCAGTATTCTGCTTACAGTCATAGTCTCGATTTGGTCAACGAGGGATTTTCTCCACCCTTTATCAAGATAGAAACTGAGGACATGGTTCAGAAGGTCATATTTTTGATGTACCCTTCCGAATAACTCAACCAGATATTCTTTTTTTGCCATTATGAATCCTTTCCAGCAGAAGAAGTATTAATAAAAATAAAAATTAAGTTTGCGTACCCCTCACCCTGCCCC
>CAZLFE010000217.1:0-1645 GCA_964558725.1 uncultured Nitrospiraceae bacterium | reverse complement strand
TGGGTACAGATTCTATTCGCCAGAAATAGGACGGTGGATTTCTCATGACCCTGTAGGTGAGAGAGGAGGCATGAATCTCTATTTATTTACATCCAATGATTCAGTCTCAAACTACGATTTATTGGGTAATGTAACAGTTACGCAAGTTGCGAAAGTAGGACATCAGCTTGGATTTGCGGAAGATCCAGTAGTAAAAGCGGCAGCAGTATCTAATTTCTATAATCTGAATGAACAAAAATTATTAAACATAACACCAACATGTTTTACTGATTTAATAAAGAAAATTCAGACTAAGCTAGGAGCGAAAAATGCGAATGGAAATTTTGGCAAGGATACCGTTGCGGCATACGAGAAATGGGCAACATCAAACAATGCAACCAAAGTAAAATTTATTGATGCTAGAAATCCAAAAGAAATACTGAAATGGATAATTAAATATTGGCCTAATGAGCACAAGTGCGCGAAAAGTTGTCCTGCTCATTATGGAGAAGTCCTAGCGATCATACGTTTCGAAAGTGCTGATTATTATGTAGCTCCCCAACCAGTCTACTTAAACGCTCTTGCAGGTGATGCTGGGATGTCAAAAAGAACTGCTGTGGGATTAGGTCAAATTAGCTGGGAAACAGCTTATGATGCGGGCATTACACCTGAAGAGAGATACGATGCAGAGAAAAATGTTAAAGGTGTTGTAAACATCATTTTCAGTGGTGCTAAAATGAAAAACGGTAAGTGCACTTTCCCAGGTATACCAAGGTTTTCTGTTACTAAGGCTTCAATACATAAAGCAGACATAGATAGGATGGGCGAGGCAATAAATAAAGAACTTGCAAACGTTGAAGGTGACCCGGAAAGAATATCTGAAAGTAAGTTAAAAAGTATTTTAGGGATCCCGTAGATGGCCAAGATAAAAATATCTCGATGTTTGATGGCATTTGTATCCATGTGTGTAGCCGTCTTCTTGTTCTCTCCATCTAAACATGGGTTCTCCGATAATTTACATTTGGAGAACCCACCTTCTAATGGCTATGGTAGGCTTATTGTTGCCTCATCTGCTAAGGGATGGAATTTAAGATTATCAAAGAAGGATGATATTTTTTCATCTAATCTTCTGATAAATCCTGAAGGTAAGGAATTTAACATTGGTCCTACACTACTTTTTCATTGTCCCAAGACGATTCTATGGATTGTTAATGTGCCGAAGCTTAACGAGAGATTTCTAGTAATATATTTTCATCCTGTTGCTTCAGGTGCAATGCCCATGTATCTTTTTTCTTTAAATAAGAACAACATTCCAACCTTGTCTGCCAAAATATATCAGCATTACGAACTTGATGCAGATGATATGAATAATGATTTTATGAAAAAGCTTTTTGTTGATTGTAATGATGATGGAATCCCTGAGTTGAAAGACGACAATGTTGATAGGTGGGGCGGAAATATAACGTTTTATAAATGGGTGAAAAAGGAAAAAATATTTAAACCTACTTTGGTTGAATCTTACACTCAAGACACTACGGGGAATAGTCCTTACAAGTTTGTCTCAAGGGAAAAAGTTAAGCATGAGAAAACAAGAGGTGAACTAATAAGGGAATGGTCAAAGAGCACAAAAGAAGATCTTGGGGAACCATAAGGAAGCAGGGGGACG
>CAZLFE010000216.1:0-1682 GCA_964558725.1 uncultured Nitrospiraceae bacterium | reverse complement strand
ACCCTCGCATAGTGACCGGTTGCTATATATTCGGCACCTCTTTTTTCAGCCTCTTTCATGAGGAGAGGGAACTTGATAAATTTGTTGCATAATATGCAGGGATTAGGAGTCAAGCCAGTTGTATAGGAATTAACAAAAGGCTCAATCACCTTCTCAATAAAATCATCTCGCACATCTGATACGCTGTGGGTTATTCCGATATGTTGTGCGGTTTCTGATGCTTCCTCAACGGCCTGAAGGGAACAGCAGGTTTTAAAATCGGTACTTTTCCTTTCTTCCCACAGGATGAGGCTGAGACCTTCTACTTCATATCCCTTCTCCTTGAGAAGATATGCAGCTACGGAGGAGTCAACGCCCCCACTCATTCCTACAAGAACCTTTGGCATATTTAAATATAACAGATTGACCTCTACTATTGTAACTAATACAATATCTTCTAAAGAAAGATCATGTCACTTGAGGCAAGGAAAATGAAAATTACCAGGCAATAACACAAGGTTGTCTCGCTACGCTTACAATGACAGGAATGAAGGGATTATAATGACTAAAACAGGTATTCTTAGATGAAAAACATTGTCCTTACCGGCTTTATGGGAACAGGTAAAACCGCGGTTGGCAGAGAGCTCTCAAGGCTTCTCAATATGGAGCTCATTGACGTTGATACGGAAATAGAAAAATCTCAGAGGATAACCATCAATGAGATATTCAAAAAGTTTGGTGAGCCAAGATTTAGAGAAATCGAAACGGAGATGATACAAAAACTATCAGAACAGAGAAATGTTATTATCTCCACAGGTGGCGGAGCAGTATTGAAGCAGAAAAATATGGATGCCCTGAGAAAACAGGGAATCATTGTCTGTCTTATGGCGACACCCGAGACAATTCTCAAAAGGACAAACCGTAGTAGTAACAGGCCACTGCTTCACGTAGAAAACCCTTTCGCAAGAATAAAGGAGCTTTTACATTTTAGGATGCCTTTTTACGAGAAAGCAGATATCATGATAGACACAGAGGGCAAAACCCCTTTGCAAATTGCAGAAGAGATAATAGAAAAAGTAAAAGAGTTTACGAAAAGTTCATATTAAAAGAAAAGAAATAGATGGATTGCTTTTTTTAAGAACGTAAAAATGGGTTCTCCATGAAGAGACGGTTTATTGATGGAAGCTTAGAACCTCGAAGGTGAAAGAGAATGGAAAAAATAAGGGTTGAGCTTGGAGAGAGAAGCTATGACATATTCATGGGCAGTAACATCCTCGGGAATGTTGGTGTTTCTATTCAATCCTTTGGCCTGAGCCCAAAGGTTGCTATTGTGAGTAACCCTACGGTGTATCCATTGTATGGAGGAGTTGTAGCAGACTCTTTAAAGAAGGCTGGTTTTGATGTTTTGACTGTAACGATACCTGATGGCGAGGAATATAAAGACCTCCTCTGGGTGGAGCATATTTATAATGAGCTCCTCAAGGCAAAACTTGACAGGTCATCATCTCTCATAGCTCTTGGAGGAGGAGTAATAGGGGATATTACAGGTTTCGCTGCATCTACCTACATGAGGGGGATTTCATATATCCAGGTCCCGACAACGCTGCTATCCCAGGTAGACAGTTCTGTCGGTGGTAAAACAGGTGTAAACCACAAACTCGGTAAGAATATGATAGGCACATTCTGGCAGCCGAGACTCGTCT
>CAZLFE010000215.1:1420-1786 GCA_964558725.1 uncultured Nitrospiraceae bacterium | reverse complement strand
GGCGGCTCTTCTGTCTTTGCTCCGGCCTGTATGCGGCCGGTGATCAGCACGTTAGCCATGAAATTAAGGATGAAATATGACAAAACAAATGCCGACATTTGATTCTCTGATGAATCCGCTACTTGATGCATTATTTGCTCTTGGTGGTTCTGGATCAATAGATGAGATTTATGAAAAGGTTCTTGAACAAGAAAATATTGATGAGTCGATATCATCTATTCCTCATAATCCGGATAAAAGCAATCAAACGGAAGTTGCGTATCGTCTCGCATGGGCAAGAACGTATCTTAAAAAATATGGGTATCTTGAAAATTCAAGTAGGGGCGTATGGTCTCTAACTCTACTGGCAAAAGAAGATAAACATGT
>CAZLFE010000215.1:0-1410 GCA_964558725.1 uncultured Nitrospiraceae bacterium | reverse complement strand
TCACGTGGTAGTCAAAGAGGTACGGGAAGCAGATAAGGCTGAATCAAAAATTAAAAATAAAAAAACGAAAAATGAACAAATAGAGTTAATTGATACCGACACACCAGAAGCCCAAGACTGGCGTGAAGAACTTTACCATCTTCTTACTAAAGAAATTACTCCGGATGCTTTTGAAAGACTTTCGCAACGTTTATTAAGGGAATCAGGTTTCGTGCAAGTTGAAGTAACAGGTCGCACGGGTGATGGTGGTATTGACGGAAAAGGTATTGCTAAAATCCATGGGTTCATGAGTTTTCACGTTATTTTCCAATGCAAAAAGTATCAAGGTTCAATATCAGCCGGTGATATTCGTGATTTTCGAGGTGCAATGGTCGGAAGAGCTGACAAAGGGTTATTTATAACCACAGGTACATTTACGCCCGCTGCTATCAAAGAAGCAACACGTGACGGCGCGCCACCCATTGATCTTGTAGATGGTGATCAGTTGGCAGATAAATTAAAAGAACTTCAATTAGGTTTAAAAACCGAAATGATAGAAAAAGTCACAGTAGATAAAAATTGGTTTAAAAGTTTATAAAATCGGCTAACCAGCAAATCCACCGGACGGCTTACGCCGCCGGTGATCTGCGCGTTGGGCTTCCATGCCAGGGATCTGCGCCAATAATAAGAATGTTGTAAGATTACATACTGAATAGTATACTTATTCTCATATGAGAAGAACTGAGATTAATAAAGTTGTGACCAAGGTAAACACAAAGAATCAACCAAGCGATTTTGCTTATTGGAATTCACAACCATACTCGAAACGTCTTGTTGCTCTTGAACAAATCCGGGAAGAGTACCATCGATGGAGGTACGGTGCTGAACCGAGACTTCAAAGAATTTATTCGATCACTAAACGATAACCATGTTCGTTACTTAGTTGTGGGAGGTTATGCTGTAGCTTTCCATGGTCATCCTCGTTACACTAAAGATATTGATATCTGGATTGAGATGACCCAAGCAAATGTAGAGAAGGTAATAAAATCATTAGCTCAGTTTGGTTTTGGTTCTCTTGGTTTGAAAGAAGAAGATTTTCTGATTCCTGATCAGACCATCCAGTTGGGGTATCCTCCCAGTCGTATCGATCTTATAAACACTCTTTCAGGTGTTGATTTCGAAACTTGTTACTCATCCCGTGTGCAGATAGAAATCGAAGGAACTCAAGTGAATTTCATAGATCTGGAAAATCTCAAAAAGAATAAGCAAGCATCTGGTCGTCTCCAGGATCTTGCAGACATTGAAAGCCTTAAGTAGCAAGCCCAACCACGGCATGCACACAGACGCGGGCTATCGCCCGCGCTGGTGATGCCTGGCGTTAGCTTTATAGAAAGAAGGAACAAATGATAGATCAGCCTAAAGATATTCCTG
>CAZLFE010000214.1:0-1801 GCA_964558725.1 uncultured Nitrospiraceae bacterium | reverse complement strand
CATGTTATTTCGTTGACAGCAATAATTTTTTCATAGTATAGTAACGTAACTGGCGATGGGGTTCGCCTTTAACCGTCCTTAAAAGACTGATAACCCCTACTGAATGATATGTGTTTCGGTAGGGGTTTTTATATCCAGTTCCTACCGAAGCTAAGATATCAGGAGGCTTCATGGAAAACCAGTGGCTTCAGGCAGCATTATGGATCGGGCTTGCTTTTGTTGCAACGCTCCTTTCTGTGAGAATAGCCATCTCGATTGCCTTACTTGAGATAATGGTTGGTGTCATCGGGGGTAATTTCCTTCCCCTTCAGAGAACTGAATGGGTAAATTTCCTCGCAGGGTTTGGCAGTATTCTCCTCACATTCCTCGCAGGAGCAGAAGTTGACCCTGATGTTATGAAAAAGAAGTTTAAGGAAAGTGTGACAATAGGAGTATTTTCCTTTCTTGTGCCATTTTTGGGAGTTATGGCATATGCATATTATATTGCTGGGTGGAGCTTGTCAGAGGCACAAATAGCAGGGATATCACTTTCAACAACATCTGTTGCGGTCATTTATTCCGTGATGATAGAGACGGGATACAATGAGACAGAACTTGGAAAGATCATCATTGCATCTACTTTTATTACTGATCTCGGAACTGTTCTTGCTTTAGGTATCCTGTTTGCCAACTATAATTGGTATATGGTGCTGTTTATCTTAGTTACTTTGATTACACTGTTTATACTTCCAAGATTTACTCCCTGGTTTTTCACAAAGGCTGGAAGCCGTATCAGTGAGCCGGAGACAAAGTTTATCTTTCTCATACTTTTTGGGCTCGGGGCACTTGCTATAATGGCAAAGAGTGAAGCAGTGCTTCCAGCATATCTTGTAGGGATGGTTCTTGCTCCTGTTTTCCTTGCAAACAAAACATTAAGTCACAGGATGCGCGTTACTGCTTTTACAATGCTCACACCATTTTACTTTCTTAAGGCAGGTTCACTTGTAAAGCTATCAGCAATATGGGCCAGTGTACTTTTGATAGTTATTTTTCTTCTGATAAAGATGATGACAAAATTTTGGGGTATATGGCCAACTATGGCGGTGTTCAAATTTAAGAAGAAAGAGAATATGTACACGACCTTGTTGATGTCAACAGGTCTGACGTTTGGGACAATATCGGCGCTCTTTGGTTACACTAATAAAATCATAAATCAGGAACAGTACACAATCCTTGTGACTGCTGTTATACTCTCAGCCGTGGTGCCGACAATAATCGCTCAGAAATGGTTTCAGCCGGAGATGAATGTGGATTCAAAGAAATAATTTCATAAAATCTCCCCTCGCCCCTCTTTGCTAAAGAGGGGTTTTATATCCCTCTTTGGTAAAGGGGGATTGAGGGGGATTTTAATATCGAATAAAAAGGATAAGAACAGGAGGACAACGATGTTTAAAAAGATATTAATTGCCAATGATGGTTCAGAAGGTGCAAAACATGCACTGCAAGTTGCAATAGATCTTGCAAAGAAATATAATGCGGAACTTCACAGCATATCGGTAGAGGAGGGGGTTCCCCATTATGCAGCAACGATCGGTGAGGTAGAGGAATTCCGGAGAGAGGCAAATGAATTTTTTAAAAAGATAAATGATGAGGCGGTGGAGACGGCAAGACGAGAGGGTATTGAGCTTAAAACAAAGGTTCTGGCAGGTCATGAGGTAGAAACCATAGTAAATTATGCAAAAGATGGAAAATTTGACCTCCTGGTCATCGGTTTTATGGGGCATTCGAAGATATTCGGAAGGGTCTGGGGTTCGACCTCACA
>CAZLFE010000213.1:0-1819 GCA_964558725.1 uncultured Nitrospiraceae bacterium | reverse complement strand
TCCAAATCCCAAGATTGTTGATCAGGTAGCAAATAATCCAAGTAGTGGCCTCACGCAAAATGGTCTATTTTTTGCAGCAGTACAAAAATATAAAAGAGGTGAGAGTGAACCAGAACTTGTGAAAGTGTATGAGAAGATCAAACCTGGTATTTGGGTATACAATGGTCTCTTCAGACTTATAGACGCCTGGAAAGAAATGAGCAATACTCGTCAGGTTTTTAAATTCAAATTGGAATTGATTGATGATGATACCCTTATTGCTGATGAGTCCAGAGAAATTGAGCACAATCGCCTTATTCCTTCATCAGTCAAGTTAGAGGTCTGGAAAAGAGACAAGGGCAAATGTATACTCTGCGGAAGTCAAGACAATCTTCACTTCGATCATATTATTCCTTACTCTAAAGGCGGTTCTTCTCTCGTTGCAGAAAATATCCAGATTCTCTGTGCAAGACATAATTTGGAGAAGAGGGACAAAATAGAATAAGAATATAGTTGCTTACTTCAGAGGATGGAATGATTCAAGAAAAATCTGGGATATCCCGCAGTCTCTTACTGCTATCTTTATTTACCTCTTTTGATACGATAGTTTTTAGACAGGTTCTGTGTCCCGGTACTGTTCATTTGGCTGCTGGCTTTGCTAACTTGCCTGTTTTTTTAACATGTGCTCGCCTCGAGTGAAGCGAAAGATGTTCATCGTAGGATCTAAAAATGGAGTCAACTAATCTTGTACAACTTGAGGTTACCCGCGCAAGAACCTTTAATTGTTCCTGACAAGAAATACTGCTTGTCTCGGCGGGATAATTAAGTATGAGGGAAAAAAAAAGGGGTCGCTTCTTTACCTTTGACGAATTGAATAAGCCTTTCGGGGCCTGTCCTTAAAAATCCCCTTTTCCATCATTTCCTCTGAGAATTAAATCTTCCCTCAATATTTGCAAACAAAAACAACAGGCTAAGGTTAAGGCTAAAATAATTAAGACAAAACAGGCTTGATTTGACATACTCCGATGTTGGTTATACAATGTATATACAATGAATAAAAAGGAGGAAGTATGATCAAAAAGATGGTCTCACACGGAAACAGCGCTGCGCTGATTATTGATAAGGCGATCCTTGAAATTCTCAAGATAGATATGGATACCCTTCTTGAGGTTTCAACAGACGGTAAAAACCTCATCATCTCGCCCGTTGAGGATGCAAAACGGGAGACAAGGTTTCGTGCTGCACTCCGAAAGGTGAACAAAAAACACGGGAAGACTCTCAGAAAGCTTGCAGGGTAAATGAAGAAGCTACACTTCTTGACGCTGGCAGAAGTAATCGAAATACATTCTGATCAGATAAAACACTATGGAGGACGTCCAGGAATAAGAGATATAACCCTTTTATCTTCTGCCGTTGCCATGCCCTACGCATCATTTTCAGGTAATTTTCTCCATAAGGATATTTATGAGATGGCTGCAGCATACGCCTTCCATATCTGTCAGAATCATCCATTTATTGACGGTAATAAGAGGACGGCGCTCGCTTCGGTGCTTGTCTTTCTCGAACTGAATGGGATCGGCATCTCAGACCCTGAAGATAAGCTCTATGAATCCATGATAAACATTGCTTCCGGAAAAATGACAAAAGAAGGTTTTGCTGAAATTTTGCGAACACTTGCTGATTAAGAAGGAGTTAGAAACCCCGCCAGGGTCAGTCTTCAATTAAGAATTAAATCTTCCCTTCAATATTTGCAGACAAAAACGACAGGTTGAGGTTGAGGCTGAGCACTTATTCCTCAATTCTCAAAAAGCATTTCAAAATCCCTCGGATTTATAGTTGT
>CAZLFE010000212.1:0-1838 GCA_964558725.1 uncultured Nitrospiraceae bacterium | reverse complement strand
AAGCATGATCAAGTCTTGAGACAAGATTCTGTTCAAGAGCTAAAGGCAATTTGGCCAAAGAGACTTATCCTTGACCCTGCAGGATTTTTTATCATTTATCCTAAGAAAGACGAAGGCAGAATATATCTTGAATCTTATGAAAATATCAATATATCCTCTTTCGTATGAATTCTTCCTGTTCCTATCCTTATCCTTGTCATAAAACAGCTTGTGCTGCCTACAATAACTGAACCCTTCCAATGCAAAGTCTTTGCATCCTCTATACTTGCATGGTCTCTTGGGTTTATAGGGCATCTTTGACCTTCTTCCCACAAACAGAACATTTATACATTATTGTCTTTATCATTTATGTCTTTTTTGGCGCTGAACAGATGTGATGCCCATATCACCTTGTTTGCCTGATGTGACTCCAATCACCGTAATCACTCAAACAACCTGTTATAAATATATGTGATGAGTAATGAGATAAATCAGATAATAGAGTCTTGGGATAGCAGCAGTTCCGAGGAAAGAAATGACTTCCTGCAGGAATTGCACAAAAGGTATGGTATCCAAAGAATCTGCTTGGCTTTATCTGTCGCAACAGATTGCGAAATAAGGAATTCCAGAAACTATGATGACAATAAATTTGTATTATCAGAATAAACATGTTTCTCCGTTTGCATGCGTTAATAGGTAGATAGACATTTTTTCTCTCCCTCCTTCCACCCTCCTTTAGGGAGGGTTTTTTTTGGTTTCTTTACATTGATACCCGAAAGATAAATGTCAGCCATTTTCTCCCTTTTTATTTGTTCGATTTTTGAAAGTTCAAAACCTCTTTAACTTTGAGCCAAGGCGGGCAGCAAATACTTGACATCGAGGACGTAACACCATATTTAAACAAGTCGTGGATAGATTTCTGGAAAGGCGGGGACAATAAGGCTGCCTGAAGCTTTTTCAAAGGTTGATAGCGGAGGTATCGGCAGTTTCGAAAGTTTTTGTCCAACAACCAAAAAAGTCCCAAAATGGTGTGAAGTTAAAATTACGCCAATCAAAATGTCCGACGGTACTATTGAACATATTTTAGCTATCTCCAGGGATATTACTGAGCGCAAGAAGGTTGAGGAGGCGCCGCAAAAATTAAAGAAATATTGCAATGAGAAATGTTCAGTAAAAGCTTAAAAAGGTGCTTATGACGAGTGGATTATAAAACTTTCCTTACCTTACCTCAATGCTACAAATGTCTGAATGCTTTCTGCGTTTTTTATTTTCGCAGCATGTATCTCAGCTTTTTCCCTGTTGCTGAATTGGCCTATCCATACTTTGTAGAGTACTTCCCCCTTTTTCGATCTTGATGTGTTTATGTAGGCATCGTACCCTTTCTTAGTAAGAATCGTCTTGAGGGACTTTGCATGAAATGCATTACGGAAGGCACCTGCTTGAACGGTAAATATTTGCTTTGAGGGTTTCTGTGGTCGTATTGATTTCTCTCTTGTCTCCTTCTTTTCATCTGCCTTCTCGCTTAAAGGCGCCACTTCCTTAGGCGAGACAGAAACCTGTGATTGAGTTTCCCCATTTGGTAGAGAAACCTGGGACTGAGCTTCCTTCGTCGTTTGATCCTTTTGAATCGGTACTTTCAAGGGTTTCATTTCAAGACTTTCATGTGATGGGCTTTTCCAATCGAAATAACCAAGTATGAAGCCAAGTAATCCCGTGACGAATATGGCTGAGATGATAAAAATAATTATGGTAGAGGTATTTCTTATAACTCCAATTTTCTTTTTAGCTTGTTGCGCTAATAACGCTGCCTTTAAATTTATTTTGCTAAATAAGCCTGCTGTCTCATGTTCGTCATGTGT
>CAZLFE010000211.1:0-1855 GCA_964558725.1 uncultured Nitrospiraceae bacterium | reverse complement strand
TTATTTTTGCGGGTAGTTTTTTCTCAGCAATCCTACAGAATATACATGCCATAAAGACCTCCTATTTGTCATTCCGCACTTGATGCAGCGACTCTCAGCGAAGACTCGCATCGAGATGCGGAATCCGGAGTTTCCTGTGAAAACAGGATTCCGATTCATTTGTTAGTTCCCTGCTCCCCGATCAGAGTCGAGGACAAGTTTCGCAAAGCCTGCCCCGTACTTGATACGGGGGACGTCGTCTGGATTCCTGCTTTTTCAGGAATGAAGCAATAAAATGAAAAAATTCTCGATACCCTGCGGTCTTATTACAGGGTTATGCATTACCTGGAGAGAGAAAAGGAACAATAAAATATAACAGAGAAGTCAGAAAAAGTCATGGAGACAAAGATAAGAGTTTTCAATATGTTAAATTTATAGAAGATGCCTGAAATGAATAAATTATATATCCAAGAACCATTTTCTGGGGGTATGTTACTTACCTACAAGTGTACGACTGAGTGTAAACATTGCATGTATTCTTGCTCCCCTGAATGGAAGGCAGATTGGATTTCTGAAAAAGATACAGAGAAGATTATGACCCACCTTGCAGGTAGGATTAAGGCAAGTCCTCAGGGAGCAAGTAGCATCAGTATAAACTATGGGCTCCACTTTACTGGAGGAGAACCCTTTTTGAATTTTGACCTTTTACTGAAACTTGTCCAAAGAGCACAAGATTTTAAAATTCCCTCAACCTTTGTTGAGACGAATTGTTTCTGGTGTATTGATGATAAAACGACAAGAGAAAAGCTTATGCATTTAAAAGAGGCTGGACTGAAGGGTTTGTTAATAAGTGTTAACCCCTTCATAACAGAAAGGATTCCTTTCGAGAGGACGGGAATTGCTATCAGGGCAGGTAAGGAAATCTTTGGCAGAAGTGTAATCGTGTACCAGGAATTCTTTTATGAGCAATTTAAGAGACGGGGAATTACGGGTACCCTGTCTTTCCAGGAATACTTACAGAGATCAAGGGATAGCTTGCGCTCTATAGAACTACTTCCCATGGGCAGGGCGGCTTATAAATTGGAACATTTGTATAGAAGATTTTCAGCAAGGAAATTCTTTGGTGAATCCTGTATGGAGGAACTGACAAGACCCTGGCATATCCATATTGATAACTATTGTAATTATATGACGGGTTACTGCGGAGGTATTTCTCTCGGTGATGCAAGGAATCTTGATCTGATCTGTCAGGGGATAGATTTAAATGAGTATCCAATCCTTGGGGCACTTGTAAAGGATATGAAAAGACTCTATGAATTTGCAGTAAAGGAATTTGGCTACAAGGACCGAGAGAAAGGTTATATATCAAAATGTCACCTTTGTGTAGATATCAGAAAGCATATAGCCAAACAGACAGAAAAATTTAAAGAACTCAAACCCAGGGAGTTTTATTTCCATTTGGAGTAAGATACAAATGACAGATTAAAAACAAAAAAAGGAGTACAGGAATGGTTAAAGAGCACAAAGAAGTAAAGGTATATATGCCGAATGAGCTTAAAGGTGGTGTCTATGCAAATAATATGGTTGTGTCACATACACAGGAAGAATTTATTTTAGATTTTCTTATGGTTGCTCAGCCTGAAGGTGCTTTAACTGCGAGAGTAATTGTTAGTCCAGGACATATGAAAAGAATTTGTAATGCCCTTGCAGAAAATATTAATAGATATGAAGAACAATTTGGAACCATCAAATTAGCTGAAGCTCCTAAGTGGAAAACATTTGATGTTGCTATGTGAGGGTTAATTAAAGTTGGTACCTTAGTCGATTTTTATTCGAACTTATGCTGACCGCTGTCATCACGAAAAGGAAGAGGATA
>CAZLFE010000210.1:0-1872 GCA_964558725.1 uncultured Nitrospiraceae bacterium | reverse complement strand
TCTGGATAACATGATGAGGAAACCCTGTCGCAATTGCTCTCGCTATCCTCGGCATAGGGGATTTTACAGAATAACTGCCTCTATGTCAGGAAATATGGGATGTGTCCCTTATTTTAATTATATGGGAATAATAAAATAAAAATTATTGCCATATTGTGTAGCCTCGTAGCCAACCACTCCGCCATGCATCTCTATAGCATTTTTTATGAAAGTCAGGCCATGACCTGTACCGGGCTTGTTCAAAGCATTACTTCCACGATATTCCTCTTCAAATATCTTTTCCCGCTCCTCCGGATCAATATGTGGTCCGGTACTAAAAACATTATACTTTACTCCGTCTTTACCAGGTCCGAAGAAATCTTTGATAGTCTCCCGACCGTATGAGATATATTTCTTTTTTTCACTAGTATCAATGATTACTTCCTGAGTATATTTAAGCGCATTTGTGAAGAGGTTGGCATACACCTGGGCTATTAATCCTATATCCACAACACTTATGATTTCTTCTTCAGGAATACCGCTGAAACGATCATCTATGGAAATGCCTGCTTTTTGAAATTGTTCCACGTAACGTTCCAACTGAGGTTGTACCACGTCTTTCCTCATGTTGCACGCTTTGACACGAAGCGTAAGCTTGCCCTGGTCAAAGTGACTTCTGCGGAAGAGCGTTTCAAGAAACAGGCTCATATTTTTATAATGTTTTTCAATATTCTCCAATTCTCCGTTTAATCCCTGGTTGACCTCGATTAATTCCTTCAAAATGTTTTCTATAATGGCCTCATCATATTGTCCTTTTGTTGAAGATTGAGAAAGACTATTCTCTATTTCTTTATTTTTCATTACCTTTCCCCTCAGACGTCTGAGGAAAAGCTTATAAACCATGTTGGGTACGATTACATTATGTTCAATATCAGCAACAAGGGAGCGAATAAACTTGAGATGCTCGACATTTTTCGCAGCAAAAAATTTATTATGCATACTGAACCCAATCCGATTTGCATATTTCTCGAAAAAGAGTTCAGTATGTATATTCTCAGCATCTATCGGATATATCTCCAATAACCCAAGAACGTTGTCTCTGGTCTGAAAAGGGAGTTGTTCTATTAGGAGTTTGTTCCCTCGTATAGTCAATACAATGCTTTTATTATTTGTATAGTAAGGACATTCGTTTGGCTGAACTTCATGGGGAGGAGGTGTGTTCAATGCAACTCCACTATTTTCAGTTTTTGCAGCGAGCAGCATGGTATTAAGTTTAGGGTCTATGAGATAGAGACGGGCATCAAGGTTGAAAAAAACTTTCGGAATTGCGACACATAAGTTATAAAATTCCTTGATAGTTTCAAACTCTTGCGCAAGATCGAAAAAGGTCATTAAGGCATTATTTTCGATTTGGGTAAAATTATAACGCTGATAATCACTCTTTTTATTTTCGATTCGCTCTATAATATTTCTCAATAACATATTGGTATCTTGAATATAGCAGGGTATCAGATTTTATGAAAGCTCTTCTTATATTTTACCACACACTTCTTTATTCCCTCCTCCACGAGTCATCGACCATCAAGGGAGGAGTCAATAAAGTCATTGAGATGCCTTTGATGTGGTCGGAAGCAGAAAGCAGACAGACTGGAAAAAGATTGCCTATGACACCTACGAGGCAAGTTTCGTAATTTCCCTCAGAAATCACAAAAAGGAAGATGCAGTTGTGCAGGTTCTTAAGCCAATACCAGGAGACTGACTCATTAGAGACATGTCACAGACTGGCTTTCTAACAATATAAAAAAATGTTGTTCTGTCATTCTGAACTTGTTTCAGATTCTAATAGTTTTAACTACTTATAGTTCTAATAGATCCCGAATCAAGTTCGGGATG
>CAZLFE010000209.1:0-1881 GCA_964558725.1 uncultured Nitrospiraceae bacterium | reverse complement strand
AAAACCTGAAAAGGTCTTTCTCTGTTCCAATTGCAAGGCATGCGATACTGTTTGTAAAGAAAATCTAAACCCTTCAGATACATTCTTTGAGATGAAATCCACTTTATTAAGAAGTGGTCGTGCTCCAGACACTATAAGGAATGCACTAAATTCTGCTCAGGGATTTGCCATAAGAGGGCACAAATTCCCATTCTCTTATTATCCATCCACAGACACAGTTTTCTGGCCAGGGTGCGGTTTATCTGGAACAAGCCCTGAAGTGATCAAAAAGACTCTTCATCTCCTCAGTAACCATTTAAATAAAAAAGTAGGGTTAGTTTTAGATTGCTGTTTTGATCCCCTTTATCAACTGGGAGATGTTGACTCATTGGAAAAAGCAACGAAAGAGATTCAGGAGAGACTTAAACGACACAAGGTTACACGTATAATCACTGGTTGTACGAATTGTACAAAGATACTGTCTCACTATCTCCAGGAAACTAAGGTCGAACATATATTAGAGGTTTTACCTGAGAATTTACTAAATCCCTCTCACACCTTTAGTAATAATCCCTCCTTGACAAATAATCCCTCCACCCCCCCTTTACTAAAGGGGGGCGAGGGGGGATTATTTCTCCACCATCCCTGTCCATCTTTTAGCCTTAATGGGATAAGAGAGCGAGCTAAGACATATGTGCAATCGCTCGGTAACGGGTCTCAATTCATTAGGGATAATGGAAATACTGATTCCATTGATAACGAAATAAATGAATCGCTAAGACCTTCCTGCTGTGGGCATGGGGGAGGGATCAGTTCATTATCTCGAGACTTGTCAGGAAAATTTACTGAGAAGGTTATTAAGGCATCAAATGGCAATCATATAGTTACCTATTGTATGGGCTGTAAGGGTAAGTTCCTCCAGAATGGTAGCAAGGCATATCACTTGCTTGAATTCCTTACTGGTGTTAAACCAATTGAGAAACCTGTTACCTCGACAAAAAAATGGATCAACAGGTTTTTCCTTTCCATGAATCAACGACTTAATACCAGGAAATTATTCTTAGGGGTTATAGTAATTTTCTTAATACTCCTGACTACCTACTTAAGAAAATATGGATATATCTCAACGGATGGCATATTTGCGTTCATACAGAAATATAAGGTTGCTGCTCCATTATTTTTTATCCTTCTTTATGCAATAGGCCCGAGTCTTTTTATCCCGAGCCTGCCTCTCACCCTCGGTGCAGGATTTCTCTGGGGACCTCTCTGGGGAGTAATATTCTCTATAACTGGTGCGACGACAGGAGCATCAGTTGCATTTCTAATTTCCCGCTATCTAATGGCTAATACCATAAAAGAACACTTTGGGTATGAGAAATGGAAATGGCTTCAGGAAAAGGTAGAGAAGCATGGATGGAAGGCTGTTGCATTTGCCAGGATAGTGCCTATATTTCCTTTTCCTGTTTTAAATTATCTCTTTGGGATCACCCCAATGCCTTTTTTTCACTATCTCTGGAGCACGTTTGCCTTTATGTTGCCAGCATGTATAGCCTATGTAGCCTTTGGCAGTTCAATGGGCGAATTGATTTTAAAAGGAAACATAAAGGGTTTAATCATTGGTATTATCGTTGCTTCTGTGGCATTGCTTCTGCCCTTTGCCTTAAAGCCGCTCGTGAAAAAAGTTTCTTCTCCGAAGGATAACGGATAGCCTTAATCGCTGGAGATTGAAAAGGTCTTATTATTCTGTAATTAATAGATAAAAACTTACTAAGGAGTTCATAAGTAAGACCACATTTACTGTCATTCCAGCTTGTCTGGAATCCTTCCCACTTGTTGGGAATCTAAAGAAGGATGCTGGACAAGCCAGCATGACAGATATAGTTATAGGGATGTGACTTTACT
>CAZLFE010000208.1:0-1917 GCA_964558725.1 uncultured Nitrospiraceae bacterium | reverse complement strand
AGAAGAACTCAAACCCCTGTCTGAGGGAAGAATGATCAAATATGACATTAAAACTCTTCCCGCAACCCATGGTGACCAGACATTGATTAAACAGGTTTTTATTAATCTCCTTTCCAATGCCATCAAATTCACAGCTAATAAGAAAATGGCAATTATAGAAATTGGTGGTTTGACCGAAGAGAACGAGAATATCTACTATGTAAAAGACAACGGTATGGGATTTAATTCCCAAGATTCAGATAAATTATTTACTGTTTTTCAAAGACTGCACGGGATAGAGGAACTTGAGGGCTCAGGGGTTGGACTTTCCATTGTTCAACGTATTGTTAAACGTCATGGTGGGCGAGTATGGGCAGAAGGTAAAGTTAATGAGGGAGCATCATTTTATTTCTCACTTCCTAACAAAATCTCGGGAGACTCTTAGACTTTTCTATCCTACTTTTTTGTTGCATGTTACAACCAATAATCTTTGGTCTTTAGCCTTCTATCAAATTCAACATTAGTAGGGCATGCCGTGTAAAACATATGACTGGTTGGTTAAAGTCCGACCGGGGGAATTTGGTAGTTCGCCCACGTAGCTTGAGGGAGGTGTTAAGGGTAACCTGAAGCACTAAGTTCTCTGACAAAGGTTCCGTAAGGGAACTGAGCGAACCTGCGGGTCGCAGCGTAAGCGAACCTATAATAAAGTGGAGTTGTCGACCCTCTCCTACAAAGGGGAAGACCGGAGCATCTATCCTAACAAAAACTACCATAACCGATAGATGGACTCTCGGGGTAATAGGGACGACACGCAGGGGAAGCCATATGAGAATGAACACGGGAGACCCTTGCCGATGCTGTTCAGGACGGCAACCGGTGGATATAAGGCAACGAAGTTCCACTGGATCGGCAAGGGAGTCGGATTTGCCAATAGTACCGTGTGCATCCCAAAGACAACATAACTTTGCGAGAGGGAAGTGGCAATACTTTTATCGTGTTTCCGAAGGAGAGGAGGAAAGGAGATTGCGTAATGCTTAAAACTCCGGAAAAGATCCGGGAACTTCAGAACCAATCAAGCCTTTATTACAGAAAAATAAGTTGCCTTAAAGAAAAAGGAGATTCTCTTAGCATATCCTCACTGCTTTTAAGTGTCAAAATCTGCCTTGAATCCCGATATACCTATTGTCACCGGACTCAATTCAGTCCGTTCTAAATCAAGCCGGTGTCGAGACGCCTTTGTACAAGAACTGGAAATTAAAGGCTCTAACGGAGGATATCCTAAAAAGATATTAACCCACTTAATTCATAAATTTCTCAGGTGTAAACAATCGCAAAAAAGCAAGGAGTGATGAAATGGCCAATACCGCAACTAACTTTTTCATATTGCACCTCCTTTATTTAAGAGAAGTATATATAAAAATTATGAAGAACTCATGAAGAAAATATGAGGTATTTATGAAGATACAAAAAATTATCGATTAATGGTTATAATCTACGGAACCTTATCACACCTTTATACGAACAAGTCGTCAAGTATATTTAAGGTTTAGCGGGATGATGAATATGTTTAATATCTATGCAGAGGCCAGAAGAAAGTTGTTTGAGTTTGCACAAGATCCCTGAAGCAACCTTTCCCTAGGCATAAATTAAGAGCCTTTAGAATCGGTTAAAGGGAATAGTCTGTCTTAAAAGCTCATATCAGGAACTGAATAGGCTCGTCAACAAGCTTTTCGCATATTTTTTTATCGAAAGAGAAAATACTTTTATATTTGATCGTTAAACCTTCTTCGATCTATATCCAAAATTGTCTTGTCCTAATGGTGATTACGGATTAAGGTCCTGTAGTCCGTAGTTCACAAAATTGTTAAAATGGTGTAGGTTATAAGCAATAATCTATAGCTGAGATATCCGACCTCTCTTCCTTATAGTAAGCTGAAG
>CAZLFE010000207.1:0-1953 GCA_964558725.1 uncultured Nitrospiraceae bacterium | reverse complement strand
AAGATTGAAGAGACCATAGAATTAGGAGGAACACAGATACTCCTTCAGGGAGGAATTAATCCCAGTCTCGACATTGATTATTTTTTAAATCTCCTGAAGGAGATGAAGAACAGGTTTGATATCAATATCCATGGATTCTCCCCTCCTGAGATTTGTTATATAGCAGATAAAGCGGACCTTACCATACGGGAGACGTTGAGCCTTCTCAGGGATGCAGGGCTTGATTCTATTCCGGGTGGAGGTGCAGAAGTTCTTTCTGATAGGGTCAGGGAGATAATAAGTCCTAAGAAGATCAAATCCCAGAGATGGCTTAAGGTAATGGAAGAGGCACACAGACTTGGCATGAAGACGACAGCGACCATGATGTTTGGAAGTGTCGAGGAGGCAGAGGATATCATAGAGCATCTGGATGCTATCAGGAGCCTTCAGGATAAAACGGGTGGGTTCACAGCCTTTATCCCCTGGAGCTTTCAGCCAGGTAATACCGCCTTAGCTAAGAGCATAGAGCTAAGAGCTAAGAGTAAAAACTCAGCACATACGATTCATCCTGCTACAGCAATTGAGTACCTGAGGGTGCTTGCCATTTCAAGAATGTATCTCGACAATATTAACAATATACAAGCTTCATGGGTGACACAGGGTCTTAAACTTGCACAGGTTGCCTTGAGGTTTGGAGCGAATGACTTTGGGTCTACGATGATAGAGGAAAATGTTGTAGCATCAACGGGCGTGAGGCACAGGGTCTCAAAAGAAGATATTATTAGGGCGATAAGAGATGCCGGATTCAAGCCGGCACAGAGGAATACATCCTATCAAATCATTCAATATTTTTAGCTACTCGTCAGGTAGTCATGTTGATAAATAATTGTTATTTAAATAATCTGATAAGACTTTAAAATATTTTTGTCAGGGTATAGATAATCACTTTCAGCATGAAAAATCTCTGGAACATAAGGATGAGGGCGGCGAAAACGGTCAAAAGTCAAAAGTCAAAAGTCAAAAGTCATGACTTGCAATACAAAACTAAGAACTCAAAACTCACTGAGATACACATTTCTGGAGCAGAGGGACTATTTAGAAAATCAGAGATTCAGGAAATTGTTAGACAATATATTCAAAGGGCATTGAACCATCCCAGAGGCATAGCTGACAGAATTATTATTACCATCGAAGATATAAAACAGGAGCCAAAAACAATATCGGCTTTGCCTGTGTCTACAATGAAAAATACCATACCGAAGCAAGGGAAAAAATTGGCAAGGCAGTTACTCCAATCATCAGGGATATCGAAGAGAGCAATCGATAATGCCTTCGGGTTAATCAAGAGAGACGGTATGAGAGGTGCTGCCATTATTACAGCCGAAAAAGGCAAGCGTCTTGAACCTAATAGAAAAAGGGGAATAAGAGTATCCCGGCTTGGAATAACGAAATCAGCATTGAAGGAGCTTTCATCGGAGCTCTCGAAGTATGGAATTAATTCCGAGACTGTTAAAGAGGCCCTGATCCTTGCATCAAAGGTTTCATCCTGTGAGCAAGTGATAGCTGAATTATGTGTGTCTGACGATCCAAACTATACAACAGGCTATGTGGCCTCTAAAGAATTCGGATATGTAAGAATACCCCATATCAAGGATAAGGGAAGCAGAAGTGGAGGGAGAGCGTTCTTTGTGAAGGAGAGAAAAGCTGTCCGTGATATCATAGAGTATCTTGAAAGAAAACCTGCAATAGTAGGAAAGGTCTCTCACTGTAAAGGGATAGTTCCATTTGATGAAATCCTCGATCATCCTTATATTTAATCCCACAGCAAAAGGAGCATCGGGCAGAAAAATCGTAAGGGCATCTCATTTTTTAAAGTCGAGCGGATACACTGTTAAGGTACTTTTCACAGAACAGAAAGGACACGCAGAGAGTCTTGCAAAAGATGCGATAAAGGAATCACCTTCTCTGATTATT
>CAZLFE010000206.1:0-1982 GCA_964558725.1 uncultured Nitrospiraceae bacterium | reverse complement strand
CCAGACTGGCGAGGAAATCATTTCAAGCAGCTACAAACCTTTATCATGCTGCGACCTATGTAATGGATAACAAGAGCAGGGTAATAATAGGAGCGGATGTAGGAAGACCGGACTTAAGGACAGACAGTGTGAAAGCCATTGAACAGATACGCAGTATAAAGTGGAGATACAAAATAAGACCAGATAGTTTAGGAGCGGATAAGGGATATGCAGCTGGCGAATTTATAAATAATCTTATTAATGAGAACATACAACCACATATACCGATATTAGATTATCAGAGGCACAATCATAAGGGCATCTATGGAAGAGAAGCTTTTGAATATAACGACATAAGAGACATATTCATGTGTCCGGGAGAGAAAGAACTTAGATATTGGGGAATACACAGACGGAGCAGGCAGCATGTATATAGAGCACGCACAAAGGATTGCAAGGTTTGTTCTAAAAAGCGTGAATGCACAAAAGACAGAGCACGCTCAGTGAGCTATCACATATATGAAGATGCAATAGATAAAGCGAGACAGTTAAACAAGACAAAAGAATACCGAATATCTCAACGAATGAGAAAAAGGATAGAGGAGTTATTTGGAGAGGCAAAGGAATTTATGGGGCTAAGACAAGCCAAGTTCCGAGGAGCGAAATTTGTAAAGGAACAGGTTTTAATGACAGCAACAGCACAGAACATTAAGAGAATGGTAAAACTGCTATCAAGAAAAGGGCCTCAGAAGGAAGCCGTTGTAGCAATACAACCCGTTATTCCGTCTTTATTAAAAGGCATATTAAAGTTTTTTGCATGGCTGTCTTCTATTACAAAGAAATTTCAGTGTGAATATGTAAGTTGTCTTGCAGAAACTTAGTTTTTCAACAGCCTGAAAAGAATTGACCCTTTATACGTATGTTAACAGGGAGTTTTAAACCACTATATTTGAAGGTCTGTTTCCCATTACATGACTGATTATCACAGTAAAGTTGGATGTCTGGTGTCGCTATATTGAAAAAAGGTCCGTCAATTTCTATTACATCCTTGACAGGGAAAAATTTCCCGGGTGGATATTCCTCAAGGAATTTAACCCAAGAAACAGGTTTCAGTTCCTCTTCACTTTTTTCCTCTCCAAGAATCATATGTTAATAAGCAAAGTTTAGTGAAGCGTTGTGAGAAAGTCAATTCAACGTCGAGAATAATTCAAAGATAGATTCATTCATTCTTTTTCTGTTGCCTTTACCTGCGAGCAAACACTTATCAGCAGTTGAAACTATTAAAAATTATCAGCCTCAAAAGGCAGGGCAGAAAGATCGATTTCGGGATTGTGAGAGGCAATTTAAAATAGTATCTGACAGGGAATCCCCTCCCTTTCAAATGCCATCCTCAACTCCTCTCCTTTTCGCGAGAAGAAGCCATCTTCCATGGCCCACTGTATCCCGTATCTTTTGTATGCCCAGTCTGCGTAATGATAATTCAGCCTGTCAAGGATCACATACTCCACCTTACCCTTAAGCGCGCTAACCAGCCCCTCGGCACCTGGAAGGATCGGCGCTACCATGGCAAAGGTTTTAATCCTTTCCGAGTGAAGATTTGCCAATGCCTCAATCCTCCTCCTTAACGGTGGCGCCCCTGGTTCAAAGATCTTCCTTATCCTTTCATCCGCCGTGGTTATGGTGAATCCGACCTCGATATTGTTAGCTCTCTTCAGTGTCTCGATATCCCTTAGTACAAGAGAGGATTTGGTCTGAACTGTGAAAGGCCAGCCGTTTTCTACGAGGATGTCAAGACATCTCTTCGTGATCATATACCTCTTTTCTAAAGGTTGATATGGATCGCATACACCGCTTATCCATACCCTTCCAACCTTTTTTCTCTTCACCTCATAAGCTAAAAGCTCAGGGGCATTTATTTTTACATCGACAAACTCTCCCCATCTCTCCTTGTGACCTGTAAACCTCTTCATAAATCTGGCATAGCAGTAGACGCAACCATGCTG
>CAZLFE010000205.1:644-1992 GCA_964558725.1 uncultured Nitrospiraceae bacterium | reverse complement strand
CTATAGCGGCATTGATGCTCCGTGGATTGCGTCTGCCAAGTAGAAGTGAACTATGACCTGATAATGACAGATTCAATACTATCTTACAAAGAATTTTACCCAAACACATCTGAAAATGATTTCCGTGGAGAATTATCTGTTTCCTCTACTGCTTCCATTTTGTTCATTGAGTTCGTGTTTTTTATCAATAACCTGATAGCGGTTCTTATGAACTCTCCCCTTAAAGATCTCGGTATCCCTTCAAGGCATTCATAAATGTCTTTGTGTTTTTCTACATTTATGTATATCCTGTATCTCTTCATCATTTATATGCCTCTTGCGTAATACCAGTATCCCATAGCATTTGCCATGACAGGATCATTTACGATATGAAGTTTGTATTTGAGTCTCACAAAACCCCTGAGGCTTGTTACACCGCCACCGCCGACTATCCCTATCTCCGGTCGGTTAGGGAGATTCTCGAAGAATCCATCAATAATTGAGATTATCTGTGAGGCATAAGGTAAAACTATGTCGTTTATGTCGTCTATAGTATAGGGTTCTTCTAATATGGTTATGTTACCCTGAGTCACAAGTCTATATGCTTCCTTATGCTGAATAGACAGCTTGTACTTTCTATAGAATGCCCTGCAAACATCATCAAGTATCAAAGAGATACCAATCTGACAGCTTCTGGTTGCACCCTCGATATACTTCCCTCCGGAGAAAAACAACATGTCTATCGTATAGTGACCTATGTCAATGACTGCAACATTTTTTCTGAAGTCATCATGATTATCCTTAATATATGAAAAAAATATCCCTGTACCCTGTGGGATGACTTTAATATTGCTGTAGATGAAAGTGTACATCTGGTTGTCGTAGAAGATTGCAGATTCTCTTATAGACCTTGATATCTCCTCAGAGACTGTTTTGCTGTATTCACCAGGAGGGACACCGAGGACTATTGCACCATCTTTGTTCAGGTCAGGATTATAAGAATTCAAGCTCAATGCATGACCGAGAACGGCAAGCCAGGCATTGGACCCGACAAAGGTTGTGGTTCTTGTATCGATGAGCCCCTTACCTTCCCTTAGTGCGTTATCTCCGACCAGAAACTTTTCGTTGTTCACAATAACAGGTTTAAGATCACTGAATGTCGCAAGAGGCACAACCTTTGTCACAGCAGTAGGGAAGATTCTGGCACCATCAGAATTATAAGTCTTTGTGAAACCATACCCTATGTCTATGCCGATATTGTTGTCTGCCATATTTCCCTCCCTTTTATTCGAGTATTACTTCTTGAAGCCCAGTGAAGACCACTGAAGACCACTAAAGACCAGAAAAGCCTCATGCTCGGAGATATTTA
>CAZLFE010000205.1:0-634 GCA_964558725.1 uncultured Nitrospiraceae bacterium | reverse complement strand
TATGGGTCCTTACTGGGCTTTCCTGGGCTTTCCTGGGTTCGCATATTTCAGGAATACTCGTAGAGACCGAGCTTCTTGTACAAATGGACTTGGGGAATTAAAGCCGAGTCAACAAACTGGTCTATGATTCGTAGAGAAGTAATACATAGATAAGAACCCCTGAAGAACAGGGAGATGATTCCAGTAGGTAACCTCACCGAAGAATAAGTCGAAGAGACTTCCAGACAGCTTTAATTCTTTTTAAAACCAGTCCATTTCGGGCAGGGTTTTTTGTTGCCTTTTTACAGGCGTAACAGAAAAGAAACACATAACTTAAATATATATTTAAGTCAGGAGGGATGATCATGTTAATAGAACCTAAGATCAGAAAACTTGCACTCACGGTATCCTTTCTTCAGGGAGATGACCTGCGGAACTTTCTCAAGAGGTGGCTGCTTGAAGTCAGAGAACAAGAACAAGTCATGGAAGAAATTATCTTGCAGGTAGCTAAAGCATATCATCCTTTCAAAAAGTATGAGGAATGGATAGAGAGAAGAATCACGCGTAATCCGGATGTCATGCCTAAAAGAGTTGCCTATGAATGCAGGTATTATCTCCATATCAAACCCCAGATGATGCCCTATTTGATAAAGGC
>CAZLFE010000204.1:0-2003 GCA_964558725.1 uncultured Nitrospiraceae bacterium | reverse complement strand
TGGGGACAAGCTGAATAGTCGCAAACGTATCGCCGACCCTGCCGACCATCTCCCGGCCATCGAGCTCGACAACGCCCTGCGCATGCGCAATTTGTTGGTCAGTAAGGTCTAAGAGAGTGGAACCAATGCCTGTGGCCACCAATACCTTGCCACTAAGTTTGAGAAACTGCCGCCTGGTGAGCTTCTTAATCATAGAAATCTCTCCTTTTTAAAGCAAAAATCATGCTCAACAGAATGTTTTCAAAAGAAATCCTGATATTTTCCACAAATATATCATATTACAAGTCACATATTGGTCACACATTGGAGAATTTGTGGACTGGTTAATTTTTCCTTGAAAACTCAATACCTTTCCACAAATATGGGGCTGTCATCAAGAGTAATTTGCAGAAACCCATCCTGAGTTGTTTTAATCTCTGTAGAGGGCTCAGTAACTCCAGCTTCGGTTATCACATGGGTGATGAGCACACTTTCCCATGGTAACAGAATATTGACTCCTTTAGATACGCCCAGGGGGTTGTCATACCACATTACATATACAGCTCCATCATTTTTGCCAAATTTATATACCCATACAGAGGGTTCTACAATTATCCTTCTCACACCCTCTTTATCCTTAATTTTTCCAATCAATAATTTATATGTATGATATACTGGCTTAGGAATCAGATCGTTTTGCGTAAGCCCTCTAAATTGCTCAAAATCGTTTGGTTCCATAGGGATGGTCCAGGTAGCATCCTTTTTATCAGAGAGCTCAAACCAGAATACCTTTTCCGCTCCTCTAAAGAACATTATTGAATATCTCTTCACAATATCTTTAGCAACAAATCTGTTATATTCTTCGGTCGTATAATAGGGATCCATCTGATTTTTATTAACATTCGTTTCTGTCACCCACACAGGTTTGTCTGTAAATTTGGCTTTTTTAATGAATGTCTGATAACTTCCATAAAAATGATAGTCAAATATGTCAAAGTCCCCGCCGTTTTCGTGAATAATTCTTAATACCTCTGAAATGAAGGATTTATCGTTTTTAATGAAGTATTTTATAGCCACATGGGTAAATCCACTGAGAGCCACCTTTGCCCCTGCATCTGCCTCTTTTATGACATCATGGGCAACAAGGAAAAGATCTGCATACTTTGCAGCATTACCTTCCCAAAAAACTGACCCTTTATTTGGCCTCTTACCGGGTTCATTCTCGATCTGCCAGTGTTTAATGTTTTTTATTTCATTCACAAAAGGAGCATCAGATACTCCATCACCATCATAGCGCTCTACAATTTGTCTTACAAAATCTTTATAATTTTCAAGATACTCCGGTGCTGGAGGAGCCGATTTCCAGATGGTTTTATAGCCCAGATCGACCTTTCCTGACCCAGGGGCGAACAATTCATAGACAGAGCGTAACGTGAGGATACTGTTGATTTCATGTCTGAGAGTGTTCTCAATTTGCTCATCCAGGCTCACCCAATTAAAGTTGCCTTCATTGTCCACAATGTCCTTCCATAAAACTTCACCCCTGAACCAACCGACGTCAGCATCCTTAACCATCTGACAGGCATTCTCAAGCTCTGTCCCTGTAAATTTTTTTAAACCCCGTACTCCGAACTTATCAGCACCTTCAGCCAAAGCAGGTAGGCATATGAATCCAACCAATACAAAAATGAGCCCATATAGAAATTTTCTGGAAAGCTTCTTAGTAAACATTGTTACCCCCTTTATGTCCTAAGAAGTCATAATGAGAAAAAGCTACGTGTGACAGGTACTACGGTAATCAGACTTAACTCTTTTAATTTACACGCAATTATCCATTAATTTAATAGCAACTAATGTACCAGTTCATGACAATTTTAACTGCCTGAATTTATGAGGATTTTTGAAGATGTCTTCCAGTGTGTGTAAAATTTATAATCCATTTTGTTTCCAATAGATACAAGAGAAGAAGGTAGAGAAGGGGTAGAAGAAGAGAAGAGGGTAGAGAAGGGGTCAAGGTAGAGAAG
>CAZLFE010000203.1:0-2187 GCA_964558725.1 uncultured Nitrospiraceae bacterium | reverse complement strand
CACTTCCCGTATTATTACCGGTAATGTGATTCCAAGAGAGACACACTGTTACGAACGGAAATCATCATTTCGCATCGTGTGCTAAATATGCGAGGTAGCGGTGAAAGACGCAAATATGGACATGGGGTGTCGACTGCGGCTTACAGGAAGAACTTAACGAAAGCAAGTAGCATAGAAAAGTATCGACTTCTATGTGTTATAAGCGGTCGAGACTTAATCTGACCTGTCTGTAAAATCAAATAATGTCTACTACACATTATACTTCTGAACAAAGCTCAAAATTCAAACGTTGGATATTGGGATTTTGAAATTTAGATTTAATTTATCTTCAGGATATATCAGCGGGTGAAAATACTATCTCATCCTTAAAAGACTTCACAAGGTATATAGCTTTCCTCAAGTTTTCGTCAAGAACATCAACCATAGCAGCGTCAAGGCCTGCGCCAGAAAAATAACAAAAGAACGCGGCTTCCACTTTTTTCCTGAGCACAACGGGCATCCCTACTGAAACATTCGAGATCCATGCAATAGTATTTACTGGAGGCTCTACTAAATCCTTAAGAAGTTTTATACATTCTGTGGAGTTTGCAAGATGCTTCTGACCAACCCCTCTTCCAATGTGAACAAGAGAAGGGTCTGCAAAGAGCCTTTCATTAGGGATATCTGCGGAGTTTGCCATCTCCAGGAGGTCTTCTATTATCTGCAGCTTCGCCTCTAAAGAGGTGGGTGGCGTTGCCCTTGTTGCCCTTATAACAAGAGAAGCCCCTGAGCCAGCCACAAGATGAAGCAATTCTTCCGGTTCCTCAGGTTCTGTCGCGGAAATATAGTTAATAAGAGGTGGCCTTTTACATAAGGGGATGGAATTTTTAAGGGCCTTGATATTTCTTGAATCGAGACAGATATCCTTCCCGGTAATTTCATGGACAACTCCAACTACCCAGGGAAGAGTTTCCTCATCTCCCGAACCATCTAAAGAACACTGTACATTTATCATGTCTGCATGGGAAATCCTTTTAGCAAATTCTGAGAGGACTTCTTTCCTTCTGCCTTTCACCGCTTCCATATAAGCTTTATTCCTTATATTCAGATTATCTGCAATGACTATCATTTCTACCTCCGTATCAAGATAAGTTTGCATTTTGATTATATCATTTTTGGATCACGAAGAAATGTTGGAAATGAATATACTGACAAAACGTATATTTCCTTGCGACTCGAGGAACCTTGAAGGATTAGGAAGCCTCATGGACATACCAATACTCACTTCTCAATTTCTGAATTTTTTAACTCTGCGACAACCTTTCCGATGGGGACCTTTGTTTCGACTTTTACAGGTATCCTTTTTTCATCATCGGTAAGCCAGATAAAGACATCGCCTTTCCTGTGGAATAGTCCTTCAGATTGAAGATCTGGCTTTACGACTACTGTATCTACCTCTCCCCTGCCAGAAACTTTGATCCTTTCCTTTCTCAGGATACTCACTTCAGCCTTAAGGAACTTGTTACTGTCAAAGACATCAATATAAATAACCTTCCCAACCGTCAGAGGCTGAGCCCTCAGATAATAAAACCCGGAAATAACATCCCATATCACGCCATCAAAAATATGTCCCTTCTTTTTACCCTTTAGGTAATCGAAGTATGTAATCCTTTTTTTACTCACGTCAAATATTGTCTCTTTATCACTTCTGTACCTGCCCTCACGCTGTTTAATCCTGAAATGGGTAGCCCTTCCCTTGATGATCAAACTTTCTGCATAGTCTTCCACTGTATAAAAGGACGAAATGAAAGAAGCAGAGTTGGCTCGCGAGGTTATCCTCAATGAGCCCTTATCATTGATAGCCTCAAATACTGCGCTTCCTGCATAGATACCAAGCCAGTATACGTCATAAAATAGTTTTTCCTTGGTAGATCTCACTATCTGGCAGGGTTCTTCGGTAGCCGCAAACTTTTTGGACTCTACAGGCTTTTTCGATGTACCTACAGAAGCAAAGCTTTTAAGACCCGAATTCCCAAAGAGAAAGCTGATACTGATACAAAGCATAATGCATAGAATGAAAAAAAACAGCCTGAACTTATAGGAGTGAGAACCCTTGCAAGACTTAAATAGATTTGGTCTCATACTAACCATTTTAGCAAATTTAGCAAATTGTATGCCTATTCCAGATAAAAAAGCTAAATCAAGAGT
>CAZLFE010000202.1:0-2223 GCA_964558725.1 uncultured Nitrospiraceae bacterium | reverse complement strand
CTTTGTCCTTTGCCTCTCTCGAACTGGTAGCAATATGTGTTGTTCCATCAATAAGAGCCTTGATGCCGGTTCCTGACCCGCTCCCAGATACGTAAGCTTTGACATCAGGATTCTTTTTCATGAAGACCTCTGCCGCCTTTTGGGCTATGGGAAGAACTGTTGTTGACCCGTCAATCCTCAGGTCTTCAGCATACGAAAAAGCTGTACCGGTACAAATAAAAAAGACAGATGACAAAATTGCAAAAAGTTTTTTCATTATTTACCTCCTTTTGTGTTTTTCACAATACTATTCGATTGTTACAAATATGTTACAACTCTGTTAAATTTAGATTAAATTCTTTTCCACCTCCTCCCGCCCTTTTCTCATCCCTGAAAAGGACACATGAAATAAATTCTGTCAAGTTTCATATTCAGTCTCCTCTTTTTCGCTAAGTTAACTCATCAGTTGCATAATTTTTAATGGAGAGCGTCTATAAATGATCTACCGGTATGCATTTGAAGTCAAATATCATATCGCCGTTAAAGTTCACTCCTTGTTGTCATTCTCCGGCTTGGAGATTGTGTCGCAATTATAGTAGAAAAAGGGGATAAAAGAAGGTCATTTATATGCTAGAATTCCGCGAGTGTGAAAAAAAGGAGAGAATAATGGCATATAAATGTGGCAGTCGTAAGCAGATCACCTTATTTCCCCAAAGCATCGATGAATATATTGGGGAAGAACATCCAGTCAGGGCATATGACACATTCATAGAAGTGCTAAATCCTCATGAGATCGATTTAGAAATAGATCCTCATAAGGTAGGGAATTCGGCATATGATCCAAAGGCCATGCTCAAACTGATTGTATACGGATGCTCATATGGAATAAAAGGTTCGAGGAAACTGGAAAGAGCGACACATGAGAATTTAGCATTCATATGGCTTATGGGAGGGTTAAAACCGGATCACAAGACCATATCAGAATTCAGAAAGAATAATAAGAAAGTGCTGAAGTTAGTATTACGGCAATGTGCCAGGATGTGTATGAAATTAGGGCTGATTGAGGGAAATATTCTTTTTGTTGATGGGACAAAGATACGGGCAAATGCATCGAGAGGGAAAAACTACAGCAAAGGGCAGTATCAAGGCAAGTTAAGGGAAATCGATAAACGCATAGAGAAATTACTTGAGGAATGCGACCGTATAGATGAAGAAGAAAAAGAAGACAGTTCGCTGGTAAAAATGAAGGAAGAACTTATAGATCAACGGAAGCTTAGGGAACGAATCAAGGGAATTCTGGCTGAATTTGAAATAAAAGGAGAGCTAAACAAAGATGGAGTTGAACGGACGATAAATCAAACAGATCCGGACAGCGCACTGATGAGGAGCATTCATGGCTCCCATGCAAGCTATAATGCCCAAACCGTAGTTGATGACAAGAACGGACTCATCATTCATGCCGATGCCGTCAGTGAAACAAAGGATATAAATCAATTATCAGAGCAGGTTAAGCAAGCAGAGGAAGTTATGGAGAAAAGCTGTGAAGTTGCATGTGCTGATGCCGGCTATTCGAATACAAAAGAACTGGAGAAGCTGGACAGGGAAAATATAAAGGTAGTTGTTCCTTCACAGCGGCAAGCATTACATAAGCCTGAGAAGCCCTTCAGCAAGAGTCAATTCACATACAACGCGGAAGAGGATTGCTACTACTGTCCTGAAGGACATCCCCTTATTTATTCTACTCAGAAGACTTGTGAAGAAGGATTGATATATCGGATAAAAGATGCGAACTTATGCCGACAATGTAAGAATTTTGGTATTTGTACAAATGCGAGACAAGGCCGAAAAATATATCGCCTTGCCAGGGAAGAACTCAAGGAGAAAATAGAGAAACAGTTTAAAGAATCTGAGTCTCAGGAGATATATTCTCGAAGAAAGACCAGAGCAGAACACCCTTTTGGGCACATAAAACATAATCTCGGGATGAGAAACTTCTTGCTTCGTGGCCGAGAGGGGGCTAAAGCAGAAATATCGATTGGAGCGACCTGTTTTAACATTGCACGAATGATTACTTTGCTTGGAGGAGTATTAGAGTTTTGTTTTAAAGTTCAGAGCAATGTAGGCTTAATAGCGATATAGAAGTCTTTGATTATGGAATATATGTTGGTGAAGGAAAACTTTCTTCTCGAATTGTTTAGGGAGTCACTTGGAAAAAAAAACTGGATTCCCTGGTCAAGCCAGGGA
>CAZLFE010000201.1:0-2243 GCA_964558725.1 uncultured Nitrospiraceae bacterium | reverse complement strand
GCCAAATTGCCTTTAGCTCTTGAACAGAATCTTGTCTCAAGACTTGATCATGCTTGCTATCTTGGAAGGAACTTGAAAAGGCATATCTCTCTATATATTATGGCTTCCAATATATCCAGAATAGCTCGCCGGGGCAAAGAATAAACAGAAAAATAATTAAGTATCGGCTTTCCATGACTGTGGATAAGTAGGTGTTATCCGCAAAATAGACTTTTGGCAGCGACCAGATACCTCTTTCGCTTAATTACATCCTGTAGTTCTCACTTTCTTAAATAGTCAAAATGGTGTAGATTATAACCAATAAGCTATAGGTGGGATATCCGAAGTGTTCCGGACGAGGGGGATAGATTCATCCGCAGTGCTTCTGTAGTTTCTGAAAGAATACTATGACAGCAAAGCAAAGGAGAAAATTATATGGCAATCGAACTTTTGGATACCGTTGGTCTTAAGTGTCCTCAGCCGATCCTGAAGATAGCAGTAAAAGCAGCAGACATGAAATTCGGAGATATTCTGGAGGTAATAGGAGATTGTCCCACATTTGAAAGGGATGTTCGAGTATGGTGTGAACGGCTTAATAAAATTCTCCTCACTATAAAGAATGAAGGAAGATATAAAAAGAGGATACAGATACAGTTTTAGGATAGAAGAAATTCCTGTCTTCATAAAGGAGGCAAGATGACCACCTCTTTCATTTTTATTTTTAGGCGGACCGGACTTTAGTGTGTCAAAAATAAGGGGGAATATAACTATTTATTTCAAATACTCGTTATGAATTGAAAATAATGGATATGAAAGTCAACTGTTTCTTATTGATAAAGGAGACAACAATGATGTACATTTGACATTGTAGAAAGCAATGCGCCTTTAGTCAATTAGAAGAAGAATATAAAGAATTAAAGCATTTTGTGAGACAAACAAATGGGAAAAGTAAAATGCTGGGAAATTTTTCAGTGTAAAAATAAAGGATGCCCAGCCTATAAATCACGAACCCTCGAATGCTGGCTTTTTTCAGGAACCCATTGCCGAGATGAAATCCAAAGCAAATTCATAGATAAGATAGAAATGTGTCTTGATTGTGATGTTTTTAAGATGAATTTGGATATTCCCAGCATGAAAGATACTTGTGAGGTTTTTAATGAACAGTTGAAGGAATACAAACATATTGCTGAAGATAGAGATAGAGAACTGGAGAATATTAGCATAGAGTTGGCCATAGGCTTATCCGAGGTTATCGAGGCATTAAAAAGGATTTCTTCTGGAGATCCTTTAGTTAGAATACCTGAAATTTCAAGCATTGAATTGATTAATAAGCTAAAACATTTGGTAAATTTAACTGCGCAGAACATCGAAGAAATTGTTGAACTTTCTCATGAGTTTGCAATAGGTCTTGCCGAGCATTTTGATGTATTGCATAAGGTTTCCAAGGGTGACATTAATGTTCGAATTTCTGATAACTCCCAAGAAGAGCTTTTGAAAGCCTTAGGGAAAGTAACAAACCAGATGATAGAAAGTGTATCCAGAGAAATTACTGAGCGGAAAAAGGCAGAGGAACGTTTTAAGCAGGTAGCTGAAAGTGCGGGTGAATGGATTTGGGAAGTAGATGCGAATGGCTTATACACGTATTCAAACCATGTTGTAGAAAAAATACTTGGTTATACTCCAGAAGAAATTGTGGGAAAGAAATATTTCTATGATTTCCTTGATCCAGGTATAATGACGCAACTTAAAGAAGAAGCCTTTGAAGCTTTTCATAGGAAAACAACCTTTAAAAACTTCATTTATGCAAATATTCATAAAATGGGCCATGTAGTTTTTCTTGAGACAAGCGGAACTCCAGTTTTAGATGAGAGGGGAAATTTTCTCGGATATCGAGGTGTGGACACAGATATCACAGAGCGAAAATTGGCAGAAGAGTACCTCAGGAAATCGCTCAGGGAGAAGGAAATACTTCTGCGTGAACTCCACCACAGGACAAAGAACAACATGCAGGTGATTTCCAGCCTGCTCGACCTTCAGTCTATAACCATCGATGATAAAAAAATGTTGCAGATGATAAAAGAAGTCCAAAACAGAATTAGATCAATCTCTCTTGTCCATGAGAAACTTTATCAAGCAAAAGATTTATCCGATGTTAATCTCAAGGATTATATTACGGATCTCGCACATGTGATCCTGAAAAGTTACGAGGGAAGTAAAGGAAGAATTTCTTTGAAAGTGGATGTTGATGATATTTTCCTGTCTCT
>CAZLFE010000200.1:0-2249 GCA_964558725.1 uncultured Nitrospiraceae bacterium | reverse complement strand
GGTGAACAGGCAACCTGAAATGGGTTCAGCTCTTCACCTCTTCCTTCCTGTAAGCGTGATTTTTAAATTATGATTCACAATACAACATTTCAGACGGAAGTCCTTAACCTAATTTAAAAGACTTTTAAATCTTTTAAACTCGTATAGTAACTTTGTAAGACAAACACTGATATATATAAAAGACAAACTCCTACAAAAATATCAGACATATACTGATACTTTTATTTGTTTTTCATGTGTATAGTGTGATTACATGAGATATTACTAAACCAACTGAAAGGAGGTATAAAATGGCAAAGGTCTAAGTTGTACTGACATGGGGTCATAATGTAAATGGGCAGGTCGTGCAGAGACAGAAGAGGAGCTTTATAAGATGGTTACTAAACATACTTCAGAAACACATGGTATGGCCGAGCTGCCTGAGGAACAACCTTTAGTAAGTTCTGCTTAATATTTATGATATAAAAATACGTAAATCGAAATAGGAGGCAAAAGATGAAAGGATACATTTCAAAGCGCTTTTTCCTATTTACTTCGTTGGTTCTGGCGATTGCCCTGGTCATCACCATTTTTGGACTGACGGGGGCCCAACAATTTCCTGGCCTTCCCAAACTCCCAGGCGGGCTCAAGATCCCCAGTATACCTGCCGGGAAAACTGGTTTTGCCGGGATGGATGCACTTAATGCTGCGAAGGAATTATATGGGCAAAAGGACAAGGCTGGCTATCCGACTCCAAACATTGCGGTGAGCGGTAACCATATAGTCATTGCTTGGCCTAATGGGGTAGTCACAATAGAGACTATTTCCGATGATGGGACTATTAATCGCACTGTCTTGGGACCTCCATCTGACCGCAATGTTCCTTGATTCGGTATAGAGTTATTCTTGACTTCTGGGCGGTTTATAAAAAAAAACGCACCTTGAACATAAGGCCCTGGAGGACCTGGGGCTTCTCTTTTTTAAAGAGTCGGGGAGGGAATTACTTCCTGAATTCCACACCTTTAAAACCTGCAATAATGGTGCTGATTACAAATAGAAATTGAAAAGAATATTGTAATTACCATTATTTTTTGTTATCTTTGCTTATGTTAAAAAAGTGATTTCTTATCAACTAAGAGATATTTTTTAGAGAGAGGATGGATTGGATAAGAAAAAGGGTATACATGAAGAGATTGCAAGGGTTGCGTATGAACTTTATGAAAAAAGAGGAAGGGCCCACGGGCATGAATTAGAAGATTGGTTAGATGCAGAAAGGATAGTGATGGAGAGACATGCAAGACATGCAAAGGAAATTGAGTACGAAGTTGATATTATCAAGAAAGTAAAGAAGGGGTTTCGGGAGACTGTTAAAAAAGGAGGCCGTGTGTTTAGAGATTAAAAAGCGTTGAGGGAAGCAAGTTAGCAGGTAAACCGAAAGTAATCAAATTCTTCCCGTAACATATACATTTCAAAACCTTCTACATTGCCCATCTTTCACTTGGAAATAAGCAGAAGGTTAAATAACCTTGGCAAAAAATCATTAAGAAAAACTTTTAACTGTCTTGATTATTAGGAATAAAGCTAAACTCACTACGCTCGTGTCTTCGCGTGTCCAGGGAAGGGAATTTCAATGGAGATTAGATGACATCCGAAAAGAAGGGTGTTAAATCCGTAAAGAGCCTCTTAAAGATGGAGAAAAAGTAAAAGGATAAGGTATTCCATGAAAGCACTCTTCATTTATCCTGAATTCCCGGATACCTTCTGGAGTTTTAAATATGCCCTGAAATTTATTAACAGAAAGGCGAGCAGTCCACCCCTCGGATTGTTGACTATAGCAGCGATGCTTCCCGAAGCGTGGGAAAAGAGACTGGTCGACATGAATGTGGAAAGCCTGCATGACGATGCCCTGAGGTGGGCTGATCTCGTCTTTGTGAGTGCGATGTCCGTCCAGAAAGAATCGGTGAAAGGAGTGATTGCGAGATGCAAGGCAGTCGGCGTCAGGATTGTCGCAGGCGGTCCTCTTTTCACGACCGAATATGAAGCGTTTGGAGAAGTGGACCATCTGGTGCTGAACGAGGCCGAAATCACCCTACTCCGTTTCCTCGAAGATTTCGGCAATGGCGTTGCCGGCCATTTCTATACCACTGATCAGTGGGCAGACGTACGAAAGACATCCATTCCTCTGTGGAGGCTCGTCAATATGAAGCACTATGCCTCAATCAATATCCAGTATTCCCGGGGCTGTCCCTTCAACTGTGAGTTTTGCGACA
>CAZLFE010000199.1:0-2274 GCA_964558725.1 uncultured Nitrospiraceae bacterium | reverse complement strand
GAGAAAAAGGAGGATGAATGTGGCCAAAAAATGGTAAGCATAACGATATATGTCGAAATAGTAGTAGCTGGAAAGGTGAGAAAAATATCGTCCAAATGCCCTGTCCATTCCATGGTAGATGTAAACTAATAAGATTATGGGGACAGAAAGGAGAAGAATTTTTACTTTCCAATCACCCTCTCTTAGCGTTTGAATGAATCTCAATCTTTCTCCATTATGAAGCAAATTTTGTCCTGGGCAAAATTACCTGAAGAGCCTGAGGGCAGACTTCGAACTTTTGAGGCAGAGTGCCCATAGTTTCCCCATCAACCTGTATCCAGACTTCGCCCACGGCATCGATGTCTATCTTCTTCGCTCGGATATATTCCACGTCCTTGAAATGAAGATGGCACTCCCTCAAAATGCCGAAAACGTAACGAAGAATATCTCTCTTTCGGCCATTCTTAAACAGAATAACGTCCAGATAGCCATCGGACATATCTGCCTCAGGAGCAAGTATGGAGGATATGCCGTAGAAACTCCCGTTGGAGATAATCGCCTGAAAGCCTCGACAGGAAGAGCCATCGAGCGTAATAGAGAGTTCAGTTCCATTGTACTTAATTAACTCGCGCAGTCCTGCTATTATATGAGCGGGAACGCCCCCAAAAGTTCTTACAAGGTTAGGGTTAAGTGATTGGATTACGGAAGCATCGTATCCTATCCCTGCCATGGAAACAAAGTAGCGGGCAGAGGTGCCAGTTCCTGCTTTTCCCAAGTCGATTTTCCTTACATATTTTTCAAGAATAATTTCACAGGCCTGGATAGGGTCAAATGGAATGCCTGCGGAAAGGGCATAAATATTACTTGTCCCGCAGGGAATAAATCCTATGGGAATGGAGTTATTGGTAGAAACTACTCCATTAATTACCTCATTTAGAGTCCCATCCCCTCCACAAACCACAATCAGGTCATAGCCTTCTCGGGCTGCTCTCTTCGCCTCCACAAGTGCGCCATTTTTTTCTTTAGTTACGGCGAAGCTGAGTGAATTGCCCTTTCCCAGAATTTCTCTAATTCTAGGTAGGTAAGTTTCCACTTTCTTGCCACCAGACAAAGGATTTACAATCAGTTTCATTCTCACTGTGGCGAATCTCCTTTATTTCAAGTAAGTCTATCAAAAAATGGCTTCTCAGTCAAGCCAAAACTACGTTTTTCCCCTTGCCTTTTTTGAGAATTTGAGGTAATCTAAAGTAGAGAGATTACAGTACTCTTACGACTAATCCATGCGGTAGGTAGGCATAGGAAATTGTCTTAGAAATGAGAAACGCAAAGGACTATATATTATTATTCTTATTTCTTGCCATTTTTGTCCCTTGTTGCTGGGCCCTTCCTGACTTAACTGTCCCTAACATCCTGTTCAGTGAAGACTACCCTGACTCAGGTGAGGTATTTGTTGTTTCAGCAACTGTACATAACAGTGGCACGGGCTATTCTGAACGAGTTTTTGCCAAGAATACTGAAGAGACACAACCAGGACTGTATAAAGTTGAATTAAGTTCCAATTTTTGGGTAGCTCAATCGTTCCAATATACAGAGGATATTAATTTAACAGGCGTAAGTCTTTATATAAGAGATAGTGCCGAGAATGATTATGATGACTCTTTGACTGTTACAATTGAGAAGGATCTTGCAAACGCACCAAGTGGAGATTTGGTTGTTCCGGTTGCTTCAACAACAGTAAATAGTAGTGGCGTGTGGTGGTATTGGATTGATTTTACCTTTCCCGAATTAGTCCCTTTATCGGCAAATACTACCTACTGGATAGTAACGCACAATTATGCTGTTTATGACAGTTCAGGGTATTCAGTAATACAGACAACTGGTAACTATTATGCTGACGGCAGAGTGGTTTGCTCATATGATCAAGGACCTCCGTGGATAGAATGGCCTAACCGCGATTTGCTGTTTAAAGCATATCGTTCCACAACAACTATAGTCAGATTCTATGATGGAGACCCGTCTTTAAACAAACTGATTGGTACAGACGAAATATCTCCAGTTCCTTACGGAGGGAGTGCAACTGCATCCATCTCCACCTCTACTTCTGCTGGTCCTCATGATATTTATGTCTGTGTAAATCCCGATAACTACATTGTTGAATCTGATACAAACAATAATAAAGCTTGTAAAACAATCTTTGTAGATTTTCCGAGAGTTGTAAAAGCTGAAACAATTGATGATGACCTCAATGGATGTATAGATGCTTATCATATTGTCTTCAATGAGGCGGTGGAAGAT
>CAZLFE010000198.1:0-2293 GCA_964558725.1 uncultured Nitrospiraceae bacterium | reverse complement strand
AACCGTTAAGAATAGCACCTTTAAGAAAATTTGCATAAAAGACTTGACGATATCAAAGTACACGAGGTAAATATTTTAAAGAGGCTTCGTTTTGCTCCTGGTGCAATCATTGTGATAGACAGAGGATGTGTGGATTATGAACTGTTTGGCAGATGGACTGCTGAAGGGGTATATTTTGTGATGAGGTTAAAAGGCAATGCCTCATATAGGGTAAAAAAGAGACTTCCTTTACCTGAGAACCGGAATATTCTCAAAGACGAGGTTATCAAGTTTAAAGGGTTTTATGCAAAGGAGCATTGTTCATATCCGCTCAGGAGGATAGAAGTAATAGACAATGAAACGGGAGACATCATTGTGCTTCTTACAAATCATATGACCTTTGGTGCAACCACCGTATCAGCAATCTATAAAGACAGGTGGCACCACAACCATTTCAGCTTTAACAGAACAGCTTAAGAAAAAATCTTGACAACTTCCTTAGAAGAGGAAGAAGTTTTCAAGATATTCAGAGGTTATCTGAAGGGGAAAGTCTCAACTTTTACATCATTATTGCAATCTTTTGTTATAGGTACTTTTTAATAGCATCACTAATACTTTGAGAGAGGTCTTTGTCACCGAAAACACCAACTCTAATAGTCAACTTGGTTGTTGATGAATTGATAGATTCAGCATCTATAGAAACTTTCCTATCGTCTGCAAATACACCTTCCACCTCAGCAGTCAGATTGTCAAACTTGTCTTCTGTGATTTTGATGTTCAGGTCTCTCAACCCGGACTTGATAGCCTGATGCACACGGGGAACAGAAGCCGAAACTGTCTCCTGCAGCTTTCCTTTGTACCAGATAGCACCTGCAGTACCAGCACCAGCTCCGACCAAAAGGGCAGCGCAACCCGAATTAAAGAAATAAAGCATGAGTAACCCGTAAATGCATGATCTTTTTTTCATCATACTTCCTCCTTAACAAAATGTTTAAGTTGCCAATACATTTTTTATAATGCTTTTAGTTTGTTCAATGGGGCTCTATCCTCTGTTTCTTATCGGCAAGTCCCCATGTAGTCGCCATGCCCCAAATGGGCTTTCACTGCTGCCTCATCAACATTGATGGTTTTACCTTTATGACAAATAGCTTCTTTGTTGTTGGTTTCGGGAGCTTTTTCTTCAACTACTACAGCACACCCAAAACATGAAATCATTGCAATGAAAATGATAGTTTTTGTGAGCAAATTCATACATGCCTCCTTTCATAAGTTTTACGTTAAGACTTATCTATGCCCTTCTACCACCAAATTACCCAAAATCATTTAGAAACTCAAGTTAATATGGTTTCTGTCCTAAGACATTACCAGGGGGATTATAATTGCAAACCACTATTAAGTCACCATTGCATTCTATTTTGGCACAACCAATCTGTTTAGTATTCTCCCATACGATCTGAGTATAGTGACCTGATTCGTACCAATTAGAAGGATTGAGCGTCTGACCATGATAATATGTTTTTTCGCTCTCCCACGACTTTACAGCGTCAGCTACTCCATAATAACCTGCTGTTCCTATAAATAAATTCTCACCGTACTCTTGCTTCCACTTTCCCGAATGTGGACGATGTCTTAGTTCACAATCTATAGACGCAAGATTATTAGCCCATTCCTGGGCATAAATCGCAAGTTTCTTCGACCAAGACACAGGGCCAACACCCACATCTGCACGAGCCTTGTTGTGAAGTCTAATCAATTGTCGAACTTCTTGAACCGTTAAATGAGAACCAATTGATATACTATCGATACGAGCCATATTGGAATTGCTCTTTTGCGGACTATCGCACTGCACTATAGCTTGAGTTATATCTGCACAATTTGAATAATGATAGTTCTCTGACTTTTTAGACGCCAAGAATTCAGCGCTTGCTATATAAGCAGCGAGTATTAAAAAGAAAGAGAAAACTAACACAATTAGTAATCTTTTCATGATGTGCCTTAATGCTTATCCTTCGCTCTTAATTTATTCCTGAGGAATAATAAAATGAGGTGATACAAATCACTTTAACGGAGAAGTAACAGTCAGGTTATATTAAGATATAAGATAGAAAAAAGACTACTTATGGATTTCTCAGTAATACTAAATAGTATTGTTATTTTTTTACAGGATAATCCACTTATTACCCTTGCTATGACTGTCGTGCTTATTATTTTACTTTACCGAAAACCTAAAATATTCTTTACTATCTTTTTTATCACCCTACTTTTAGGTGTAGTACTTTATGTGATTTCAATTGTGTCTTCCACTGGGGTATCT
>CAZLFE010000197.1:0-2295 GCA_964558725.1 uncultured Nitrospiraceae bacterium | reverse complement strand
GTCCTTCACACGTCATTCCTCAACTCACGCAGCGGAATGACGCTTATTCGAAATAGAGTAGTAAAGTGTTCTCAAAGGAATTTCATAATTTTATTCGACTAAGATTTACATTACAGGTCTTGTTCTTTCTTTTTAACAGGAATATTTACTATTAGGGTTGTTCCTTTGTTTCGGATTCCCTTTATTTCAATCTCACCCCCAAAATAGTGAACACGCTCTTTTACTCCAATCAAGCCAAAGGTGTTAATAGGGTCTGAAATCTGCTTTTTCGTTATTCCTTTACCATTATCACTAACCTTTAAGACAATCTTTCCCTCTTCTCCCTTTAAGCTTATCCCGACCTCTGTTGCGTTTGCATGCCGAACGACATTTGTCAGTGCCTCCTGAAGGATGCGGAAAAGAGCAGTGCTGAGATCTTGATCTATGTTGATTTCTTTAGGTTCTATAGAAACATCACATTTTATCCCTGTCCGGCTTTCAAACTCCTCCACATGCCATTCGATTGCGGCCGGGAGACCAAAATGATCCAATATCGCAGGCCTCAATTCAGCGCATATCCTCTTCACTGATTGGATGGTTTTATCAATGATCTTTGTCATAGATTTTGCTTTCTCAAGAAGTGGTTTATGATCTGGATAGAGTTTATTTGCTAATGTGGATAGTTCCATCTTCAAAGCAGTTAATGTCTGCCCCAATTCATCGTGTATCTCACGTGCGATCTTCTCCCTCTCTTCTTCCCTTACCGATTGTAAGTGTGCAGAAAGGTTACGCAATTGTTCATGAAATTTCCCTAATTCTTTGCCTGCTTTCTTGCGCTCATCTATTTCTTGCTTCAATTGTTCAGTCATTGTTACCAATTCAGTAGTCCGTTCCCTCACTCGAATTTCCAGTTCATCGTGTGCTTTTTTCAGTGCCTCCTCTGCCCGCTTACGCAAAGTGATGTCATGAGCAGTCCCCTGTCTCCCTATGATTTTTCCCTCAGAGTCATATAAAGGTATTGCGTTAAAGACCAGATGAATTTCCTCTCCGGATTTTGAAATTTGTGTTGTTTCATAACCCATTATGGAGTCTACAGGATCTCTTTTTACATGACTTTTGAAATGTTCGATATCAGCTGCAGCAACCTCCGGCCTTTGAAAATATGTAAAGGGTTTACCAAGCATTTCCTCAATCTTGTAACCATGAGTTTTCTCCCATGCCTTATTCAAGAAAATATACTTTCCTTCAGCATCACATCTCCAGATTAAATCCTGTGAAGTCTCGACAAGACTATGGTACAATGCCTCCGATTCTTTCAACGCGTCTTCTACTTTCTTGCGCTCTAAGTAGCTCGATATCATCTCACTTGCCACGCGAAGAAGCCTTATATCTTCATCAGACCACGTACGGCATTTTTCCGTATCATCAAAACCCATGAATCCCAAAAGTCTGCCTTCCTTGGAATCGATTGGGACAACAAGAAGTGAGCGTATACTTTGGGATTGGAGAATCTCTTTCTCTGCAGTGGCCTCTTGGGGTAAAGCACTAACGTTCGGTATTATAATATTTTCTCTGCTTTCAAGCTTTTCTATCCACCAGGGAACCTGTGATGAATCTAAGTCCTGAAGGTTATCTATCTGTGGTTCTGTTGCGGGATCACACCACTCATGCGTATTGTCCACTTTTTTGCCATTTTCTCGAAATAAAAATATATAGCTCCTGTTGGCACTTACTACCTCTCCGAAGATTTTGAGGATTTGATTAAGATCAGGATCAACCGTTGAGATAAACAATCTTGAGGCATGCGCCAACGCTTTCTCGATTGCGATTCGCTGTTTAAGCTGTTTTTCTACCAGCTTGTGTTTGGCTTCAAAGACTTCCAACTCAGTAATTCGTTGACGCAATTCCCCTAATTCATTTAAAAATTGCTCTTTTGTCTTTTCTTCATCCTTCATTTTGACCATCAAAAAGCAAAACATTTCAACTACTTCTACAATGATTGCTAGTTGAAATCTTCTTTCATAAACCCCCTCAGTCCATAATTTCTAATTTTTTATCTAAATTATTATAAAATTAAATATATTCATAATACTAATAAAAATATTCTATGAATAACCTATAGGCTCAGCCTGATAAGAATGTTATAAGCTTTTAGTTAATCACACGAGTTACGCATTCATTAATCAGGGACACAGAGCCTGTCTAAAAACTACAAAGATTCCATTAATCAGGGACACATCCCATATTATTACTTTCCTTCCTTCTCGGTCTTCCCGGCAACTTCAAGAGAAATCTCCTGTCAAGTTTCCTTTCCAT
>CAZLFE010000196.1:0-2343 GCA_964558725.1 uncultured Nitrospiraceae bacterium | reverse complement strand
TTTTGGATTTTAAGCATTTTACAAAGAAAAGTTTAAACCTTCTTATAAATGCCCTTGACAACAGAGTCAGATTTCTGTAAGGTGTTAAGGTAGATAATGAGAAAGAAAAATCCTTTCATTTCTGTAACACTTGCATTTACCTTTCTTTTTATCTCTGCAACACAGGTTTCAGCCCAAGAAGTCATAGCGTATGGAGAAATTAAGTCTTCTGGAGATGTCATGATTGCATCCTCCACTGATAAATGGACAAAGATGAAGGGTATCTATCCACTGCTTAACAGCACAGAGATTATGACAAAAGAGGGGGTAGCCTTTATCGTTATGAAAGATGGCTCTAAAATAGAACTTTCAAAAAATACAGAGGCGTCTATTGATGTTAAAAAGAGTTACTCAGCTAACTTAAAAAGGGGAACCCTCTACTTTGGAGTCATACCATCTGATTCCCTTTCTATTTTTACAGCCCAGGCAACTATCCTGGTTGCTAAAGAAACTGGTTCTCCTGACTCTCAGAGTATTCAAGGAATGGTTATCAGCTCAGAAAAAGGGACAGAGATCAGGTGCTTTTCTGGACATATCAATGTGACCTTTCTGGGTTCACAGAAAAAAATTCTCAAAACCGATGAGATCTTTTTTGTCTCATCTTCAGGTCCCGTGCAATTATATGCGACAGGAGCAAAAGCCAGACTCATTAACAGCACATTCTTAGGTTTGTTCATCACGGGAGGCACTGTTGCAGCCTTTGATGCATTTCGTAAAGGGGGAATTGCAAGCCCATCTATACCATTTTAAATATTTTAATCTCGGTGACAAATAAGAGGCGTTCCATGTTATCTTTTGCCCTCGCCTTAATCCTTTCCATATATGATGCGCTGCTCACCACATTACGAACACCACCACACCTGCTATTAATCTTGCCGCAGAAAATAATACAAACAGATTAAACGAAGTTATACTGTTCAGTACGGCAACCAATACCGCAGTCAAAGAGGACTATCGTGCCCAACCTCATGAGGTTAGGATATTTAGAGTCAATTCTAAGAAAGAGAAGGATATCATTTCAGTAGATTACGTCGCAATTCAAAAAGGTGAGAGCCCTGATATCCTCCTTGTAGAGAATGATATCATCATTGTTCCCGAGAGCGGTATTAAGAATTTTTTCAATAGCTTTGTTGATGCTATCAAAGGGTTCATAACTTTTGGCTTTGGGAGAGCCATTTAAGTTTTTTGAGAAAATGACGATAAGATTATAGATGGGTGATGTCGATCAAGAAAAAACAAATGTGCCTGATAAACACCGTCAATATCCTTTAACATCTCCTCAACCCTTTTATTCCCTTCCTGTCACAGAAGAAGTACATCTAAGGGATTGTCTTAACATCCTGTTGAGGCGGAAGTGGATGATAATCACTTTTCTCATAGCGATAGTCACGACTGTAACAATCGGCGCATTCTTGAAGAAGCCTGTGTATAAATCTATGGTAACAATAAGGATAGAAAAAGAAAAACCCAATTTTGTTGTTTCTGATGGTGTTGTGGGAGTTGATTTGAATGAAGAAAACTATTTCCAGACTCAATGTAAGATACTGAAGTCCAGAAACCTTGCAAAGCGCATTATTCGTTTACTGAAGCTCGATACTCATCCGGAATTTGCCATGGATCTCGAAAAAAGGGAAAAAGAAGGTAAGGATAATATCCTTTTAGCTGACAACAGGCTGTCAGAAGAAGAGATTGATCCGAAACTCATTAATTCATTTATTAGCAGGATGGATATTAGCCCGGTCCCGAGATCGAATCTTGTTAATATAAGTTTTACATCATCGAGTCCGGAACTTGCGGCAAAAGTTGCAAACGAAATAGGGGAATCCTTTATTGATCTGAATATAGAATCGAGGTTTGAGGCAACCCATAAGGCCAGAGAGTGGCTTCAAGGGCAGATAGATGTCATGAAGGCAAAGCTTGAACAGGCAGAGGAAAAACTCAATGAATATGCTTCAAAACAGGGGATTATCTTTCTCGAAGCAAAGGAAAAGGGTATCGAGGGTGAAAGCATAATTACAAAAAGGCTCTCTGAGCTTTCGACGGATTTTACAGAAGCGAGTGCAGAAAGGATGAACAAAGAAGCCATTTACAATGAAGTTCGCTCCGGAGACTTTGAATCAAACCCTGTTGTTATGAGCAACCCCTTGGTTATGGAACTGAAAAAGGTTCTGGCATCACTCGAATCTGAGTATAACCAAAAGCGAAAGATGTACAAACCTGATTATCCCATGATGGTAAGACTTAAGGAGAAAATTAACCAGATAAAAAAGAAAATGGATGCTGAGACCAGCAGGATCGTAAAAA
>CAZLFE010000195.1:0-2361 GCA_964558725.1 uncultured Nitrospiraceae bacterium | reverse complement strand
GCCTTCCTCAATGTGATTTGTTATGCTTTTTATTAACGTGCTTTTTAAATAATTCTGGAGAGGGGAAGTGGGAATCGAACCCACCATGGCTCTTTATTGGAAGACAAAAACAGTTGAAAGAGCTAACGTTGCTGGTCAAGCAAAGCAACCTATTTGTCTTTTATGCCATGTCGCTGGTTTTGCAGACCAGGCGGGGCACCAGCCCCGATACCCCTCGATCATTACTTTATTTTGCCTTTTCTACTGGATAGTCAGCTTCCGTCCATGCCTTAATTCCACCAGGATAACGGTAAATATTTTTATAACCGAGCTTTACTGCCCACATGGCTCCATTATGGCTACGACCACATTTGGTAAAGCCACAGTAAATAACGATTAAACGGTCTTTGTGTGGGCCAAGAATCTTCTCGAATGCAGCTTTTGTTTTATCATCAAGATTTGTAACCTCTTCCTTAGGAAATTCAAATTGAACAGCTCCTGGAACATGTTGTTTCTTATAGCTGTCTTCATATGGCATGGTATCAACTATAAGCATATCCTTCTTCTGGTCTATCCATCCTTTCATATCTTCTGTAGAAACAATCTTATACCCTCCCTTTGCAACTTCCCTTGCAAAATTCACCGCGATCTTCTCTGTCTCGAGCTCTTTACTCCCCCATTCAGCGAAACCGTTACTGAATAAGCATAGAATAAAAACCCCACATACTAACCACATTAAAAAAAGTCTTTTCTGCATCTTCTCAAATCCTCCCTCAATTTGGTTTTGTCTCAGTCCACAGACTAAGGTGTGCTTTACTGCCAGACCGTATCCAATGTGACACATACAAATAAACCACGGCAAAAATCATCACAATATCTCGATAAAAGGCATGCCAGAGACCTTCATGGTTTTTTAATTCTTCGGGAGAGAAACATCCACAATCAATATACAGATTGTTCAACACTCCGTACCAGAGGACAATGACAAACATAATCAATAAACTAAAGATTATGCTTAAACTACCACGGACAGCAAAGATCAAACCCAGTCCAGCCAAGAACTCCAAAGCAGGCAAGCCAATTGCAAAAGGAGCTAACAAGCTTTCTGGAAGTATGTCATATTGGGAAATAGCCTTCGCAAAAGCTTTAGGATCCATGAGTTTTATGAACCCGCTATAGACAAAGACAGAACCAAGAGCAAACCTGATGAGACGATGAAGCCACGGTGAGAGAAGTATTTTTGTGCACCACTTACTGATTCTTTTGAGTAGCAAGCTATTGCTCCACGGAAACCTTATTCATTTATTTTATTTTTTATATATAAAAGCTATAAGTCAAATAGTTAATATCTATAGATGAATGGATTCTATAGATTTTTTCTTGGTAAAAGTAATCTGCGTAATCAGCAGAGAAGAATTGGTAGATACATGGCGGACTAAATTTTAAACATTACCCTTGCGGTTTATTGAGATATTTTGTAGATTCAGTTTTCATATGCTCTAAAAAGATAGTATGCAAAAGAGGAAGAGTCCTCTTCTGATGAGTCACAATGTAAAATTCTCGTCTCATCTGGATATCGGTTAGTTTTATTTCTTTGAGTATGCTGTGTTTTAATTCGTCTTTTACCGAGAGCCTTGACAATATGGAAACCCCCAATCCTGCCTTTACAGCCTGTTTAATAGCATCAGTAGAACCAAAAATACCTGCAATGTTAATCTTATCGAGCGAGATCCCTCTGTTTTCTAAAATCTTTTCGGTCTCTCTCCTCGTCCCCGAACCTTCTTCCCTTAAGACTAAGGGAAATTTGATTAGCTCCTTCAATGTCATCTTGTTGTTCTTTACCAAAGAAGGTGAAGACACGACGATGAGCTCATCTTCCACAAAGGGTATGTAGTTTAGCTGGTCGTTACCGAGTTTTGCCCCTACAATTCCCAGAAGTAATTCATGTTTGGAAATCTTGTCAACGATTCCCCTGGAGTCAGATATGAGAATTTGAAAAGAAACAGACGGATGTTTTCTCTGAAACGCCGCCATGATGGATGGCAGCAAATATGTCCCAGGGATTGTGCTTGCGCCTATAATCAATTCGCCTTTAATCTCCTTTTTCATTTGACTGATAGCCTCTTTCAGGGTATTGGCTTTTTCTATAATTTCCAGTGCATGGGTATATAAAATCTCAGCATCTTTAGTGGGAATAATTGTTCTTCCCAATCTATCGAAGAGCTTGCAATCAAGCTCATTTTCGAGTGCTTTTATATGGTCACTTATGGTTGGCTGCGTCAGGTAAAGTTCCTCTGAAGCCCTGGAGAAACTTCTGTTTTTAAAAACTGAAGCAAATACCTTGAGCTGATGTATATCCATAAAAAATTCTAACATACTTTA
>CAZLFE010000194.1:0-2399 GCA_964558725.1 uncultured Nitrospiraceae bacterium | reverse complement strand
TGTACTTTGCCATCGGTAATATGGGCGTATTCAGGAAGATACCCTGCATGGTCTAACAGTAGATGTAATTTAACCGCTCCCTTGGTCGTCCTGAATTTTGCCTAATCAAAAACCGTTGCACACAACTCTATTAATGACGCATCAAAACTCATTAGTTTGTTCTTAAACCTGAATTTCTTTTTTCCAAGAAATTCACCATGACATCTCCACAGAAGTTGATAGAAAACCTTTTGATATAGTTCCCATGGCCTGTGTTCATTGGCATAGGCCAATGTGGATTTCTTCGGAGCCACTATTATTCCTATATGTCTCAATTTCCCAAGACAACTGGCAAGTCCTGTGCATATCTCTCTTAAGGAATGTGCTTGTCCAAGCTGACAAAATAGCATCCCTACAAATTGACCCCAACTCGAAAACCCCTTAGCTCCATGTTCTGCTTTCGTCTCCCTTACTGCCCTCTCAAACTCTACCCTCCAAAAAAGTGATAGAATCTGGCTGAAAATGCTGCTAAACTTATTCATATACACCTCCGGTCTGGGTTTTGTTCATTGCATATCTATATTACCCAGATCGGAGTTTATCTAAAACTTATTTTGGACAAGTCTGTCCTGCAATACAACATTACAAACGGAAATAGATAAGATGATTATCCTGTGACTCTCATTGAAACTATCGTTTGACACTTTTCCCCTCATTAATTGGAACTTCTTTGAAGTACCTCTTCATAATTTCGTAATTTTAATCACTGATGTTTCTTTAATGTATGTTTTATAGGTATAAGCAAGAAGAATTCCAAGGATAAGAAAAATAGAATTAATTTTTTATGAAACACGGAAATGAAAAAATCATAAATTTATACAGGAGGCATTTATGAATTTGCTCAGAAAAACTATCATTTTCATTGCAATGATTTCATGTTGTGGGTGTGCTGTTGTAGTTGGAGAGAATGTTAACGAAACAAACGACAAAGTAGCTATTTGTCATAAAGGTAAAACTATCTATGTTGATGGGGCAGCAGTCAATGCCCATTTGGCACATGGCGATTACACAGGGACTTGCCAATTAGGGGCTTGATCTGACAATCACAAAGACACCATAGGACATCGGCTATTATTAAACCAAAAATAATAAGTTATATGCTATCATTCATTTAATTAAAGATGAAGGGAGGTGAAAGCATATTATGAGGATACCTTTAATGAAATATATCGCAAGCTATCTTGCCGTTGCAATGTTCATTCTTGGCATGGTACCCAGAGTAGACGCAGGATTTATCCCATCAGATATTATTGCTCATCCTCAGATTGATAGAACGGCAGACCTGCAAAGGATCCAGAAAGTCCTTGAGACCAAAATGGTAAGAGAGAGGCTTGAAAATCTGGGTTTTGCTCAAGATGAAATTCAAAAAAGGCTCAGCCAGCTTAACGATGAACAGATTCATAACCTTGCTCTGAATATTGACCAGTTAAAAGTTGGTGGCGACGGTCTCAGTGTGATCGTTGCTTTACTTGTAATAGCCCTACTTGTAGTGGCACTCATTTACCTTACAAAACACAGGGTAATTATTAAATAATTTTAAGTACAATTGAGGCAGGGTAAGAAATGACTCTGCCTTTTCTTTGATTATTTCAACGGTAATCAATAAAATTCTCAATCTGTTTTCTTATAAATATAACGAAAATTCCCAATTAAACATTTTTGTCAATATAAAAAAAGGACAAATTATGAAGAAACTCTCAGTAACTTTAGTCGCATTTATGTCGGAGGTTGGTATGTCAGGTTTATTGAAAATAATTTCTGTTATTTTGATGGGCTCGCTTCTCCTTATGTGTGCTGGTTGTAAGAAAGAAGGGCCATTGGAAAAAGCTGGGAAGAAGATTGATAAAGCTATCGAGAAAACTAGTGATAAGCTCGAAGAGGCAGGTGAGAACATGCAAAAAGCTCTTGAAGATGCAGAAGAAAGAAAGTAGTAAGGGCTGGAGATAAGGTGAAAAAAGCAACAAGATAGTGCATTCAAACCAGTAATCGTTATTTCTCAAACCCGTTAATGCTGAGGATAAGTGGGTGGCAGTAAGAAAAAAAGGCTCGCTACCTTCGGGTGAAAGGCGATGGTGTCGTAATGGGTAGTGAGGAGGCAATAATCCTTCCTGAAGTCTGCATTGAAAAAACCTCCATGAGCATTGTATATTTCATATGAAAAGAAATGTTATATATGTTGAATTATGGTAAGCAACAGAAAAAATAAGACTGAGTGCTTTACTTGTTAATTCAAAGTTGAACAAATATATAAAAGAAAGCATTTGAAGAGGGACACATCCCATATTATTACTTTTCTTTTTTCTTCCTCGGTCTTCCCGGCAACTTCAAGAGAAATCTCCTGTCAAGTTTCCTTTCCATGC
>CAZLFE010000193.1:0-2437 GCA_964558725.1 uncultured Nitrospiraceae bacterium | reverse complement strand
CCTTCATCTGTCTGCCCAAAAAGCAAACTTGCTGCTGCCGTTAATTCAAAAGCAATAAGGTCTACTCCTCCATATTTCAGTTTATTAAAACGGTCCCTTTCAGCAAATTTCATTGACCGGAAAGGTATTCCAGAAATTCCTCTTGGCACATCTATTGTGCCACCAAAAAAAATTTCTGTATCTGCGATTATAACCGCAATATTTTTACGTGTATGATTTTTAATACTCTTACGGATTCTTTCTGCTGAGAGGTTTGGATTTCTTGGTGGGTAACTTGCTATACCCTTTGGATGGTTAGAAGTATCCACACCGGCGTCACTGTATATAGCACCCTGTTTATCGATTGTTATCAAGAGACTTGGGTCAAGTCTGATAAGTTCCAGTGCTTCTTCGTTTCGGTAAGAAAAATCTTTATGATCAATAAGCCCTTTCCCAATCAATCTATAAAAAGGTATGATTCCTATTATCTTTTCACTATGGTCAAGAATGACCTGAATTAACTGAACAGATTTACCTGTCTTCCTGGCAATGCTCTTTGCCTTTTTGGAGGGAATAATATTATCCAGCTCAATCAAGCAACCTTCGGCCTTGGAAACTATTTTCATGGTAATAACAGCAATATCTTTTTCCTGAAGAAAGCCGATTTCTCTCTGAGCAGCTTCAGCAATTATTTCTCCCAGGTCATCACCGGGTTTAACTTCAGGGATTGTTCTTAAAGGCAGCAATTCTATCTTACCTATCATTTCTTTTTCTTTTTAATTGTTCTTTGTTTTACAGTTCCCGAACGTTTGTAAAGAATTGAGGACCATACTATTTTTGAGACATGAGAACAGTTTTGGCGATATAAATTAACTTTCACTGTTTGCATTTTCTGAATCAGGTAATATTTAAAATTATCATAATTCTTGAGAAAAAGAACCTATTATCCAATTAGTGCCTGTTGGCTATGACAATGTTTTCTCGTTTTATTTTCTTCTATGATTGCTCTCTTTTTAAATGGTAACTCCCTCTTCCAGGTCTGTCAAATGCCTTTCTTTTTTATTAAAGAGGATCGCAGCATAGCTTAGTCGGGGAGCGTTTGCTTGAGGCAAGCTATACAAAAACTATACAATCAGCGGGGGTAAAGTAGACTTGGAAACTTGTAAGTCCTTGATTTATATGGTAGGCGCGAGGGGGATTGAACCCCTGACTTCTTCCGCGTCAAGGAAGCGCTCTCCCACTGAGCTACGCGCCTTTAAGTGTTTATAAAATAACATTTTACTGTCTATCATTGTCAACCTCATTTAGCATAATTTTGCACTTTTTGTGCGCTTTTGCAACTACAGCAAGCTTTCACTATTAAGGAAAGTTTAGGGGCAGATCTGGTAGTGGAGACCCGAACCAATAAGAAATTAGTTATCTTAGCTTGGCATTCACGACATCGATTAATTTCTGGCAACAACCATTAACTTCAAATTCAATCTTGTCAGAGGTGCGTTCTTTGACCTTCACTGTTGGCTGTAAACCATGTTCTGGGCAGATAACATTCCTAACCCGTTTTTTGATGCAGTCTGTGAATTGGATCGAAACCATTTTTTCTAACTCATTCGTAAACGGTGCGAGGCTACCGGCTCTCTTTCCCCTAATTTCATATTCGATCTTCATAATACCCTCCAATTACGGTACCTGGTTTAAGGTTACAAAGGCTACTCATGATACTTTTTTAATCCTTTTCTTGTTTTCTAATATCTCCAGATGTCCCTGAATAGCATCTTTTATCATTGTAAGCGCTTCCTCTACAGTATCACCCTGAGAGGCATACCCAGGCAGGGAAGGGCACTCAACCCAATAACCCCCTTCCTTTGTGTCTGGATGAAGGATTACAGAATATGTCTTTCCTCTTACTGTAACCTCGTATTTCCTTTCTTTCTGTACATCTATAATTTCACTTTTAAGACCTTCTATAATTTCGCCCAGTGCAATTGAGAAGACGAGCTGACCACTTTTAAGAGTATCAATAATCATTTTCTTATCCTTGGTAAGAACAAAGATTGTCTCTCCATCTGTTAAAAACCTGAGTTCAGAAAGGGGCTTTTCTATCTCTGGCATATTCTTCTTGAGATAATTAATGGCTTTTCTTAACTTCTGTAAACTGATTCCTTTATCCATGAGTGTTTTGGCTACCCTCAACTGAATCAGGTCATTGAAAGAGTAAAGCCTTACAGAGCCATAGCCTGAGGCTTCACTTACAGAGGGTTTTATGAAATGAGTCCTGTCCCAATGATCAATCTGCCTAGCGCTCAACCCTGTGATTCTTGATACAGCTTTGGTGTTGAAATTCACTTAATTACTACTCCTGAATTAAAAATACATAAATGTGATTAAAATAACAAATTGTGAAACTTATGTCAAGTTCTCGTTTTGCGCTTGTCAAGGCAAAATGAAAATGTCTGGTTTT
>CAZLFE010000192.1:0-2454 GCA_964558725.1 uncultured Nitrospiraceae bacterium | reverse complement strand
AGAATAAACTACTCAAAAGCCTTTAGCATTCAGCAAACACTGTTACACACATTTCTACCAGTAATCGTTGATAATCAGGCTTACTTCAAAGTGAGCACTTGTAGGTGTTATCCGCAAAATAGATTTTTCTCTGGGACCAAACAGGTTGTCTTCTCAATAACTTCCTGTAGTCATTAACTTTAAATTTTGCAATACAACATTACAATGGAAATTATCAAATTATAAGGTAATTTACCTCTATATTTATTAGTTTTGTAGGATAAACGCTTACATAGATTAAAGACAATTTCCTACAAAAAAATCAGACGAATACTGATGCGATTATTTTTATCTTAGAGATATAGTATAAACAAGAATTAAAAACATTTAAAAAGGCTAAAGGCTTGAAAGGAGGTGCTGACATCCTAAGAACAGTAATCTCTCCTACGTGGCAGGACATCTGCCAGCTTTCCCCCATTGTAGGGATAAGAACAGTCTTGAACTTCTTCTTAATGACAGAATTAAAGCAGGTGGGAGATCAAAAACCAGATGTCAAACAATAACAGATTATAAAAGAAATTCAACTTGTTAAAAGAAGAGGTATTTTCTTAGAAGACTTGAAAATGTTTGATCGAAAGAGATATCACATATTCTTTATTATTGTCTCTACCTTCTTCATTACGTACCTGCATTATTCGACGAGTCTTGAGGCTCATGCCAGGCATAATATTTATGCAGACCTTTACTATATCCCAATTCTTCTTGGAGCTTTATTAGGTCTAAAAGGTGCTAGCAATAGCAGGTGTCCTTTCATGGTGGTACATTGAGATTTTGCCCAGTATGCTTATGGTGGATGGTATAGATAAAATTGGTGCTAATTTGCACAATATCATGGAAAGGGCACGAAATCTGGAAGAAGCTGTCATCTTTATAGACGAATTTGAAGAGATTGCGGCAAGCAGAGATGCAGCAACCCGGGTTGACAAGTCTATTACAAATGAATTCCTTAAACAGGTTCCTCTGCTCAAAAATCATGGAAACAAAGTGTTGCTTGTGTGTGCCACCAATTATATCCGGCAATTGGATGCCGCATTGCTCCGCCCAGGAAGGTTTGATTGCATTATTCCGGTTGGCGGCTTGGACGAAGATGGGAGAAGAACTATCCTTGAACACTTCTTGTCCAGGCTCAATACGAAAGAGATCGATCTGGATCTCATTGTGAAGATGACATCACGATTTACGCCTGCAGATATCGAGTATCTCTTCCAGCATGTTGCTCAATTCGCCTTTGAACAGGAATATGCCAGTAAGCAGGATTATTGGGTAATAACACAAACTTTTATTCAGATTATAGCGAAAATTCGTCCATCTCTGACCGATGAAATCATTGAAGAGTTTCAAAAAGACTGCATAACCTATTCCCGAACCTAAAAAATGAAGGGAAATTATTTAATTACTGATAGGAGCCAAACTTGAAAGAGGGAAAGGACCTATTTACAAGTGTAAGCGAATATCTTACCCAAAAATCTACACCATACTTGTTGACATGGGGTTTTATACTTGTACTTTTTGTGGGAGTTGTTGATTACAAAACAGGACATGATCTCAGCTTTTCCATATTCTATCTTCTGCCAGTTGCTTTTGTCGTTTGGTTTTCAAATAGGGAAGCCGGCGTTTTTATAAGTGTCGTTAGTGCAACAACGGAGTTTGTGGCCAATTTCCTTGCTGGAAGAACTTATTCACATCCTTTTATCTCTATTTGGAACAGTGCTGTGCTATTGGGTTTCTTTCTCTTGTCTGTCTTTTTTTTGTCAACACTGAAGATAGAATATAGAAGGAGATTAAAACTCATTGATGAACTGCAAGATACAGTTGGAGAACTCAAGCTTACTGAAGAAGAATTAAATCAGAGGTCACAGGAGGTGATGTGATTACAATAAAATAGAACCTTGTTTAGGAGTAAGTTAAATCAATGATAGGAGGTTATAAAAATGGCAGAGAAAATTGTCGAAAAGATCAGGGAAGACGTTGTAGAAATCATTAAAAAAGGAAAAGAAGTCCCAAAAGAAGTGCGGGAAAAGGTAAAGGAGACTGTTGTTACTATTTTGGAAAAGACAGAAGCCACTGGGGAGAACATCAGGAAGATTACTGAAGAAGCAGTCAAGGGCGCCGTTGAGGCAGCAAAAGAGGCCGGAGGCAAATTGACTGATGTGGCACACAGTGCCGCAACAGGTGCAATAGAGGCCATAAGTGAGGCCGGGGATAAGACAAAGGCATTTCTCAAAGAAGCTACTGCAGGAGCCGTGAAAGGATTAGAGCATGCTCTGGAAACAGCTAAAGAAAGTACCAAAGAGGCCACAGAGAAAGTAAGGGCGGAGATTAGAGAAGTCATCCAGAAGATAAGATCCAGGACAGAAGGAAAATGATCGACAGAATCAGGAAAGCAAGGATATGCGGAAGGAGAAAGTATGAAAG
>CAZLFE010000191.1:0-2509 GCA_964558725.1 uncultured Nitrospiraceae bacterium | reverse complement strand
AAGAATGGCAACGATATTTATAATGACAATGATAAAGGTAAGGGCAAGGATAAGGATAAACGTAAAGGCAGGGACTAAAGGTGAGAACTATGGCCATCGAGATTTAAATCTGAAAGGAGTCAAGTAAGTAGGGTCAGGCTTTCAATTATACAAGTAATCGTAATGTCAAAATATTCTTTACTACTTAAAGGAAAAGATAATCGCATAACAGAAAGCCTGACCCCTTACCCTCTTTGACTCTATAGGCAGTAAGAAAAGACAGAAGGCAAGGGAACATTTATTTGCAAAAGAAGTCTTCACCTATAATACGCAGGAGGACAAGTATATATGTCCTCAAGGTGAAACATTAAGGCCAGTAGCAAGTCCCAATTCAAAGGAAAGTACAGTAAGCGAGAAGTTACCACATACAAGACAGAACGTGGGGTATGCAAGAAATGTCCTCTCAGGGAAAGATGCACATCAGACGTAGGATTAGGCAGGGCAATAACAAGAGATGGATACGAAGAGTATAGGGAGCGAATGAGGGAAAAGATAAAAACAACAGCGGGTAAAACTATCTATGGGAAGAGAAAATGTATAGTGGAACCCGTATTTGGTCAAATTAAGACTCGAAGTGGATTTCATCAATTTCTCCTGAGAGGGTTAGAGAAAGTAAAGCTTGAGTGGAAGATAGCGGCAACGGCACATAATCTCTTGAAGATCACAGCTGCTATAATGAGAAAAGAGAGAATGCTTCCAGTCGCAGTGTGATAACCGGGGCAGTTTTTTCGCGAATACTTCTTGAACAGAAATGAACCCTGCAATTCAGAAAAAAGAGAAAGAGGTTTTTAGACAGGCTCTGTGTCCCTCTTTATTTAGAATAGTTCATTTTTTGCCATCAACTCGTAAATTGCTCGGCACATTGCGAAGGGCTTGTCGGTTGCGGCATGCCCTTCCTGTATTATGAGTACAGGTGAATGCCACAATATTGGGCTCTGCCTCAATTCCTCTCGCTTCCGGTAACGCTTCAATCTGCAATTGCTCCAATACCGAAAATATTATTCAGTTTTGCTTTGATGCAACTTCAGATTGAAGCTTAACCGGAATGCGCAAACTCAGGGTCAAATAGGAGAGATGTGACACTACCCACCTCTTTCTCCATAAATAATAGTTAATTCCAATAGATATTAAATTATTAATGAGTATGCTTAGTTGATTTTATTGGAATTATTTATTATATTTTAAAAATAATATCATTTTTAAGTTTTGCTTATGAAAAAGCAATGCTTCATTGAGAAATTTTGAAACGCTCTATTAAGTTATTATTTAGCAGACAATGGTTGAATTAAGAAAAGCAGACCAGTTATTTGAGACAATCCCTCACTACATTACAGATCCAATTGTTTTAATTGACAAAGATTTTAAAATCCTCTGGGCCAATAAGGCATTTCAAGATAACTCTGGTTATAAGATAAAGGAAATTATTGGTAATCAGTGTTATAGGCTTACTCACCATTCTGAAACTCCCTGTAAGCTTCCTAATCACTTATGTCCCATTGGTGAGGTGCAAAAAACTGGTAAGGCTGCGACTGTTACCCACACTCATTTTGACGAGAAAGGGAACGAACTTTTTGTCGAAATCACGGCTTATCCTGTTAAGGATGAAGAGGGAAAGATTACTCAATTTATTTATATATATAAGGACATCACCGAGCGCAAGAGAGTAGAAGAGGCGTTGAAGGTATCGGAAACTCGCTACAGGCGGCTCTTTGAAACTGCCCAAGATGGCATCTTAATTCTTGACGCAGACACAGGACAAATAACGGATGTTAACCCATTTCTTACAGAGATGCTGGGCTATTCTCATAAGGAGTTTTTAGGAAAAAAACTATGGAATATATGCCCTTTCAAAGATGTGGAGGCAGCTAAGACTGCTTTTAGAGAGTTGCAAAAGATAAGATATATCCGTTACGAAGATTTGCCGCTTGAAACAAAAGACGGTCGTCTCATAAACGTAGAATTTGTTAGTAACGTCTACCTTGTGAACGGAAAGAAAGTTATCCAGTGCAATATCCGAAATATCACCCTACGGGTGCAAGCTGAAGAGGCACTACGACAGAGTGAAGCGTTCAACAAAAGTATTATTGAGAACAGTAGTGATTGTGTAAAAGTTCTGGATATTGATGGGCGATTACAATTCATGAGCCGTGGTGGGCAACAGATGTTGAAAATCAATGATATCGGACAATATTTAAATAAATCCTATGAGGATTTCTGGAAAGGGTCAGATTATCATGCTGCCAAGGAAGCCATTGCAAAAGCACAACTGGGTAAAATCGTTAAATTCAGTGGGTATTGTCCAACCGCAGATGGTATTCCCAAATGGTGGGACGTTATTATTTCACCGATACGTGATGCAGCTGGCAATGTCGATCGTTTGATGGCTATATCACGTGACGTCACTGAGCGCAAGCAGGCTGAGGAAGAAATCCAAAAGCTCAACAGCATGCTTAAACAGAAGGTTATGGAA
>CAZLFE010000190.1:0-2590 GCA_964558725.1 uncultured Nitrospiraceae bacterium | reverse complement strand
GTTTAATATATAATCACTTCTACCATGAAAAACCTCTGGAGCATAAGGATGAGGGCATCGAAAAAAGTCAAAAGTCAAGACTTGAAATACAAAACTAAAAACTCAAAACTCACTGAAATTCACATCTCCGGTGCAGAGGGGCTGCACAGGAAGTCAGAGATTAAGGGGATTGTTGAACAATATATTGAAAGGGCATTCAACCATCCCAGAGGCAAAGCTGATAGAATCATTATTACCATTGAAGATATAAAACAGGAGCCAAAAACAATATCGGCTTTGCCTGTAGTAACAATGAAAAATACCATACCGAAGCAAGGAAAAAAATTGGCAAGGCAGTTACTTCAGTCATCAGGGATATCGAAGATGTCTATTGATATGGCCTTTGAATTAATCAAAAGAGACTGTATGAGAGGCGCTGCCATTATTACAGCCGAAAAGGGCAAACGTCTTGAGCCCGACAGGAAAAGGGGGATAAGGGTGTCCCGGCTCGGGATTACAAAGTCAGCATTGAAGAAGCTTTCGTCGAAGCTATTGAAGTACGGGATTAATACGGAGACTGTTAAAGATGCCCTGATCCTTGCATCAAAAGTTTCATCCTGTGAGCAAGTGATAGCTGAATTATGTGTGTCTGACGATCCAAACTATACAACAGGCTATGTGGCCTCTAAAGAATTCGGATATGTAAGAATACCTCATATCAAGAATAAGGGAAGCAGAAGCGGAGGAAGGGCTTTCTTCGTAAAAGAAGGAATCGATGTTAAAGATATAATAGAATATCTCGAAAGAAGACCTGCAATAATAGGAAAGGTCTCTTTCTGTAAAGGTATTGTTCCATTTGATGAAATCCTCAATCATCCTTATATTTAATCCCACAGCAAAAAAGGCATCGGGCAGAAAAATCATAAGGGCATCTCATTTTTTAAAGTCGAGGGGATACAATGTTGAGGTACTTTTCACGGAGAAAAAGGGGCATGCAGAGAGTCTTGCAAGGGATGCGATAAAGGAATCACCTTCTCTGATTATTGCAGCAGGTGGCGATGGCACATTCAATGAGGTGATTAATGGAATTGCAGGATCAGAAGTTCCCATGGCAATTCTTCCTCTTGGAACCACAAATGTTCTTTCTAAGGAGATTGGTGTACCCGAGGATATTGAAAGTGCACTGGAGGTGGCTTTAAAGAGCACTCCCAAAACCGTTTCCCTCGGTAAGATATCAGGTATTTATGAAAATCAGTTCACTGGTCACTCGTCACTTGTCACTCGTTACTTTGTTTTGATGGCGGGTATTGGCTTTGATGGCGAAGCAGTCCTTGGAGTAAATGAGATACTGAAGAAGTTTTCGGGTAAAGGTGCCTATATTTATAGTGGAATAAAAACCCTTTCCAGATTCAAACCCAGCGAGTTATTTTTTGATATTGATGGGAAAACTTATTCTGGCTACACAGCAATTATAGGTAAGGCAGCGAAATACGGTGGTAATTACAGGATTACTCCTGATGCAAGACTTCCTGACCCCTTTCTTTATGTCTGCCTCTTTAAAGGTAAAAGCTGTTTAGATATTCTCAGGTATGCCTTCGGTATCCTCATGGGCAGACATCTCAGATTTAGAGATGTAGAATACGTAAAGGCAACTACTGTAGAGGTTAAAGGAAACGCCCATATTCAGATTGACGGTGATTATTTTGGCAAGACTCCTGCGAGGGTCGAAATAGTACCAAATATAGTCAGGATAATATTTTAATTACCCCTCCACCGATTACGGTATCTCCATTGTAAAAGACAGCACTCTGGCCTGACGCAGGAGCCCATTGAGGCTCATCAAAGACCAAGCGAACAATTTCGCTTGATACGTGATGTGTAATTCGTGATGCGTACATAACTTGTTCTTTACTCGTAACCCGTAACTCCTTACTCGTTCCTAAAAAAATATTTGCTGGTACATCCTTCATCATGGAGCGTACCTTTACCGTGGCTTTAAAGTTTTCAGCTGGTGGAGGCATAATCCAATTCAGGTCTTCAACGGAGAATTCCTTTTTCGTGGCAGTCTCTTGAGTACCAACATATACAGTGTTTCTGAGGGCATCGATCTTTACGACATAAAGGGGGTCTTTCGATGCTATGCCAAGCCTTTTTCTTTGACCAACAGTATATGCATGAATCCCTTTATGTGTACCTATTACCTTTCCATTTATATCAATGATAGGACCGGGTCTCCCTACCAGAGGTGAGAGTTTTTCAATGAACTTAAAATAATTTCTGTCTTCAATAAAGCATACCTCCTGGCTTTCAGCCCTGTTTGCTGCGGGGAGGTTAAGCCTTTTTGCGATCTCCCTGACTTCATCTTTCCTGTAATTTCCGAGAGGAAGGATTATCTTCTTTAGCTCCTCAGGTCTTAAAATATAGAGGACATAGGACTGGTCTTTTTTTGCGTCAATTCCCTTCTTAAGTAATGAGTGATGCGTAATGCGTGATGCGTTTTCATGCTGTATATATTTTTTACTCATTACGCATAACTCGTCACTCATAACGTTTTCGACCCTCGCATAGTGACCGGTTGCTATATATTCGGCACCTCTTTTTTCAGCCTCTT
>CAZLFE010000189.1:2187-2612 GCA_964558725.1 uncultured Nitrospiraceae bacterium | reverse complement strand
CCTCAATGTATCCTTTATATAATCTACTAATAACTCTGTAAAATCACCGCCCTCAGATACCTTGTTCATTATTGGTCTCAAGCCCCTATGCTTGCCTGCGGAATCTTCAAAAGGTATTCTGCAATCTAAATACCTCTCTATAGCCTTCTGTTGAGCATCTATATCTGCAAGGCCAAGCACTTCTGCTTTTATCTCTTCAATCTTTTCTCTTAGTGCCGCTATACTTTCATTGGTAATATACTCATTAAGCAAACCTCTATCTTTAAATACCTCTTCTCTTAAATCATCAAAATATGAATCTCTTAGCGTACCGAGGTGATAATCAAATTCACGCTGCTTACTATCACTCCAGTCCTTCTGACTCTTCAACACCCTCAGTAGCAACTCGATTTTTTCATATATTTCTTGCTTGGTGACTACTTTTC
>CAZLFE010000189.1:0-2177 GCA_964558725.1 uncultured Nitrospiraceae bacterium | reverse complement strand
CTCCTTAAGGCCTGGGGCGAGCTGTTCGAGGTTGTCCCAGTGCTCCATAATAAGTTTATCATTAACAGGTATGCGGGCTACGGATTCACCAGGTTCTCCTTTTCGGGCTACCCTACCGCGTAACTGTATTATCGCTGTTTCGCTCCTCCATAAATCGTACATCGCCAGAAAGAGTCCGTATTTTCGCGCCTCATCATCAAGTTTTATATCTGTTCCCCGGGATATGATATCTGTTACAATAAGAATTTTATAAGGCGTATTGCCTGCTTGTTTCACCTGCTCAGCTATATATTCATTATCGCCATTCGCAGCAGATATAACGCTTATTTTTTCCTCATTAATATGCTTGAGCAAATCTTTCCTGTTTTCTGCCTCAGCCTTTGCTTTAAGTCCCTCAATCATCTTCTGTTGAAATTCCTCAGCTTCTTTTGAAGATGCGCACTTAATGAGTTCACGCCTGCCTTCAAACCACTTATCTACTGCCTCATTTAATGTATCCTGTGAGCCGCGTGCCTGTGACGATACCAGATATACCCTTTCTGCTCTCTTTGCTTGTGGTTTTGCCTTTTTCTTCTTTGCATCTTCTTCGGCAAATACTTCGCCTTCAGGGTCTTTTAATTCTATCTTCTTTATATGCCCGTAATCATCATTTAAGGAGCGCTCATTGCCGGTTGCAGAAAAACCGATAAAGTCTAAGATAAGCTTCTTCTTCTCGCCTGAGATAACCTCCTCTTTTGCAAGAAGTTCAGCCATCAATGTGGCAATAAGTGTATATTCTTCTGCTTTTATCTCTTCTATATTCCCCAGCGCTTTCTCTTTTGCTTCAATGGCAGTGTGGATTCCCAGAGACCATCTCTGTCCTGGCTTTGGTTCCCCGGTTTCGTCTATTATAATTACTTCTCCGTCTTCTGTTTTGTAGTTTACACCACGTTCATAATGAATATTGACAAGGAGCGCCTTCTCCAGCATTCTCTTATGAAGCGCAAATACTTTCTCTTTTTCCTCTTCAGGTATCTGTGAAAGCCTTTCTCCGATAAGTTCTCTTAAACGCTTCTCGCCATCTTTGGTAAGTACTACTGCACCCTTGTGCGTCTTATCATCATAAAGCCCTGTTTTATTCTTAAAATGTGTAAGCGCTACAGTGTTAATCTCTTCGGCTAAATCCTTAATCTTCTTCGCCTCTTCAGCCTCGCCACCTGAAAGTATGTAAGGCAGGGCTTTGTTAAAATCGAGCACATAGTCAAACTCATCAAAGCATACAACCCACTGCCTGGTCAAAAGAGCCCTATCTGTTTCAAATAACGCCGCTTTCTCCTGACCCCAGGTAAACGGCAATTTATCATAGGTTGAATAGACAACATCTGCTTTACGCCATACGTCCTCTGGCGAAACCTTATCAAATCTTTTCTTATCTATATTCCAGATTATGCCCTTATCTCTGCCTGAACTATCCGGCATTATAAAACCAACAACAACACCTAAAAGCCCCAAAATTTCATTCACCTTCTCTTCTTCAAACTCTTTCCTGACAAGGTGGGGTTTGGTAGTGCCAACAAATATGCCAGCAGTTTTTGTTTCGGGATTTGCTCTTAACATTAGATAGCGCAGATAGTCAAACCCTACTATCGCTATACTTTTACCGCGGCCTGTATCCATAAGTATGAACTTGCCATCACTTGCATATTTTATAGCAAGTTCTTGCCCAGGACGCATTCTAAATCCTCCTACACCGTATATAACTTGATTTAACTTATTAATTGCATCCTTTCTAACAGATTCGATACCTTCTCCTGAACTTAACCTCTCTATGAGTTTCGCAGTTTCAGCACTTAAATCTTCTCTTTTGGGGGCAGGCACTTTTTTAGGAGGCGCTTTGGTTTTAGGTCTTTCGTCCTTTTGCTTGGGAGGTGCTTTTGGTTTGGCTTTGGATGGTTTTACTGTTTTAGCTTTTTTGAATTTAGAGCCTATTTCATTTATATGTTCTAAAACTAATTTCTTTTTGTTACGCTTTAGTATTCTTGTTGACCTTCTTAAATCCAGTTCTTTTAAGAAATTTTCAAGTTGTTCTTTGCGTTTTGGGTTGGGTTCATATTTTGCATCCCTTCTAAATACTTGTTTTACATAGGGAAATATTGCCAACACTAATTGTTCATCTGAAACTTTTTGCATCTTAAGAG
>CAZLFE010000188.1:0-2613 GCA_964558725.1 uncultured Nitrospiraceae bacterium | reverse complement strand
TCAATCAATATCCAGTATTCCCGGGGCTGTCCCTTCAACTGTGAGTTTTGCGACATCACCCTGCTTTGCGGTCGCATGCCTCGCACAAAGGATAAAGAACAGATCGTCAGGGAGCTCGATAGTGTGTACGCATATGGTTTCAGGGGCCAGGTCTTCTTTGTTGACGACAATTTTATCGGGAACAAGAAAAAGCTGAGGGAGGAGATCCTCCCTGCTATCGTCGAATGGATGGAGAGGAAAAAGCATCCCTTCTCCTTCAATACACAGGCATCCATAGAATTGTCCGATCATGAAGACCTTATGGAAATGATGGTCAGCGCCGGATTCGATGTCGTCTTTGTCGGCATTGAGACCCCGCATGAGCAGAGCCTTGCAGAATGCAGTAAATTTCAGAACAAGAACCGCGATCTCCTCGCCAGTGTCAGGAATATACAGAAGTCCGGCATTGAGGTGCAGGGAGGATTCATTGTCGGTTTTGACCATGACCCTGTCACGATTTTTGACACCCAGATCAGGTTTATCCAGACGAGCGGAGTCGTTACAGCCATGGTTGGTATTCTCATCGCCCTGCCGCGCACACAGCTTTACGAAAGACTCAAGAAGGAAAAGCGGCTGCTGAAAGAGACCTCCGGAAATAATACGGATTTCGCGACCAATTTTATCCCCAGGATGGACTATGATCTGCTGATCAATGGCTATAAAAGGGTCCTCAAAACTCTCTATTCACCCAAATACTACTATGAAAGGATAAGAACATTTCTAAAGGAATACATCCCCCCCGCAAAAAAAATGTTTCATTTCCGTTTCAACTACATCGCCGCATTTATAAAGTCTATCATTGTTTTGGGGATCATCGGAAAAGAACGATTCCATTACTGGAGGCTTCTGCTCTGGACCATGTTCAGCCGTCCCCGCCTCTTTCCGCAGGCCGTCACCCTCTCGATCTACGGTTTCCATTTCCGGAAGGTCTTTGAGAAACGTTTTAGTTGAAAGTGGGAAAGAAAAACCAAAAGGAAATCATTTCAACTATAAAAAGGTAAGTCATGGAAGATGTTAAAAGGATTCTCGTTGTGAGCAGGGATACTAAATACTGCTCATGTACAAATACATCTTAGGTTTTCTATGAAACTGCCTCCGAAGAATTATAAAGTAGAAAGGACCAAGCATGAAGCTATTATAAGTTTCTCCTTGTCGGGATGAGCATCTCCGCTATCCGCATGCTCTTCGAATACCGCAGATTGCACTCAATATTATTGCATCCCTCACGCCATCACATTACGATGTAAAGATTGTCGAAGAGGAACTCGATGAAGTCAATCTTGACGAGGAATGCGATATCGTTGGCATCAGAACAATGACTTCAAATGCTCCAAGAGCTTATCGGATGGCAGCGGAATTCAGAAAAAGAGGGAGAACCGTCGTGATAGGCGGCGTTCATCCGACTGTCCTGCCCGAAGAAGCAATTCAGTATGCTGACGCCGTCGTGATTGGTGAGGCAGAGGACACCTGGGTAACACTCATCGAGGATTTTGAGCATGGGAATCTGCAAAGGTTTTATAAATCGCATCAGCCTAATGTATCCCCTTATCCGCTGCCTCGCCGAGAACTCACATCAAAATCCAGAGGGATATTCAATGTAATGCCGATAGTTACGACGAGAGGTTGTTCGTACGATTGCGACTTCTGTTGTGTGCCGAAATTCTTTGGAAGGAAACTTCGGTCACTTCCTGTGGAGAAAGTCGTCAGCGATATTGAGGCATCCAAAGGGAAGAAATTTCTATTCCTCGATGACAATATCATTGGTAATCCGAAATACGCAAAAGAACTTTTCAGGGCTCTTGAGCCGCTCAAGATACGGTGGGTTGGGCAGGCATCTATCTCGTTTGTGAACGATACTGAACTGATGAGACTTGCTGCTCAGAGCGGCTGTGTAGCTTTGTTCTTCGGATTAGAAACAGTTTCAACAAGCGCACTACAGCGGATGAGAAAATCCATCAAACAACTCTCAGCGAACGATGATGCAATCAAAAAAGTGAGAGAGTATGGAATCTCTTTCATGCATCCATGGTGTTTGGCTTTGATGAGGAAGATAAATCCATATTTGAAGATACGTTAGAATTCTTAATGAGAAACAAAATCGCAACGGTTTCATTTAATGTCCTGACACCCTATCCTGGTACAAAGATTTATGATAGGTTCAAAAAAGAAGGAAGGTTGCTCACGGAAGATTGGAAATACTATGACCACAGCACAGTCGTGTTCATACCAAAAAATATGACACCTCAAGAGCTAATGGAAGGACATATATGGGTAAGAAGGGAATTCTATAAGATAAGTTCCATTGCAAAAAGGTTGAGCCACGCCTTGTCGCACCCGCTGCTTTATACAACAATGAACTTTGGATATCGAAAGAACATAAAGGAGGACGTGAAAAACTTAAAGAAAGAGATAACGAGATCGCAGGTGATACAAGGCACTGAGAACATGTCGTGTGGTGTGGCAGAGCAATAGAAGCGGATTGGCTCGGCAGAGTTCCGCAATACTCAATTCAGCTACACCTACGGCGAAGATGGGTTGATATATATGTCATTCGCCCATTCTATTGCATGTTAC
>CAZLFE010000187.1:0-2679 GCA_964558725.1 uncultured Nitrospiraceae bacterium | reverse complement strand
CAGTAAAAGCAATTAAAATGATAAAAGGAGCCCAGCCCTATTCTAAATTTAAGGAAACCATAGACAGTCTCCTTTTACAAAAATAGAAAAGAGGAAAAAATTGACCAAAATCCGGCGATAAGAAATGTCATTGCAAGCGCAATGACAGACAAATTACCCATTTACTATTGTTTTCGCTACATGTTGGATTAAATTAGATAATATATCTTGAAGGCTGTCCGATAAAATGCATCTCCGCAACATGCCCGGAAAAATTAAAAAAAGACTGTCAATTTTAACTTTTCTCTTGGGATTAACTATGATATTAGTTGTCTCATACACTTACTTCCATAATGATGTTTTTAATGAAAAAAAAGAATTGCCAGAGAGAAAAATCCCCCTTGAATCTGTAAAACCTGCAGACAAAGCAAAGTTTATCAAAGAAGGCAAGGTAATATTTCTTAGTAAGAAAACTAAAGAGAAAATCATACAAATAGATGTTGAGATTGCTGATAATCCAGTTGAAAGGTCTACCGGGTTAATGTATAGATACTTCATGTCAGATAAAGCTGGGATGTTGTTTATTTATGAAAAAACTCAACCATTGTTTTTCTGGATGAAAAATACATACATTTCACTCGATATCATCTTTGTTGATGAAAACATGCAGATAGTAACTATACAGAAGAATACTAAACCACTATCTGAGAAATTAATTCCATCAAATCGGGATTCAAGGTATGTGGTTGAGGTAAATGCTGGCTTTTGCGATATATATGGCATTAAGATTGGTGAATATCTGGCATATGAAAGAACCACTTTATAGAAATCTTGACTCTGTCCCCATAATGCTTTAGTCTACTTATCAAACGTTTACCAGAGGATTCAATGCGTTTCTCGAAGATGTTCATAGCAACCTTAAAGGAAACTCCTGCAGATGCAGAGGCGATAAGCCACATATTGATGCTGAGGGCTGGATACATAAGACAGCTTGCAGCAGGGTTATATATTTATCTTCCCCTTGGCATCAGGGTTATTGAAAGGATAAATAAAATCCTTCGCGAAGAGATGAACGCTATAGGAGCACAGGAAATCACCATGCCCGCATTGCATCCGTCAGAGGTGTGGCAGGAGACAGGGAGATGGTATGAAATAGGGGACGAGATGTTCAGGCTCAAAGACAGAGGTGGCAGGGATATGTGCCTCGGGATGACGCATGAGGAGATTATAACGTGGCTTGCATCACGGGAAATCCGTTCATATAGAGAACTGCCACAGATATGGTATCAGATCCAGATAAAGCTCAGAGATGAGGCAAGACCAAAAAGCGGCGTTCTCAGGACGAGGGAGTTTTTAATGAAGGATAGCTACAGTCTGGATGCTGACGAAAAAGGGCTTGAAAAGAGCTATCAACTCCATGCAGAGGCTTACCATAAAATATTTTTCAGGTGTGGACTTAAGTTCTACATGGTCGAATCAGACCCGGGAATGATGGGAGGTGCAAAGGCTCATGAATTCATGGCACCAAGCCTGGCTGGAGAAGATGTGATTGTATTGTGTGACGGGTGTGGATATGCTGCAAATGTCGAACTCGCCCGTTCGGTACCAAAAAAGGTGGAAGAAAAAAATTGGATCTTTGAGGAAGTTTCAACACCTGAGAAAAGAACGGTACAGGAAGTATCAGATTTTTTACAACTCAGCCCGGAATATTTCATAAAAAGCATTCTCCTTATCAGTGATAAAATCCCTGTTCTTGCCCTTGTGAGGGGAGATCAGGAATTGCACGAAAAAAAGCTCATCAGGATTATCGGTAAACACAGACAGGCGCAGAAAGAGGAGGTTAAAGAGATACTCGGAGTTGAGGCAGGGTTTATCGGGCCGATGAACCACAAAATCCGGATAGTTGCTGATTTATCCCTCAAGGAAGGAGTTTACGTTAGCGGTGCAAACAAACCTCATTATCATGTGAAAGGGATAATGCCCGGAAGGGACTTTACTGCTGAATGGCACGACATCCACGTTGCAAAGAAGGGAGATTTCTGTCCGAAGTGTAATGCACCTCTCAGAGTCGAACAAGCTATCGAGATGGGAAATATCTTTATGCTCGGTACAAAATATTCTCTTCCTCTGAAGGCATTCTATCTCGATAACAATGGAGAGGAAAAACCGGTTGTCATGGGAAGTTACGGCATTGGTCCAGCAAGGATTGCAGCAGCAGCAATAGAACAGAATTATGATAAGGATGGTATTATCTGGCCCAAAAGTATAGCTCCTTTTGATGTAGAGATACTGCCCTTGAATATAAAAGATACAAAAACGGTAGAGATTTCTGAGAAACTTTACATGGATTTAAAAGAAGCAGGCATTAAGGTTTTGATAGATGACAGGGATGAGAGGGCTGGCGTGAAATTCAAGGATGCTGACTTAATAGGAATCCCAACTCAGATTATTATCGGCGAGAAAAATCTCAAAGAAGGACTTATTGAGATTAAGGATAGAAGGACGAAGGAAGCAGTGAAAGTTGTTGTTGAAGAAGTAGTAGAGAAAATTAAAAGTAAAATAAAAGACTAGGTAGTGGTAAACTCCAGAGAACCATCCTATGTGTGTCATTCCCGCGGGAATGACACTGAAAACAAATATTCAATTTTCAGACGCCCTGCGGTCTCTGCCGCAGGGTTCTTCACATTTTTATATAAACCA
>CAZLFE010000186.1:0-2710 GCA_964558725.1 uncultured Nitrospiraceae bacterium | reverse complement strand
GCAGGAAACGTTATCACGATGGATGGCGTGCAGAGTCAAAATCAATGAGGACTAAAAGTGAAATAGCTTGAACTTAATCTGACATTCGGAAAAATCAAGGATATAGTCTGTTCAATGGAATATCAATCAGGCTAATGAGCAATGTCCAAGAGGTAGGGATCTCTGCGCTCCCCTAAAGAATTAAGATAGTCTCTGGCTTCATCAATCGCTCTCTTTACAGCTTTTTTCCCGTACAACCCAATTGCAACATGAAAGAAATCAAAACGGGTAAGGTGCTTGAATATATATTTCCATGAATAAAATCGTCTCATTGCCTTGAGACTTTCAATATGGAGAGTTTGTGGACTCATGAGGGAAGGTTCATAGACAATATGATGCCCATCATATTTACTCCAGTCAATATGGAGGAGCCTGCCTGATTCTTTCATCTCATAAAAGAATGGCGTGCCCGGCAGAGGGGTAAGCATCAAAAATTGTATTGTGTCAATGCCATGGTTTATGGCGAAGTCAGTTGTTTTCTTAAGGGTATCTACCGTATCTGTATCTGCGCCAAACACGAACATCCCGTGGATTTCTATTCCATGGTCTCGTACCATTTTGATACAGTGGATTATTTCCTCAATGTTCTGTTTTTTGTTATATGCCTCAAGAGTTTTGGGATTCACTGATTCAAAACCGATGTGAACAGTGTCACAGCCTGCATCTGCCATGAGGCGTACAAGTTCTTCATCTTTCGCCACATCTGTCCTCACCTGAGCAGACCACTTAAAACTAATACGCTCGGCGATCATCGCACGGAGCAACTCTTTTGTCCGCTCCTTGTTTGCAGTAAAATTGTCATCAACAAAAAACTTGTTACCCTTTGAGAAAGAATTAATGTGTTTTAATTCCCTCATCAGGATTTCGACAGATTTAAACCGGTATTTTCTTCCAAACATTTGGATTACAGAACAGAATTTACAGTTAAAAGGGCATCCTCGTGATGTAGAAATGGGATAGATATTAGAAGGTTTCCACTGTTGAACGAGCTTAAAATCAGGTAAAGGGAGCATATCAAGGTCTTCGATGAGAGGTCTCGTGGGATTATTGATAGCACCGCTGCCATTGTTTCTATAACTGAGGCCCTTTATTGAAGTGATGTCCGGTGTCCCTTTCTCGAGATAATCAATGAGTTCGGGCAGCGTCACATCGCCCTCTCCTCGCACCACGTAATCAGCGTGTTCCATTGCTTCTTCTGGAAGGAATGACGGATGAGCACCTCCCATCACAACAGGGATTCCTTTTTTCCGGATCCTGTCGGCAATTCTATATGCCCTCCTGGCAGTGGATGTAATCGTGGAAATACAGACAATATCAGAGTTTTCAATATAGGACCAATCAGGGACAGCGATATCCTCGATAAAGGCTTTTACATCGTAGCCCCGTTCTTTCAACATTGTGGAGAGCAGGACTGCACCAAGCCTCGGAATCGGGAACTTACTAAAAATATTGTTACCGGGGGATTTTGCTTCAATAAACGAAATTCTCATGATTCTCCTTATTGATTAATAAATGTTGTTAAGAGATGCATCCTTTTTATTGAGGAAGGAAGAAAATATCATGTCTTAAACTATAGCATAATAATGCATATTTTAGAAAGGAATGATTACAATAGAAAAATTAACCTCACCATAAGGTTACAAATGCTTGAAGACCCTCTGTTTTTTTAATTTTCTCAGATAGATTCTCAGCCTTTTTCCTGTCGCTGAAATTGCCTATCCACACCTTATAGAGTTTTTCTTCCTTTTTTGATTTTGAGGTTATTACGTAGGCATTGTATCCCTTTTTATTAAGCATTGACTTAAGGGACTTCGCATAAGAAAGATTCCTAAAGACACCTACCTGAACTGTAAATACGGCCTCTGAAGGTTTTTGAAGTCGTGGGAATTTCTTTTTTGCGCCTTTATTGTCTTTTTGCATTTCTCTTGGAGGCACTATTTTTTTAGGGGGGGCTGGGGCTTGTTGAAGCTGTTTCGCTGCTTCCTCTGCTTTTTCTGCTCCAACTTTCCCTATAGCATTCTTCTGTTCTTCTTTAAATGCCTTTTCAAACTGATGGCTTGTTTTTTTGCAGACAAGGTCATACAGTGTTTTGCTTATGGATTCTGGTAATATATACTTTCTTCCCGGTTCAGTTGGGGAGACACTACTAATTGCATTACCTTTTGAATCATATTTTGTTGCATACAGTATTCGATATTCCAGCCAAGTACAATTATATTCATGTAGACTTTTTACGTATTCTTCCGTCTCTATGGAAAATTTTTTTGCAGATGCCTTGGATTGTATTCTTACCAATGTTCTGCAAATGTTTTCTCTACATGAAATTGAATTGGTATCAACTAACCATATATCACTTTCTATTTCACCTACATAGACCCAATTGTGTTCTTCTGCATGTGCAGGTACACGAAAGAGCAGTAAGCAAAAGATAAAGATGTTGATTAATATTTCAACGGAAAAATTCTTTATCCATTCATCAATCAGTGTTACTCGTTTTTTATTTTCATCCTTCGTTAACATAATTTATACATCAAATGTCGGCTCTGATAGGCCCATCACATTTCTTTAACCAATATCATTTCTAGTATTATATCCTTTAAATTTATCACATAGGAAGTCACTAATTGGTTGCAGATTCGTAATAAAGGTAACTTATTGATTTATTTACTTA
>CAZLFE010000185.1:0-2797 GCA_964558725.1 uncultured Nitrospiraceae bacterium | reverse complement strand
GTAGATAAATCGCATCTTATTACAATAGGTGAGCGACTTTATCCTGAAAATGTTGAACTCTTGAGGGAATTGGTAAACAATGGATACGATGCCGACGCTACAGAAGTCAAGATAACCATATCAGAAAATGAGATAATTGTTGAAGATAATGGTTCTGGTATGGATTTTGAAGGACTTAAACAGTATTTTAATATCGGCTCGCCTTTTAAGAGAGAAAATCCAAGAAGTCCTAAATTTGACAGAACAAGAATAGGGGAGTTTGGCATTGGCAAGTTTTCTGTTCTTTCTAATTGTGAACATTTCGAGGTTTTTACAAAAAAAAGAGATTTTGCCGGGACTGTTAGTTTTGACAAGAATGATTGGAAAATACAGCCTGAAGAATGGCAATTGCCTTTTCGCAGAGAAAAATCTTCTGACAGTATTCCAGATGGTTCAAAAATTGTCTTAAGAGGATTAAAAAAGAAATTTGAGATTGAGTCAGTTGAAAGGCGATTAATAGAAACTCTTCCATTAAAGGCGCCAGATTTTAATGTATATTTGAATGGCAAAAAACTTTTGCCCCGTCTTCTCACTGGCAGAAAAATACCGTTCCTTGAAGGAACCTCTTATGGTATAATCCACGGAGAGATAGTTATACTACCTGCTTCAAGAATCATACACGAGGAAGCAGGTATATTGGTAAGAGTTAAACAGGTTTCTATAAGAAGATTGTCTTTTGGGATAGAGTCACATTTATTACCACGAATAACGGGTGAGGTTAGTGCAGATTTCTTGCCTCTTACAGCTGATAGGAATGATTTCTTAAGAGATACCTCTGAGTTTGAAGTATTCAATAAGGTTATGGAAAGGATTATTGCTCAAGCGAGAGAAGAATTAAATAGGCAAGCCGATGAGAAAGAAAATGCCCGTATTAAACGCGCCTTGAAAGAAGTTACAGAAAAGATAGAATCTGCTTTAATGAAAAATAAAGAGTGGTGTCCAGCAGGACTTTTGCCAGTCGGTGAACCATCAGGTAGTGATGTTGCAAGTATTGGCTCTGGAGGTATTAAAACAACTGAAAATCAGGAAATTATCAAAACAGACACGAAAGATAAATCTAAAAAGAAACGTGTTAGACGTCATCATTTGAAACATCTAACACCGAGTGCACTTGTGAAAAAGATGAAAATTGGTCAGATGAATCTTGCTCTTGTATTAGACCATTTTGGCCCGGATGGACCCGAATCATTTATTGAAGGGGAAATAATTTACATAAATCGTGACCATCCACTTCATATGAGAGAATTAAAGAATCGTGAACGACATATAATGAACGTTGCACGACTTATCTGTCAAGAGATTTCTCTAATGAGCAAACCAAAAGACCCTCGTCAAGCCTATGAGAGACAGTCAAAGTTGCTTAAAGACGCTTTCATAAAATAAATTAATTAACAGAGATTTTAAAAATTTGTAAAATTGTCATATACAAATGGTAAAAAGGTGTAAATTTGTCATATGGACAAGGAAAAAATATTAGAAATTCTTTCTGACCGGAACTTCTGGAAAAAAGATATAGATACAGGAATATTGCGAGAGAACTATCTGGATAAACTTCTTAAGTTCATAAAAATTAACAAAGTCATATCTATAGTAGGAGTAAGGCGGGAAAAATTTGTAAGAAGTATAGAGAAAACCGGGTCAGTTCTATTTTTGGCCCTATCACAACTCTATTTAACTATTTTAATGAATTAAAAATAGAGCTGATCCCATTTTCCTCCATTTAAGCCGCAGTGGAGTGTGGTTCCGCTGCCGAGCCTGTGGGTATACCTCACACGCTGACAGAGTCGGTGCAATAAATATAGCCAACCGACAACCTCGCGATGTGGTAACAGCATCGCTGCCCGGGATTCTATATCCTTCTCGGGAAGGGCTGTCTGACACCGCCCCGAACTTAAGGGTTGCCCGAAACGGAAACGGACAGAGGGCGTCAGCCACTTAATAATCTCCCGACTTTGGTCGCGGAGAGTGTCAATGAAGACAATGAGGCAGAACAAAAAATAAGGGGAAGGAGGATAATTTTTGTATCTTTGTGGAAGTGGCTCTGTGGGTAATTGGAATTAAGGATTGAACTCATAGTTGATTGGTGGGGGCGAACAGGTTTCGACAGGGATAGACGAGGCAGGTACAGCAGGTCGAGGTTTGTCGAAGGCTCGTTAATCAATCGACAACAAAAAGTAAATGCTGACGTTGAGTTAGCATTAGCCGCGTAAGCGGACACGCTCACCCTATTTTGCCCATTGGATGGGGATGAGTGTCAGAGAGATGGGATAGTCCCGGCTTTTGCCTTGGGAGTCGGGATGAGATTTAAAGGCTGCTCCGTCTCGAATCCTGTCACTGGGTAATAAGACGGGGGAGATTGCAAACAGAGACTAAACCTGTAGATGTCCTGCTGAAATATTCCTGGACGCGGGTTCGATCAAAGGGTCGACTCCCGAAGTAATTCGGGATGCAAAACCTGGCTTACATCAGGGAAACCCTAATCCTGATAATATAGGAAAGGGTAATCCTGAGGGGCGAAAGCCCTGCAGAGACTGCAATGATAGGAGGTGATATCGTTGGTCGAAATTGAACCAGCGATAAATCTATGCCTCCTATAACACGTCAGGCTCCCTGTTGCGGATGAAGAGATAGTCCATACCACTTAGAAATAAGTGGAGTATATGTCCCGCCGCCTCCACCAAGTTTCAGGTAAGGGATGTGAGTAAGAAATCAAAAATACTTATAGTTGATGATGATCCGATAGCTTTGGAAACGATGG
>CAZLFE010000184.1:0-2903 GCA_964558725.1 uncultured Nitrospiraceae bacterium | reverse complement strand
TTACGTTGTTTTTGGTTATTCAACTTTAACAGATCGAGATTGCCATGTCTTTCCCCACTTCCTTATAGTAAGCTGAAGTCCTCATCTCTAAAAACTGCTATAATTTTGCATAGTACTACTGGTAACCGTTACGGAAGATACCCGAACAATTCGTCACATATTTTTTCCAAAATGATCGATGGTATAGTGGTTTTACAAAAGCAGGTTAAATGAAAATATTGCTTTCAACCGACGGCTCTGAATACTCGGAATGGGCAGCCAAGTTTCTGACACGTCTCCATTGGTCTTGGGATGACAATATCACTGTTTTTCACGCTGTATATTGGATCCCTTTTCGATATGATGAAGAGTTTTATCTCGGTACTCTCAAAGAAATAAAAAAGGAGATCGCACCCAGAATTCTTGATGCTACGCTGGATATTCTAAAACCCGTTCAAGCAAAGATCAGTGTTGCGATTGTAGAAGGTTCACCAGAACAATGCATCGTTGATGTAGCCGTAGATTCGGATATGGATATGATTGTTATGGGTTCAAGGGGAATAAAAGGCATTGAATCAGTCTTTATCGGGAGTGTAACGAGGTCGGTTGCAGTCAACTCAGTAAAACCTGTCCTTGTTGTAAAACCTCCAATATCTCCTAAATCTGGCAAGATAAAAATTCTTCTCGCCACTGATGGATCTGATTATTCCCAAGCTACTATGGAGTTCTTATCTTCTATTCCATTTCCCGATAACACAGAAGTAACGATATTGAACGTGATACGGTCGATCATCTTTGACATTCCTGAAAGGTTTGTTATGGAAATAAATAAACGGATCAAGAAGCTTGTGGCCAGTACCAGGGCAAAGGAGGTTGCAGAATCTGAAAAGATTATCGAGCTGGCCAGAGAATATTTGAACAAAAGATTTAAAAATATACATGTATTATCAAAAGTAGGAGATCCATCGACAGAAATAATAAAAACAGCGGATACAATGGAGGCAGATATAATAGCTGTGGGCTGCAGGGGTTTGAGGGGAATTAAAGGAATGATGGGAAGTGTTTCAAGAAATATCCTTACCCATTCAAAGAGTTCTGTCTTAATCGGGAAAACATGTAAATAGTAATGCGTTCGGCTATCTTATTATCAGATCGCCCCCCTCGGCCTCCCTAAAAAAAGATGGGCAAGAACAAATATGCCTTTCTGTTGATTGCTATCTATAACCTGCTATAAACTACCGTTTAGGGGGTAACAGAGATATGAGAAAAATATTCCTTTTAACTTTCCTCACCGCTATATTGGCCTCATTTCTTTTTAGCTGTGCCGAAACATATATTAAAGGTAATAGGATAGATGAGGCGATGGTAAAGAATATTGAAGTCGGAAAGACGAATAGAAGTGATGTGTTAAAAATGTTTGGTGCCCCAGACAGGATTATTGATACTGGGTAGTGGCTACTTCAAAAGGTGCAGTGGTAGGTTTTGTTAATGTGGCACCAAAACAAGAATCGGCAGTAGGCAAGAATCAGGAAGTCTACATTTATGAATATGTGATAAGAAAAGTTGGGACTCTTGTTGGAACTGGCTTTGGAGGTGAGGTCCGAGAAAAGAAAAATAGCTTGATGATTTGGATTGATAAAGATACAGGGATTGTGCAAGATTATGGCTATAAGAAAGAAATCGAGTAGTAACAATTGAGAAAAATACTCCTTTTAACTTTCCTTATTGTCAATGTCTTTTTATCATATGTAACGTGCTTCCAGTACAAAGCTGCAAAAGGTAACCTCCGTCATTCAGGCAAGTTAAAAAAATGTGGTTTTCTTCCCAATAATACATACGAGGAGAAAAAATGAACGCAGTGATCGAGGCAATCAGAAGGAGACGGTCAGTGAGATCTTATGAGTCCAAGCCCATTCCAAAGGATATCATTAACATGATAATAGAGGCTGGCAATGAAGCACCATCTGCTATGAATAGCCAGCCCTGGAGGTTTGTCGTTGTCGAGGATAAGAAGGTCAAAGAAAAGCTCCTCGGCGCCGCGCTGCCAAATGCAAAGAAGATTCTGGAAATGGTTAAAGATGTTGATCCAGAAAGATACGAAGTGATAAAAAAACGCTATGGAGAGTTAAAGGATCCCATTTACTATTCAGCTCCTGCGATCGTCTTTGTTATTGGTTCCGGACGGTATGCGGATCATTCATGTCCTTTAGCTTGTGAAAATATGATGCTTGCTGCCTATTCATTAGGATTGGGAAGCTGTTGGGTTAGTTTTGGAGCCATGGTAACGGAGGACACCGAAGTAAGAAACATTCTTGAATTACAGGAAAATGAAAGAATATTTGGGCCTATACTTCTCGGTTATCCAAAGGATTATCCTGAACGACCACCTAAGAGAGAACCTCAGGTAAAATGGCTTTAGGATAATCTAGTTGCACTCGATTACTTCTGTAACATCCATTGAGAGCGACCGTGTCAACAAAAAAGCATGTCTTTAGTCTTTTCCTTTTCAAGGCCTTTATCTTTTTAAAGTTCTTTGATACAAACTTCATCTGTCTCGTCTTTCTAAAAACGATGCAAAGAGATTATCTGCATCAAACATCCATACGGGCTCTGTGCCCTTGCCGAACCCGAAGGTATAGGGACAGGTGGGACAATCGTCGGGCCGATTGCAGCCGGGGCGGTGCTTGATGATCTGAAAAGGGCGGTTGACGAGATGGTCACGGCACTTCTTTGGGAACGCGAGGGTTTTAGCCTTACGGCATGGCGTCGAGCCTGGGAACAGGCGAAGTGAAAGCCGAGCCGCCCCAACCCGGCAGTCCAGCGGACACGCCGCAAGCGACGTGCCGCTGACTTTGCACGTTATACTGACTTTCTTCTGATATTCCTTTACCTGAAACTTGCTTCGAATTCTCTACTTGTAGGTG
>CAZLFE010000183.1:0-3055 GCA_964558725.1 uncultured Nitrospiraceae bacterium | reverse complement strand
TCTGGTCAAAACTGAATATCCAAAATGATGCTTTCATAAGGACTACAGATAGAGAGCACGTGATGACTGTTCAGTCTTTGCTTCAGCGTTTATATGAAGATGGAGAGATAGAAAAAAGGCTTTACGCAGGATGGTACTGCATTCCAGACGAAAGGTTCTGGACTGAAAAAGACCTTATAAACGGTAACTGTCCTGAATGTAAAAGGCCAGTGGAAAACATCTCTGAAGAAAACTATTTTTTTCTTATGTCAAAATACCAGCCGACACTCATACAGTACATTACGGAAAATCCGAACTATATTCTACCTGAGACGAGAAGAAACGAGGTTCTTGGTTTCTTAAAAAATCATGCGCTCGGTGACCTTTGCATATCAAGACCAAAGGAAAGGCTCTCCTGGGGAATAACACTTCCCTTTGATGACAACTATGTTACCTACGTATGGTTTGATGCACTTCTGAATTATTACTCAGCTACAAAGTATCTTGCACCTGACTTCATTAATGACCCATCACTCATCACTCATCACTCATCACGAGAGTCCGCCAGTGGCGGATGGTGGCCTCCTGATCACCACCTGATAGGGAAGGACATCCTAACAACTCATGCCATCTACTGGTCAACGATGTTAATGGCACTCGAAATGGCTCTCCCCAGAAATATATTTGCCCATGGATGGTGGACTGTTGAAGGCAGAAAGATGTCGAAATCCTTCGGCAACGTTGTTGACCCGAATGAGATAGTAGATAAATACGGGGTTGATGCCTTCAGGTATTTTCTCTTCCGGGAAGTGCCCTTCGGACTGGATGGAGATTTCTCTGAGCTGGCGATGATAAGACGCATAAATACCGACCTTGCAAATGACCTTGGAAATCTTTTGAGCAGGACACTGGCAATGATAGAAAAGTATTTTGGAGGAGAAATACCACAGCCACCTCCCTATTATATTAGTGGCCCCCTTGATGAGATCAGAGAACCTAACCTTAAGACTCTCGCAGAACACACAATACATGTTGGAGAAATAGATCTTGATTATAGAATGAAAGGATTATCTTTCAGTCATGCCTTGGATAGAATCTGGTTTGTAATTAATCTTGCAAATAAATTAATTGAGGATGAAGCTCCATGGAATTTGTGGAAGGCAAAAAATATTGATAAACTCTCCGGTGTGCTTTATACCCTCGCTGAGGCACTGAGAATGATAGCAATCTATCTTTTCCCTTTTATGCCATCCGCAGCAGAAAAGATATGGGAACAGCTCGGCCTTGATGGAGATCTCTCAAAAGCTCGCCTCGATAATGAAGGCAGATGGGGCATGCTTAAGCCGGGAAATAAGATTAAAAAAGGGAGTGCCCTGTTTCCGAGGATAGAGATAGCAAAGAAATCCTGAGTGAAATAAAATTCCTTGTAGTTGAGCGGCGCAGTACCCATTCCGAAATGCAAACCTGCACCTGCTAATAAATGGGTACCAAAAATCGAAACTGGTTAAGAGTTCATTCTGTAATAAAGACCTTCGGAATTTGCACATGGGGAGTCTTTCGAATCGAAATAAATAGCAGCCAACTGAAAACCGGTGCTTGTTTCATCCGTAAATAAATGGACTGAGGAACAAATCCAGCAATAGCATATGTTTCAATCTTTCTAAGGAGGTTTCTCGATGCTGTTCAAGATTGAATCTGGAGATCGCCGATTAACCACTCCACCTACAAGCAGAGATTTTCAAGAAGTCTAAAGTCTTATCGATTTTTCATCAAAAGACACACAGCGGATAATTCTCATTTTATGCTGAGTTCATATACAAAGTCCTCTAACTTATCTTCCTTCAATATAAAGGAAGCGCGTTCTTTTCTTTAAGAACCGTAATAACGCATATAAAATAAAGCCAACAGCAAATATGAATACCCATGGCAAATCAATAGCATTATCTATTAGGATGTCTTCCAAATTATCCAGCAAAGCAAAAGATGTGGTAAGCACAAAGAGACCTGTATACTCCCTCGCTAATACAGTTTTAAATGAAAAGGGCAGTTCAGGTTTCTGCCATTTCTTAAAGTCCGGTAGAAACAATGGAGTTCTATTAGCCCACTCCAAATAATGATCGCCAAATTTACTCTTAAGAAATTGTTCCTCAGCAATCATTATCCTCTCATAGTAGAGCCAGAATATCAAAATGGCAAAAGCAGGCAGCCACCACACTCCAAGGAACATTGCAATTCCCAACATGATAAGGAAATTCCCAAAATAAAGAGGATGACGCATAATAGAATACATGCCGGTCGTATTGAGTGTCTTTGCCTTCTGTTTCTTAGTATTTCTTCCCGATGTCTCTTTAGGAGCATGACCCACTGTCATACCGCGCACTACAAGTCCCAGAAATGATAATGCAAAGCAGACTATATGCCACAGCTCCTCAGTAGTCTCACCAAAAACACGCTCAAGATAGTCCGCATCCTTTAAAGCTGCCAACACCAATGGCAGAGCAAGTAATGGCAAGTAGCTTCTCCACCTGAAAAGCCATTTGCCTTGCTTCTCCAATTCATCTTGTAAGGGCATTCGGCCTCCTCCTTTATAACTACTGGATGACTTCAGAACTTATATTGTTATGAACGATATTTTGAAATAAATACAACATTTTTGGCAACTGCTTTATCATCTGACAGTTAGAATCTATTGCAATAATGTAAATATGGAGCGTGGCAAATTACTCCGTGTTAGAATCAGGAGAGGGCGCGCTTTAAAATCTTCCTTCACATGCTAATATTATTTGGTGATATCATACTTAATTCGCCCAATTAAACTTACTCCGCTTGGTTAAAGCAATTAACTCCATAGACCATAGTTTCGGAAGGAAAGCACATTACATAGAAAAATGACATTTTGTGCGAACTTCTTTGGAAAATTAAGATGTGCCTGTAATGACTCTGCATCTCTCTTTCTATGTGAACTGTTAACCATAAAAAAGAAGCTATCCATGCAACACTACAGGAAGAATTTTTACCCTCGGAGTTCTAATCAGGCATTGTGCATCTTTTCCCCGAAGGGAACATGCCTTTTTTC
>CAZLFE010000182.1:0-3188 GCA_964558725.1 uncultured Nitrospiraceae bacterium | reverse complement strand
GAGATTTTAAAAGACAAGGTAAAGATTACTCCCCTTAAGAAAAGCCCAAAATATATCGCAGGTGTTGATGCAGCATTTCTCCATGATAAGGTCATCGGAGTAGCATGTCTTTATAAGTACCCTGATCTCATTCTTACAGAAGAGGTATATGCTGTTACAGAAGTCTTGTTCCCCTATATACCGGGGTTTTTATCTTTCAGGGAAGGGCCTGCAATTATCAAGGCCATTAAAGGCTTAAAGACAAAACCAGATGTAATAATCTTTGATGGTCAGGGGATTGCTCACCCACGAGGATTAGGGATTGCATCGCATATAGGGGTGCTCCTTGATCTACCGACAATAGGATGTGCAAAATCAAGACTGATTGGTGAATTTAGAGAGCCAGGTCCTAAAAAGGGAACCTGGTCTTTTCTAAGGTATAATGGGAAAATCGTTGGCTCAGTTCTGAGAACCAAAGATAATGTCAGGCCCCTTTTTGTGTCATCAGGAAATAGGATCGACCTGAGAGGCTCTCTCGATATTGTGCTCGGCTGCATTAGAAAGTATAGAATTCCGGAACCCCTGAGGAGGGCAGATTTTATCTCGAAGAAGATAAAGAGAGGGTTATCAACAGGTTAGATGTAAAGCAGCAACTGTTTTCTTATCTTTCCGGAGTTTGTTGAAAAGTTCAACTGCCTTCTCTGTGCGTGCAACATACACCTCGATATCCTGTGCTTTAAGATATGATAGCGTTTCCTCTGGAACTATCATTACACCTGATTGACCCGTCCCTACGATAAGGATTTCAGGCTTTACAGGTATAACATCTTTGAGGTCAACGATATGAAGAGAGTGCCCTTCCTTTCTCCACCATGAAGAATCAACCTTATCTGGATAGATAATAACATCAGAGGTGTAAGTCTTTCCCTCAATCGTAATTCTGCCAAAGGAATAATGCTCAATCTTCATTCCGGTCTCTCTTCATAACTCTTTGTTTTCCACTATCTGCATATAATTCAAGAGTTCATGTTCAAAGTTATCACTCAGGATCTTCTTGCCCATATGCTCATGTATCTCCGCAAGACTCCAGAATTTGACTTCATCGATCTCCTCAGGATTGAAACATATTTTACCTTCATAGAGGCATGAATAAGTATAGACAAGCTCAGTCTCATAGGAATTTGTATGCATATACGTGTAGAGGAATTTTGGTTCTCCAAGGGAGATACCAAGTTCTTCTTTCATTTCTCGCCTTGCCGCGCTCAGGGGGTCTTCTCCAGGGTTGAGATGTCCGCCTACAGATGTATCCCACTTCCCAGGTGCAACATCCTTACTCATGGAACGCTTCTGAAGCAGGAGATCTCCTTTTGTATTGAATACAAGAATATGAACAACTCTGTGAACCATGGAAGGGTTACCATGGATATGGGCTCTTGGTAAAATGCTAATAACCTCACCTTTGTGGTTTACAACCTCTAAAAGCTCTTCATGATCACTCATTTAATTTCACCAAACCAAATTTTAACTCACTACAAAAGCAAATCCAAGAATATCCATCTTATTAGACTATTTCAAATAAAAAATCGTCAAAATATTTTTTCACTTTTTCTAAAAAGACTAATCTATGCCTAAAATATCTTTTATTTGCCTGCCTCGTTTCACTTCATGCATATATGTGTCTGCCCTTTCAATTAGTTCTTCAAGAGAACAGGGGTTCCCAGGGTCATAATACGAAAAACCAATACTGAAAGAAAGTTTGTACGGACGCGTTGTTTTTGTGTTATGGCTTTGAAGGTTTTCTTGCAAACGAAAAGCAAGTATCTCGGCAACCGCCCAGGAGGCATCTATTGCAAGAATTACAAACTCATCTCCACCTATGCGAGCAATTATGTCAGACTTGCGAAAAGTTCCCTTAATGATATTAGTTACTTCAATCAAGGCCATGTCACCTGCTTTATGCCCAAAAGTATCATTCATCTGTTTTAAATCATCCAAGTCTACAGAAACCAGCAACATCCCTTTCTTATTTCGGTCTGCTATCCTTAACTGCTGTTCTGCTAAAAAAGAAAATCCCTTGCGGTTTAACAGGTTTGTGTGTTCATCAACAAGAGCAAGAGTACGGTATTTTTCGTATTCCCCAAGCTTTTTAAGGAGCTTTAACCTTTCATTTACTATATAACCAAGGACAGTGTAGACAAAGGGGACAAGGATAATCAGGACATAAAAAACGGCTTCCGTATAAATAGGAGGTTTTTGGAAAATATGTATAAATACCCTATTTCCGTATTCAACATAATCATAAGACAGCCAAGCTGCGAAAAGAAGCCATCCCCACAGGGTAACAGCAATAGCAAGTTTAGATTGCATGGCTTTTGATATTTTAGTTCTTCTCTATCTCTTTATCTCATTATTAATTTCGATATATCTTCAGCCCTACCAACCACATAATATTATAATTTACCAAGCGATTACAAATTATAGCACAAACTATCATGACAATCTTTTTGACAAATATTATGAGCTTATGATAGAGCTACCGGTTATTATATGTAAAAACATGAAAATAAGAATATCGTCAGCCGAAAATAGAACTTTTTTGATGACATTTTATGTCAATATTTAGGATTTCAATTGACATTAAGAGTAGATAAGAAGTTAATTCAAAAACAATAAAGAGGAAGGTATCAGGAGAGGTAATTAGCTAACTTATTGATTGAAATCGCTCATGCCGGTCGCAGGTATTCCCATTATCATTTTGACCGCTTGGGATCCCCAGACCAACAGGGAGCGGGCACTGAAAGCTGGTGCAGTGGCTTTTCTCCAGAAGCCTGTAGAGAATGGTAAACTTTTAACCACTATTCGAAAGGCATTGGGAGAAGGCGACTAAAGAATGCAAAAGAAATTGTGAAGTTATTTTAAGGAATAGAAATAAAAGTTTACCCTACTGTAATCAGATCACATCATAGATTTTGTAAGAAAAACACCTACATGAGAAAAAGCCAAAATCTGACGATAAAATCAGAAATATACTGATATTTTATTTGCATTTTATAAGATAGTATTATATTTTTGAATTTAAAGGAGGTCAGTCTCATGCTTAAAGTCCTTCTCTTCCTGAAAAATCCAACGGAAGCAATTATATCTTTGCTTAAAGGGCATGCAGTAGATAGACTCCGCGAGAATGAACATCTATTCGAGGCAATAGCAAA
>CAZLFE010000181.1:0-3213 GCA_964558725.1 uncultured Nitrospiraceae bacterium | reverse complement strand
GGAAAAACTCAATAAGTTAATCGTTGCATTGCCTGTTGCTCCTCCTGAAGTAGCTGATGAGCTTCAGCAGATGGTGGATGAATTCATCTGCTTAGAAACTCCTCTCGATTTCATGGCAGTTGGGGCTCATTATGTTGATTTCACCCAAGTTTCAGACGATGAAGTGGTTGAACTGCTTCAGCGATCAGCAGGGAAGCTCCCTACCTGATTTAGCTGCCTTTCATTGTTGATTAATACCTGCGGAAAATTTAAAATTGGAGGGCGACCAAAATTGGTAATCCCCTTTATACCCCTTCAGAAAAGGGGGACAAACGTTTAAATTCCCCTCTTTTTTAAAGGGACAAGGGGAGATTACTTAAAACGAATTCAATAGCAATAGTTCTAGACCTATTTTTACAAGGAGAAAGAATGAAATTTTTTGAAAGGCTGAAAGAGGGTTTGACAAAGACGAGAAAGGGACTAATAGAAAAAGTCGAGTCCCTCTTTACAGGCCGCAAGATCGATGAAGAATCCCTGGAAGAACTTGAGGAAATACTGATCACTGCTGATGTAGGGACAAAGGCTGTCGGAGAAATTATGGCGTCAATAAGGGAAAAGGCAAAGAAGGGTGAGATAAAAGATGCAGATTCTCTCAAAGAACTGTTGAAGAAGGATATGGTATCCATCCTCGGCCAGCCTCATCCTCTCGTTGTTTATGGAAATCGTCCTTTTGTGATACTCGCTATTGGTGTTAACGGAGTGGGTAAAACAACGACCGTTGGAAAGCTTGCAAGCAGATTCCACTCTCAAGGCCTCTCTGTTGTGCTTGCAGCAGGAGATACATTCAGGGCTGCCGGGATCGAGCAACTCAAAATATGGGCAGATAGGGCAAAGGCACAGTTTGTTAAACACCAGAGTGGCTCAGACCCTGCCGCAGTTGCCTTTGATGCAATTGAAGCAGCAAAACAGAGAGGAGTAGACGTTGTTATCATAGATACTGCTGGCAGATTGCATACAAAAAGCCCACTCATGGAAGAACTAAAAAAAGTAAAGAGAGTCATTGAAAAGGCGATGCCTGGTGCACCTCAGGAAATTCTTCTTGTCGTCGATGCAACAACAGGGCAGAATGCCCTGAGGCAGGCGGATATGTTCAATCAGGCAATAGGAGTGACCGGAATTGCCCTCACAAAGCTCGATGGTACTGCAAAAGGCGGTATTGTATTTGCGATAAAAAAGGACTTCGGGATTCCCGTGAGACTTATAGGAATTGGTGAAAGCTTAGATGACCTGAGGGATTTCAATCCTGAGGAATTTGTAGAGGCGCTGTTTTCATAAATTCGATCCATATCGGGAGTGCCGCCCTCGCACCTGTCTCCCCTTGACCAATCGGCGCATGGTCATCCCTGCCAACCCAAACACCTACAGCAAGGCTGTCATCAAAGCCGATGAACCATGCATCTGTGTAATCATTTGTTGTGCCCGTCTTACCATAAACAGGCCTCCCGACCTCTTTTGCCTTCCGGGCCGTTCCTTCTTGAATGACTGCATCGAGGGCTATCCTCATCTCCTCAACAGCATTTCTATTGATTATCTCCTCTGCATTAGGCCTCGTTTCTTCGATGACTACTCCATCCCTGTTCAATATCTTCTCGTATATGAGGGGCTCAATATTTCTTCCTGTAGCAAAGGTTGAGTATGCTGAAACCAATTCCATAAGTGTGACGTCTGAAGCACCGAGTGCTGTTGGCATATAGGGCTGGAGATCACCTTTTATACCAAGCCTTCGAGCAGTCTCTATGACATTTTCCATGCCCACCCTGTCAGCAAGCCTGACAGTAGCAGCATTTAATGATTTAGCAAGCGCCCTTTTAAGGGTAACCAGCCCGTAGTACTTTCCGTCATAGTTCTTGGGAGACCAGACCTTACCATGCTGTGCACCTCTAAAAGATATTGGAGAATCAATAATCTTATCTTGCGATAGCATTCCGTTCTCAAAGGCAGTTAGATAAACAAAGGGCTTAAATGCAGATCCTGGTTGTCTCTTTGCCTGTGTTGCCCTGTTATACTGATTCCTCCAGAAATCAAGCCCGCCTACCATAGCCTTTATGTGCCCCGTCTGAAGCTCTATTGCAATAAGTGATGCCTGAATTCCGGGCTCCACCCTCTGCTCGATGGCTTCTATACCTTTTCTTATCGCCTCTTCTGCTATCTTCTGCATCCTGTAATCCAGGGCCGAGTAGATTTTGTATCCTGAAGTGTATATCTCAGGACCATATTTTTGTTCTAACCTCTGACGCATAAATTCTATGAAATAAGGCGCTTCGTATCTTCTCATATGTGGTATTTTAGGTAAAGGTTCAGCCATGCCATTTTCAAACTCCTTCCCGGTAATAAAATCATGGCTCAACATTTTCTTCAGTACAACAGAACGCCTTTCTCTTGCCCCTTCTGGATTTTTGAAGGGAGAGTAAAGAGAAGGTGCCTTAGGAAGAGAAGCAAGGAGTGCTGCCTCTCCGATTGTAAGCTCGCTAACAGATTTCCCGAAATATGTCTGCGAGGCAGCTTCTATACCGTACGCCCTCGTCCCAAAGTAAGTCTGATTTAAATAGAGGCCGAGGATTTCATCCTTTGTATAGTGTTTTTCTATCAGGATAGAAAGCGCTGCTTCCTTTAATTTCCTCTTTACAGACCTTTCAGGTTTTAAAAAGAGCATTCTTGCAAGCTGTTGTGTAATAGTGCTCCCTCCTTCGACAATACCTCCTGCCCTGACGTCACGCCACAGTGCCCTCATTACTCCAATGAGATCAACACCGGGATGATAATAAAACCTGATGTCTTCAACAGAGATAAAGGCTCTTTTTACCTGTTCTGGCATCTGATAATAAGGTACAAATGTCCTCCGTTCGATATAGAGTTCTGCAATGACTTTTCCATCACTCGAATAGACCCTGGATGACTCTATAGGAGTATATTCCTCAAGATGCTTTATTTTTGGAAGATCAGAGAAAACCCAGTATGTGAAGCTCCCGAGGACTCCTATGAGAGCAGAGAGGATTATGAGAAGAACAATAATTCTTTCGGATGGTAACTTTTTCTTCGCCCTTTCCAAATTATCCCTAAGTCTTTTCATGAATTAATTATACATCAGTGGGTTCAAGGGGTCGAAAATTTGAGGGGGTGAGGCTACAAAATAGCTCAATTTAGGCTATAATAACTGCCAACTACTCTTTCATG
>CAZLFE010000180.1:0-3291 GCA_964558725.1 uncultured Nitrospiraceae bacterium | reverse complement strand
CCTTGACAATCAATCTCAACATGGCTATGATTTCATAGATGGCCATTCTTCAGGTAGCCCTTGATTTCCTACATACTAATGAGGCTCTTAAAGTTGCTGCGGTGATTCAGGACTATGTTGACATAATCGAGGCAGGCACACCTCTTATTAAATCTGATGGCATCAGGGTAGTAGAAACCCTTAAGATAATTTTTCAAAGAAAACAGATCTTTGCAGATTTAAAGATAATGGATGCGGGCGCCCTGGAAGCAAGAATGGCCTTCGAGGCAGGAGCTGACATGATAAGTGTCTGTGCACAGGCATCAGTAGAAACCATTTCAGAGGCTGTCGAAGAAACCAGAAGAAGGAACAAGAAAGTAGTCATAGACCTTATAGGTTCAAGGAACTGGCTTTTATGTTCGAAAGAAATAAAGCATCTCTCTCCTGACTTCTTCTGCATTCATACAGGTCTGGATGAACAGCTGAGAGGTAAAAAACCTTTCGGAATACTAGAGACCTTCGTAAGTGAAATAAATCTCCCCTATTGCATTGCTGGTGGAATAAGACCTGAAGATATCCCCTTAATAATGCCCTTTAAGCCTTCAATCATCATAGTTGGAGGATACATTACAAGGGCAGAAAAACCAGAGGAGGCTGCAAAAAAAATTAAGGAGGCGATAGGTAGCTGGAGGCTTACATGAACTATTATCCTTTTATCTTAAATAGGATAAAAGAGGTTACAGACAATATTTCTCCTGAAGAGTTTAATAAGTTTATTAACTTAATAATCAAAACGCCACGCATATACATCATCGGCGCTGGCCGTTCTGGCCTTGTTGCAAAGGCATTCGGCATGCGCCTTGTTCACCTAAAAAAGAAGGTCTTTATAGTTGGCGAGACTATTACCCCTGCCATGAGAAGGGGTGACGCCTTAATTGGCGTTTCAGGTTCTGGAAAGACCACATGGGTTGTTGAGACTGCAAAGGCCTCTAAGGCCCTTGGCGGCAAGGTTGCTTCCATTACATGGGATCCGAAATCAGAGCTCGCAAGGTTTGCAGATGTAGTGGTTCAGATCCCGTCAGAGGCCATACCGAGAGAGGTGAGTGGCTACACCACGAGGGAGCTCATGGGCGTTCCCCTTCCACCTTTGGGCTCACTTTTTGAGATTTCGTCCCTCATCTTCTTTGAGGCCTGCGTTCTCGAACTGATGAATCGTCTTGGCATAGAAGAGGAGGAGATGAGGAAGATCCACGCTAACCTCTAAACTATATCGGGATCGTGTATATGTAGATAAAGAGAGGATTGCAAATGTACGGAAAATATTGAATATCCCTGAAGTCCTCATTCCGTTGAACGTTATAATGGGGTGCCGAAAGATAAAGGGCGCGTTACTGACAAATTCAAGGATGAGAACATTCACTGGGAACAGTGGTAAAAAGGACAGAAAAAGGTAAAATAAAAGAAGAAATTTTGTTTACTCCATCTTACATAGAGGCTTACCATACGGGAAAGCTGGTTGAAAGAGTAAAGGAAGCGTATAAAATACTAGAAAGTTGCCATCTCTGCCCTCGTGAGTGCAAAGTCAACAGGCTGGAAAATGAGAAAGGCATCTGTCGTACTGGCCGGTCAGCTATGGTATCGAGCTTCAATCCTCATTTCGGAGAAGAGGACCCATTAGTGGGGACAAATGGTTCTGGAACAATCTTTATGACCAATTGCAATCTCCTCTGTGTTTTCTGCCAAAACTGGGAAATCAGCCATCTGGGTGAAGGAAGCGAAGTTAGCTCTAAAAACTTGGCTGATATGATGCTTCATCTCCAAAGGCAGGGATGCCATAACATCAATTTTGTTACCCCAACACATGTGGTTCCTCAAATCCTGGATGCCCTGACCTTTGCCATTGAGGACGGTTTGAATATACCTCTCGTTTACAATACTGGTGGCTACGATGCTGTTGAAAGCCTAAAACTCTTAGAAGGGATCTTTGATATCTATATGCCTGATTTTAAGTTCTGGGATCCCGATATGGCTAAGAGGTATTTAAAGGCACCGGATTATCCTGAAAGGGCCAGAGAGGCTCTCAAAGAAATGTATCGTCAGGTTGGTGATCTTGTCCTGGATAAAAACGGCATTGCCCTCAGGGGAATTCTCTTGCGGCACTTGGTGATGCCAGGAGGAGTAGCAGGGACAAGAGAGATTATGCGTTTTATAGCTAAAGAGATCTCACCAAATACCTATGTGAATATAATGGATCAATACCGACCATGCGGCAATGCCTATAAATACCCGCCTTTAGATCGCAGCATTACCCATGATGAATATAAGGAGGCTTTGAAGGCAGCACGTGAAGAAGGCATTACCAGACTTGATAAGCGAGAAAAAAGGATGATGATCTTTCGCTGGCCACGGTGAACAAAAAGCTGCCTCTTTATGCCTTATTGAATATCAACAATCCAGCCTTTTTTAGTTTGTAAATATTATTTCAATAAAATCGTAGCCTGCTATGTTAGTATTTCTAAAAATAAGAAGATTAGAAAAAGTTGTTTTATAGCAGATGATGCGAGGCTGGATAATACCACCACCAAAAGAGACTACTAAAAGCAGAGAGGAATTTAGAAGAGAAAGAGAGAAGAAAGTAAGATGGCTTATCAACCAAGGATACCTCAAGTCAGAGCGCATAAAGAATGCAATGCTGAAAGTTCCCAGGGAGGATTTTATACCGCCTCTTTACAAGGACTACGCTTACCTTGAGGTTCCCTTACCACTTCCTGGCAAAGAAGCTACTATCTCATGCCCCCATAGTTATCCTCTCTTTTATGAGCCTCTGGGACTGGATAAAGGTCATAAATTTCTCGAAGTCGGTCTCGGATCTGGATATGGCACCGCGCTGGCAAGAGAAATCGTTGGCCCAGATGGGCTGGTTGTATCCATTGAAATCGATCCGTTGACCTTCGAATTTGCTAAAAGTAATCTCGAAAATGCAGGCTATAGTGACATCGTACTGGTGAAAGGAGACGGGGGTCTCGGGTATCCAGAGATGTCACCCTATGATAGGATCTGTATCACTGCTGCTTGCATCGAGATACCCCCTCCCTTGATAAAACAGCTCCCCATGGGAGGGAAGCTGATTGCACCATTAATAGAGTATGGAATTCAGAATCTTGTTTTGCTTGAAAAAAGTGAAAAGGACATCAGAAAAAAAGTCATCTGTGAGGTACTTTATGTTTCACTGAAGGGAAGGTACGGGCTAAATAGATGAAATGGAGGAATGTCGCAAAAATCAACTTATATAAGGGCTCCTTGACATTTATC
>CAZLFE010000179.1:0-3343 GCA_964558725.1 uncultured Nitrospiraceae bacterium | reverse complement strand
CTCTTTCATCGAGTATCCTGAGGTGATACCTGACAGTTCTTTCAGTGAGATCCACTCCGTGCAATTTCATCTGCCTGGACAGTTCTCTTGAACCAATGATTTTGTCAGGTTGCTGGTTAAGAACACTGAGGATTGCATGCATTGTCTTTGTCATAACGATTCACATCCTCCCGAATGGTAAGAAGTGGGGATGCTGTAAAATCGCATCCCCAGCGAATATCTTTCACTATTTCGCATAGACCCCTGCAGATACTGTCATGCCTGCCAGAATCCTCTCTGCTTCTTCCATGTCAGACTCCATCACATACGGTATCCCGGTAACTTCTGCAGCATCCCTGGTGAGTGCAACAAGGTCTGAACGGTCGAGATACTGAATGGAAAATTTTCTCGCGCCTGCCATAAGCTGCTGAAGCCCCAATTTCAGCCTGTCACAGAATGTATACATGCCTATTGCTCCGGCAGGGATTTTCCCATAGTTCTTTCCATATTTTGCCTTCAGAGTCTCAGCAGTAACGAATATCGTATCTATTGCCTCACCATATTTTTTAATCTCAGTAGGAATCTTCTCTTCCTCGATCCACCTCTGAATATTTTTCCCTACCATAGCAGGGATCATTGTGGAGCGGCCCATACATACCGCCTTTACAAAAGGTGATCCCATGGCGATTGCCTTGAATATGTGGTCTTCGAGTGAAAATCCTCCTGCGATTGCAAGATCTGGCACATAGTTACCCTTCGCCATCAATTCACTGGCAAATTTATAGGCGAGTGACTCGATATAAATTGTCGGTATACCCCACTCGTTCATCATTCTCCAAGGGCTCATTCCCGTTCCACCACCTGCACCATCAATTGTCAGCAGGTCTATCTCAGCGTCTGATGCAAATTTTATTGCCCGTGCAAGGTCAGAAGCCCTGTATGCACCCGTCTTCAGGGAGATGAACTTTGCCCCGATCTTTCTCAGATATTCAACGCTCTTCATGAATGATTCGTAGTCGACCATCCCGAGCCTTGAATGTCTCTCGAATTCTTTGAATGCTCCCTCCTTAAAAGCCTTGTGAACAATCGGGTCCTCAGGATCGGGCAGCACAATGTAGCCTCTTTTCTTCAATTCTATAGCCCTTTCAAGAGTCTTAAGTTTTACCTCACCTCCTATGTTCTTTGCACCCTGTCCCCACTTGATCTCAAGGCACTCTACGCCGAGTTTCTCTACCGCATATTCAGGTGAGCCAAGCCGACCATCTTCGACATTCTGCTGAAGAACGATTGCGCCATAACCGTCTGCCCAATCATTAAAGGTCTTCACCCTTCGTGCAAGTTCTGGAGAATTAGTTACTTTACCATTCTTTATTTTTGCATCCGGATCCATTCCAACAATATTTTCACCAATAATCACCATGATCCCTGAAATAGCACCGCCGATAGCCATTCCTTCCCAATTGTCCCTTGCGATATTTGTTGAACCCAATGCTCCTGTAAATATTGGCAGTTTCAGTTTTACCTTGTGCTTATTCCCTATCGAGACTTCAGTGGAGACATTGGTAAATAATGCCTTGTCAGAATCTGCTTCTATTCCGATCGCTCCTACACATGTCCCCTGGATATTCAGATGTGAATAATCTACAGGATATGCCTTTGTTGCCCCGGCCGTGACCTTTCCAAAGGGCTGCGGGTAGAGCACTTCCCTTCCCCTGTAAGAAGATTTTCCCACCTCGCATATTCCAGGACACCCATCCAGACATACCGAACAGATACCGGAATAAGGGGTGGGGTCTGATACCCTGTTTTTTGTTCCCGTTGCTGCGCTTGCATTTGGTCTTCCGTAGTTCATTGTTTCCTCCTTAAATTAACTAATAATTATAATTGAACTATTTGACTTAAGTATTACTTAACTACATAAGCAAAAAAAATCCGTTTCGTTCCAATAAACGTGAAAGCCTCTCCTTGAGAGATCCCGTTTAAGAGCCTAATAAGAGAATTTCTGCGCTATCACCCCCTTCGTTTTTCCATAAAGACTCAACACCTTTCTTCAGGTAAACCGAGTCACCTGCCCTGAGTGTCTGACCTTTACCGTTTATGATTACAGAGACATCACCCTTTAAAATATGCAACAGTTTGTTGCCTTCCGAGGGCATAAACTGTTTTTTTACCTTTGCATAAGGTTCGATAACGATAAGCATCCCTGACATGCCATCGCTTTGAACAATGCTGAAGCTCTTCATGCCGTTTTCCTGCATCAGGGGATGGGAAAAGATTTGCTCTTTTCTTATGAGCCACTCTGCCTCATCAGTTCTTGATTCCAAAATATCGGACAAAGAAACGCCAAGTGCGTTACAGATCTGGATAAAAGAATGCAGCGAAGGAGTTATCTGGTTGCTCTCCATCTGTGAGATAAAACTCGGCGTAAGGTCAACTTTTTCAGCGAGTTCCTTCTGGCTCATGCTGACCCTGATACGCGACTCCTTTATCTTGCTGCCGATCTCAAAGGCAGGCTCTTTTTTTACAAATGTTATCGAAATGGTCCCGCCGCTGATTTCATAGGAATGAGGTTTGAAAGCCTCTCTGTCTGGTCTTCCCTCAAGCTTTAACGCCTTGATCCAGAGTTTTTCCTTTCTCCTATACAGTTCCAGAACCACCTGTGTAATATGCCTGAGATTAGCCTTGAATGCATCACTGTGAGCTTCTTTTTCAAGAATCCAGTATGCAACAGTGCCAAGGTCGTAGAGGCGTGGGCAGAGATATGTAAAGAATTTATAGGTACTGCTTTCATCTCCCCAAAGATCCTGCATACCAGTGAGGCTATCGAAAATATATCTTGATGTTAGAAATCTCTCCTCCAAGGAGTTCAGGACAGTTGTAAAATGTGCAATGTCGCCGGGCTTATCAACTTTCATGACATTCGTACCTGAGTAATTTTCATAGAACTTCATAAAAGCCCTGTCATTTTTGCCCTTCCCTGAAGTGAAACAGTCAAGTAGTACGAAGCCCTCTCGATAGGGAACTTCGCCTATCTGTGGGAGAATGCTCTGAGGGGATTTATTGAAACTTGCATAAATGACATTCTGATGATCAGCAAAAGATTGTCTCATGAAATTGTGCACGAATATCTCATATGAAGTGCCCGCCTCTACTTCCCAGACAAGATTGTCACCAGAATAAAGTGAGTCCATCAGGTCGTCAAGGTCATTTATTCCAGATGATATCTTACTCATTTTAACTATGTAGGCAAACGGTTACCTTTTAATGACTTATTTTAAAAATTCAAAAAAAAAATTTCAAGACAATTTTGACAATTTTGAAACTTCTTGCAATTGCAAGTCTCCCTTGAAGAGTATTTATTTTT
>CAZLFE010000178.1:0-3353 GCA_964558725.1 uncultured Nitrospiraceae bacterium | reverse complement strand
TCTACAACTCATAGAGCCTACAGCTCGTAGAGGATCGAACCCTCAACCTCTTGAATGCCTATTTAATAGATAGAAAGGAAGGCTGCCTAATTAGCTTTAACACGCCTATTGACAAAATCCCCAGATTATTTGATAATTTTTAACAATGTCTTTTAATAAAATAATATTGTAATTGATCTAAATATCTTCTAAAGGAGGGATAATATGAAAAGGTTTTTAATTAGTTTAACGATGATAATCATCTTTCTCATGACCGGTCTTAGTGTCTTTGCAGAAGAAATACTCATACTGGGAGCTGGGCAGGCGCCTACAGAAAATATTTTGAAGCCGATAAAAGGACCCTTTGAAAAGGGTACAAAAATATGGCTCTACTTTATACCTTATGGTCCAAAAGTTGCACTTATGGAACTAGAAAAGGGCAAAGTTGATGCAGCATTAGGAGGTCTCAGTTTTGAAGACTGGATGAATCTTATGGAAGTAGAGAAAGCAGGCGTGAAAGATCCATCCGTTCTTCATCATGTAATTGTGGGAAAAGACAAAATAAAGGTCTTAATACAAAAAGACAATCCTGCTTCAAAGCTAACAAAGGAACAATTGAAGGGCATATTCACTGGAAAGATTACTAATTGGAAAGATGTAGGCGGCAAGGATATGCCAATTATTGTAGTATGGACTAAATTTCTTGGAGGCAACTACTTATTTACTAAAACCATACTTGATAGCGAGCCACTGACAAGAAATGTTATCGAAGTAGCCACTTCTGTAGATGCAAGAGAGATGATAGCATCAAAGCCAGGGGCAATCGGTCTTGGCCCTTTGGCAATAGTAACCCGTACTGTAAAGTCTCCTGAAACACCAGAGATAGAAAGGCCAATTACTCTGATTACCATAGGCAAACCATCTCCAAATGTCCAGAAACTCATTGATTTCATTAAAGGAGAAGGGCAGAAGTATATAAAGCATTAATAATGAAAAGTAAAGGTGGAGATCCTGCTAAGACATAGAGATCTCCACTTTTAACCCTTATCTAATTCACTCCCTTTTTGCTTCGACTTATATATGTTCTCATTAAATCAATAAACAAATACACAAATCCAGCGATAAACGACTGGATAAACTATTCTTAAAATCTTTCAAAACAGCCATGGACAAGGAACCCCTTACAATATAAACTATTTTCATCACAGGAATGCGTAAAGGTGAAATACTGTCTCTTAAATGGATAATGTAGACCTCAAACATGGGTTTATCTTGTTAGATAAAACAAAGAATTGTGAAAAGAGAGAAATACCCATTAATGAGACATTAAGAACCCACCTACAGAACATTACAAGACGTTTAGATATAAGTGGAGCTGATCGGGATCGAACCGACGACCTCTTGAATGCCATGTATTTTCAAGCCGATCTTGCGTTTTCTCCGTTGTTATCCAATGATTGACGTTGCTTGAAAAACTCAGATTTGAGGTATAGCATCTCTTATGGTGTTATCCCCTCTTTTTCTCTTGTCAGGTATACAAAAACTATACAGTGGCAAAAAAAGAATTCATATTTTTTAGACACCCCATATCCCATTTTTTCTAAAGTAAAGATGAGGGGGTTAACATTTACTTCCTTTGTCTAATATGAAATGAGTTTTGTTGAAATTGCTGAAATTTAACCTGATAGACACTGCTTGGTTTAAAAATTCATTTTGAGGATTTCACCTACGAGTCCGCACCGAAGAGCTTCGGTAAGAATTTAACGATTACGGATTAAAGTAAAAATAAAAAGAGAGCTGAGAATAATCCCAGCCCCTCTGTTGTTAACTTTTCACAATTACGTATGAAATATCGTACGTATTGTTTTTTGTTGATTAAATAAGCTTAAACACGTCCGGCAAAAAAAATTAACTGTTTATAGTGTATGTAATTTCATACAAGTATATTTACACAAGCAGTACCCAAAAAGCTTTTTAATCTTAAATTTTCTTTAATATCAAATAGTTATTTAAAATTGTTCTTTTCGGCATATCCTTTGCTTACTTGCTGATGTGGTGCCTAAGCTAAATATTTTTTTACCTTATGTATTGTTCATCATAATTATTTCTTGGAATGTCTCTTCTGCCTTTTCAAGTATTGCCACACTTGCCTGGGATGCACCTACCACTAATGCTGATGGTACTCCCCTTACAGACCTTGCTGGATTCAAAATCTATTATGGCGCTTCCTCGGGTAATTATTCCCAGAACATCAATGTAGGAAATGTAACAACCTATACTGTTGACAACCTGACTGAGGGGCTTACTTACTATTTTGCTACTACTGCATATGATACAGCAGGAAATGAAAGTAAATATTCCAATGAGGTGAGTAAAACAACATCAACTCTTCCACAATGTACTCTTACCGTAAACAAAGGGGGAACAGGTGCAGGGACAGTAACCTCTTCTCCGGCAGGCATAAATTGCGGTTCTGATTGTACAGGGACATATAACACAGGCATAGTAGCCACACTTACAGCTTCACCTGGTAAAGGCTCGACATTTGCTGGATGGTCAGGTGGTGGGTGTGTAGGTAATGGAAAATGTATATTAACAATAAATGCACCCACGACTGTTACAGCCAATTTCATCGCCAATAAAAAAACTAACCGGACTTCAAAGGGTGGTGAGAAAAGGCAGACAAGTCTTCTATAATCGTTAACCATATAGATCGGTTCATTCAAAGAACTTAGTAATGCTACACGCCTTAAAATAGAACTTGAGGACAGATATAGCGAAGTGTATATCAATGAGGTAGATATTGATGGCAGCAGATATTATAGGGTCAGGATTGGTAAATACCAAACAAAGGATGAGGCATACCATCGTGCTAAGACTCTTGCAGATGAAGGATATAAAATTGTGATAATTAAGTCTGATTAGGCACCTTAACACACAGCGATTTCTGGTAGAAAGGAAGCAAAAAACAAAAGATTAGCTATATTAAGGTTGCAATGAGATGATAAATGTCTGAAGACCCTCGCTATTTTTAATTTTCTCAGATAGAATGTTAGCCTTTTCACTTTCATAGAATATGCCTATCCACACCTTATATAGTTTTCCTGCTTTTTTGATCCTGGGAGGGTAATATATGTTTTATATCCTTTTTTATCAAGCTTTCTTGCAACTTACATTAGTTGCCACAAAACCTCTAAAAGAGAAGTCAATAATTGCGGAATATGGCTTCAGTAAAGCCTTTGCAGGCTATTTTGTGTTGAATAAATAGTTGACGAAATAGTTGACGAATATCGAATCCGAAATAGGCCAGGGGGGAGGGCAGAGAGGACTTCAACAAATTCCTTTGCTATGAGGTCCTTATTGACAAAACCGAG
>CAZLFE010000177.1:0-3434 GCA_964558725.1 uncultured Nitrospiraceae bacterium | reverse complement strand
GAAGTAAGGTAATGCCGGACCTCAGATAACCAACAGCTACGAGCATAGGTATTATTTTGTCATCAGGAATATGAAACTCCTTTTTGATACATTCTTCATCAAATCCATCCATGGGATGTGTCTCAAGGCCAAGACCTTTTGCAGCAATCATCAGGTTCATAGCAAACAGAGCGGTATTTTTAACTGCAAAGATCTTCCTTTTCAGGCTGTCTTCAGATTCGTAGAGGTTTTTTGCCATTTCTGTATATGTTTTCCTGATATCGGATTTAATATATCCCAATTTCTGCCAGCTATCCAGCACCCTTTCCAAATTTTCTTCAACTCCTCCGGGGTCTGCAATCATAATCAGAACTGTGGAAGCCTCTTCAACCTTCGGTTGGTTGAAAGCACACTGCCGTAATACCTTTTTTCTCTCTGGATCTCTGACCACTATTACCCTCCACGGTTGGAGATTGAAAGAGGAGGGAGAGAGATTTGCAATCTTGAGGAGTTCCATAAGTTTGTCATCCGGGATTTCTCTGCCGGCTTCGAAGAAATTAATTGAACGTCTCTCCTTTATTGCCTGAATCAATCCATACCTACCTCCTTCTTGTGGTTTTTCTTTATTTGTTTGGCCTTAAGGTCACTCAAAGATTAACATAATGATTAATCTCTTACCAGACAGAATATGGTTTTGGAACGGTTTCTTTTGCCGATAGTCATACTGTCCGTCTTAGATGAATAAAGAGGCAAAAGCCTCGGAGGTCGATACGACCGAGAATGAGTGACAATACCATATTCTGTCTGAATAAAAATTTAGAAAAGACTTCATGAATTGATATTTCTGATAATGTCATCAATAATTATGCTATCTGATTCAAGGAGCTGTCCCAACAAAATAAAACCACCACATGGCGGAAAATCCTTTCTATGCCGGATGAAATCACAATCTTCATCATAAAAAGGACAGGTGATGCACATGTTTTGCACAAGCATTTCTTCAGTTGCTCTATCAAGAACCCCCTCAGACTTTAGGAAGTTAATCTTCTTTCCCTCTTGTAACAATTTCTCAACGACAGAAAAACCTCTACAAAAAAGTGCATTATCTTTTGAAGGTTTATAATAGGGGCAAAAAATATTGCAAAGTCTTTTTTCCAAGATCAACTCTTTCATGGTACAGCAATAATCCTGTTGTATAATAAATATATCTTATGAAATATTTTCTCTCTCAAGACGCTGTCCTGAAATGGCTTGAAACTCCTTGTCTTTATCATATCAAAAATGATGAGCTTTATGAGCTCGATAGAGACTCTTTTGAATTTCTGAAAGACTGTTCCGAATCTGGATGTAGCCCTCAGAAGAATAATTTCTTTGATTATTGTCTCAAAGAAGGCATCTTGACAAAAAAGAGAGTTCCAATAAAACAACCCTTTCTGATAAAGTCTCCTGATCCTTCCTTGAGGTACCTCGAATTACAAATCACGGACAAATGTAATCTCACATGCAGACACTGTTATATAGGGGATAGAGGCCTAAACGAGCTTTCAGAAATACAGATAAGAATAATTTTAAAGGAATTTGAACGAATACAGGGATTAAGGATACTCATTACCGGGGGAGAGCCTTTACTCCATAGCAAATTTGGAGTAATAAACGAAATGCTTCCTCAATTCTTTATAAGGAAGGTTTTGTTCACAAATGGTCTCTTATTGGATGAAGAAAGAATAAAAAAACTCAATGTTGATGAAATCCAGATCAGCATAGATGGTCTTGAAGATGCTCATGACTCTCTGAGGGGAAAGGGCACTTTCAGATCGGCAATGAAGGCTATCACCCTTTCACTTGATCATGGTTTTCATGTCTCAATTGCAACAATGGTTCATCCAGGAAATCTCGGAGACTTTGAAGAAATGGAAAGAATTTTTAAGGATATGGATATAAAGGAATGGACTGTCGATGTTCCCTGTGTAACGGGAAGGTTAGAGAAAAATGTGGAATTTCAGATAAGGCATGATGAAGGCGGAAGGTATCTCAGATATGGGTTTGGTGGGGGTATTCACACAGCAGCATCAGGTTTTGCATGTGGGTTACATTTAATGGCTGTAATGGCGGATGGGAAGGTTGCAAAATGTACTTTTTATGCTGATAGCGCTGTCGGCAGAGTGGAAGAGGGATTAAAGGTATGCTGGCAGAGGATCAAACCTATCAGGCTTGATGAGCTTAAATGCGATTGTGAATATATCGAATCCTGCAGGGGAGGATGTAGATACAGGGCCGAACTTTTTGGGGATCCTCTCGGAAAAGACTTTGACAGATGTGTTCTTCATGGTTTTATATAATCTTTTAATACCCGGGCATGAACTGAAAACAGAGATAAACACAATTGATATTATCCAGCATGAATCTGATTTTTTTGTAGGACATTCACTTATTCCTGTATTAGAGTTTATCCTACAAACAGAAGTGATTCTTCCTTTTTGGTTTGAGTATTTGCTGAAAACTCCTCTGTCGCAACTCATTCAGCCCCAACAAAATAGACAATTTTGTATTGATCATTGGCAGATTATTATGATATTCTTGCATTTACAACCGACCAATACCGGCCTTGACGGCCAATAATTGAGAATGGTGCCTATGTCATATCAAGCCTGGTTTCAATGCATCAACCAGCGGTGCCGAGCGATTTATCCGCTCAACTCGATCGTCTATCGCTGCAAAGCATGCGGCTCGCTACTGGAAGTGCAGCATGATCTCCACACCCTCGCTAACCGGGATGCCAAGACATGGATGAGGTTGTTCGATGACCGCTATAAGTCCACGGAGTGGCCCTATGGCTCCGGCGTTTGGGGTAAAAAGGAATGGGTTCTGCCCCAGATTGACAACAACAACATCGTCTCGCTCTACGAGGGCGGTACCAACCTTTTCTGGGCTGAGCGGTTCGGCAAAATACTTGGCCTGGAGAATCTCTGGATTAAACTATGCGGCAACTCTCACAGCGGCTCGTTCAAAGACCTCGGCATGACAGTGCTCGTGTCGCAGGTCAAGCAAATGATTAGCGAAGGCGCGCCGATCAAGGCGGTAGCCTGTGCCTCAACCGGCGACACCTCAGCCGCGCTGGCGGTTTACTGTGCTGCTGCTGGCATCCAGTCCATCGTGTTGCTGCCTAAGGGCAAAATTTCTATCGCGCAGCTTGTCCAGCCGATCGCTAACGGTGCACTGGTATTGTCTCTGGACACAGACTTCGATGGCTGCATGCGCGTCGTGCAAGAAATCACCAAGGATGAGACTATCTACCTGGCCAATTCGATGAACTCATTACGCATTGAGGGTCAGAAAACCGTCGGCATCGAGATCGTCCAGCAATTCGATTGGCAGACGCCTGACGTGATCATCATCCCCGGCGGTAACCTTGGGAACGTCTCCGCACTGGGCAGCGGCTTACTCATGATGCGCGA
>CAZLFE010000176.1:0-3472 GCA_964558725.1 uncultured Nitrospiraceae bacterium | reverse complement strand
GTATAAAGACAGCTTCCATGAAAACAAGGATTGAAACTAATGTCTACACTTACGTTATCACGCACCTGATGAGTATAAAGACAGCTTCCATGAAAACAAGGATTGAAACATATGCTTGTGTAAAGACTTACTCGAATTGGTTTTCGGGTATAAAGACAGCTTCCATGAAAACAAGGATTGAAACTATCTGTTATGTCATCAGGAAGGACTTCTGTCTGTCCTGTATAAAGACAGCTTCCATGAAAACAAGGATTGAAACTAGCTTGTAAGGAGTTTGCCTTGTCTGCCATAGTTTTGGTATAAAGACAGCTTCCATGAAAACAAGGATTGAAACTTACTACTTCCCATTTATCTCTCTCATCCTAACCAACCAATCCCTCTTGGCTGAGCAGCGATGGAAGTTAAGGGTTGACAAGATGTTATCTGAATTGTAGACTTATTGTAGGACGATTAGTAAACGGAGGTAATAGAGATGAAATTTGTAACTGTAAGGGATTTCAGGATAAGGCCGGGTGAGGTATGGAAAAATCTTGAAAAGGACGAAGAGGTTATCATCACTTCAAACGGCAAACCGATAGCCATGCTGACAGGCATAAGTGATGTAAATTTTGACGAGACGCTTAAGATATTCCGCCGTACAAAGGCGGAACTTGCCGTGTCAAAAATGAGGAAAACAGCAGTTAAAAGGGGATTATCCAGCATACTGAAAGAGGAAATAGAAGCTGAAATTAAAGCCGTACGAAAGGCAAGAGGGTAATTGTTTATAGTTCTCGATACGAATGTTGTTGTATCGGCGCTTATCACGCCGTTTGGAAATGCAGCCAGAATCCTCGATTTGGTTATTAGCGGAGACCTTAAGCTGCTTTATGACGACAGAATTCTTACAGAGTATCGAGAAGTTCTTTTAAGGAAAAAGTTTGGTTTTGCAGAAAATGATGTTGATACATTATTGGAATATATTGAGACAGAAGGACTTAGAATTACCTCAACCATCAGTAATGAACCTTTTTTGGATAAAGGTGATATTCCTTTTTTAGAAGTAGCAGTGAGCGGAAAAGCAGACGCACTGGTTACCGGTAATAAACGGCATTTTAAGGTTAAGTCAGTAAGAGGCTTGAAGATATTGAGCCCTGATGAGTTTTTAAAATTATGGAAGAAGAAGTAAGATTTAATAAATACAAGAGATGTACAGAATGTCAGGATTGCGACCTTCTCTACTTTTTGTTTTCGTGTCCTTGGGAAATAATTCTATGAAGAAGGGCTTCCGCTACTCCTCACTGATCTCCAGAATCCGGTCGAGGCGGAAGATTCTTTTTTCGTTTCTCAGATGGCAGAATGCCTCCATACCAAGATAGGTTTTGCCGCTATATTCCATTTTACCGACAAATGCAGGAGTAATTACCCTTCTGGATTTAACATCATTATTTTTGAGATAGAGTATTTCGATCTTGCTCTGGTTCTCAATGGCGCTCTTTATCAAATGGATCTTTTCCTCAATGGGACAGCGGTTTTCAGAAAGCTTATATTGGAATTGTGTCATAAACTTCACCACTCTCCAGTCCATGAATATGTGCCTTTTCTCAATTGGCTTTTTAAGCACTATGCCATCAAGGCACGTGCACCTGCTCAGAGCTACATAGACCTGGCCACTCGCAAATGTTCCTCTTCCAACGTCAATCACCACCTTATCAAAGGTCTTACCCTGTGACTTGTGGATGGTTACTGCCCATGCAAGTTTCAGGGGATACTGGGTAAATGAGCCGACAACCTCAGACTCGATGCTGTTTTTGCTTTTATCGAAATAGTAGTTAAATAATTCCCACCTGTAGGGCAGGACATCTACAATCTCTCCGGTTACCAATTCAACAACAATGACATCATTCTCCCCTTTCTGCTTCACAATATCCACGATCTTTCCGATGCTCCCGTTCACCCACCGGGAAAGGGAATCATTGTTCAGAAGCATAACCTGCGCATCTTTCTTGACCTGAAGGTCAATCTGTGTTGGAAGAGAATCCTGCTTAAAGTCACCATGTATGGTTCCCTGATAAGTAATCAGAGGAAAGACAATCCTGGAAAGATGCTCCCTGTTGATTTTTTCTGCAGCGCTGTTAAGAGAGGTAAGCCAGATGTAGAAATCCTTCGGGTCAGGAATAAATTCTGGATTATATCGTTGATTCAGGGTAGTTAGTTGTCCCTCAGTGACTGAATTGTTGCGTATTGCGTTGAGAGTTGCAATAAAATCTTCATCCTTCTGGCGGTATATCTTTTCAAGTTCGATAAATTCCATATCAAGCTCTTTCATAACTATGGCATCAAAGAAATAGGGGGTTTGATAATGGGTATTGAAGAACTCTTTTTCGCTGCTGGTAACCACAGGCGGAAGTTGATAAAGGTCGCCAATAAAGATCACCTGGACTCCTCCGAAAGGCTTCTTACTTCTGGCATTTAACCTCAGGAATCTATCTATACAGTCCAGCAAATCTGCGCGAACCATTGATGCTTCGTCAATGACAATGGCATCCAGTTCTTTGTAGATATTCTTGCCTCTTCCCTTGATTTTTTTAATTGATTTCAGGGTAACATTGGGCTTGAACCCAAAAAAAGAATGTATAGTCTGTCCTCTTACATTCAGTGCAGACACCCCCGTAGGCGCCAGCACAGCAAGCTTTTTCCTCGTATGGTTTCGGAAATAATCAAGGAGGGTAGACTTGCCAGTTCCTGCCTTACCAGTAATGAACACATGTCCGGATGTATTCTCCATCCGGTCAAGACCTCTTTGAAACAGCTCATTGAACTCTATATGTTCGGGTTTGCGTATACTCATACTTTATAAAAGTATATGAAGGAGTATTTTACGATGTCAATACTGTCTTCTTAGATCCTGTTTCCTCTTCCTCTCCCATTAGGAGAGAGGAATTAACGCAACCAGCCTCTCCTCAGATAAGGGGAAGAGTAAGGAGGGATTACATTCTCCTCCCTTGATGACAGGGCATTGAGGGGAGGGTGATTGGCTGTCAATAATTGGACATAAAAAATATGGACTCTTCAGGGAATTGTGTGGATAAAACCCCACTTTGGAAAAGGGGGTGAGGGGGGATTTAAAAGGAAAGATGCTACGTTACAACAAGAGTCAGACAAAGAGGTATTTGAGAATACACAGGGTGTTCTTGAAAGAATATGGGGTATTTGTGATTCTTAAAATCTCCCTTGACCCGATATCTGTTCAGTTCCCATTCTACTAAACAAAACTCAGAAGATTAGTGGCGTGACTTTCCATTTGGATGATGCATCGCCAAAAGCTGGAAAGGCATTGAATATGAAAAGAACTACTCGTTTCCGGGAAAAATATACCGAGACGGAGTAACACCCTGGCGCGGTTTAACGAGTTCACCTACTAATAAACAATTCCTGTGGTTTAGATTTCTAATGATTACCAGAAGAAATTAATACAGAATATTATGAATCCCTT
>CAZLFE010000175.1:0-3549 GCA_964558725.1 uncultured Nitrospiraceae bacterium | reverse complement strand
TTTGATGGCCACATCAATATTGTTACAACACTTTATTTAATAAGACACGGCGAGACAGAAGGTGGGGAAGTAAAAAGATATAAAGGGACGATTGATGTGCCGCTTTCAGAAAAAGGCATGAAACAGATGGAACGGGTCTCGGAATATATACTTGAATTATTTCAAAATAGTTCAACTTTTTATGGTTCAAAGCGGTCTAATCCCGCTGCCACTTCAGTAATCCCCACTAACCCTCCTTTTCCGCACTCAGGCGGATTCGCCGAGGCGAAAGAAAAGGGGGGAGGGGGGAATTTAAAAGAGGGGGGATTACTGAAAGCAGTCTACTGCTCTGATTTAAAAAGGGCAATAAAGAGCGCTGAGCTTATTGCAAGTCCCCATTCCCTTAATCCCATCATATCTCCCTCTTTGAGAGAACGCAATTTTGGCATCTGGGAAGGCATGAGCTTTGATGAAATAAGAGAAAAATATCCCGGAGAATTTGAGTCATGGGCCGGCAATCCCTTGAAATACAGCCCCATGGGTGGTGAAAGCACTCTGGAAGTGAGAGAAAGGGTTATAAATGCCTTTGAAAATATTATAGGAAATCACAATGAAGAGCGAATAGCCATAGTAGCTCATGGAGGAGTGAACAGGATAGTCCTCTGCCACATCCTTGGAATACCCTTGGAAAACATTTTCAGGATTGAACAGGATTATGGAGCATTAAATATCATCGAGTTTTGGGATAAATACCCGGTGGTGAAATTAATAAATGGAATAACTAATGGCTAAAGCATTAATGATACAGGGAACTGGCTCGGGAGTTGGAAAGAGCCTTATTGTATCAGGTCTCTGCAGAATATTCAGGGACATCGGAATTAATGTTGCACCTTTCAAGGCACAGAATATGGCCCTTAACTCTTTTATAACAAAAGAGGGTGGTGAGATAGGCCGTGCCCAGGCACTTCAGGCAGAGGCAGCAGGGATTGAGCCATCTGTGGATATGAACCCGATACTCCTTAAGGCATCAGGCGAGGCAGGCTGTCAGGTGATTATTAATGGGAAGGTCCATTCCAATATGAAGGCACAGGAGTACTACGAATTCAAGAAAGAGGCATGGGTGGCCGTAACCCAGGCATATGAAAGATTATCAAAGAAATATAACCTTATTGTGATTGAGGGTGCAGGGAGTCCGGCAGAGATCAATCTCCGGGATGCTGAAATAGTAAACATGAGAGTTGCCCGCTACACAGGTGCACCTGTCATTCTTGTTGGCGATATCGACAGAGGCGGAGTCTTTGCATCCCTTTACGGGACTATAGAGCTCTTAAAAAATAGTCCAGATCACCCCTCCTCCTCTTTTCTTTCGCCTCGGCGAATCCGCCTGAGTGCGGAAAAAGAGGGTAAGGGGGGCTTACAAGCTGCAAATAGTTTATGTGATGCTGATTATATAAAGGCATTCATTATCAATAAGTTTAGAGGGGATATGTCCATTCTTAACCCGGGACTTAAAATGATATACGAGAAAACAGGCAGGCATGTTATCTGCGTAATCCCGTATCTTGGTAACCTGAGGCTTCACGAAGAGGACGGAATTTCATTAGAAAGGTCAAGTTATTTCACTCATCGCTCTTCATCCGTCACCCGACACTTTAAAATCGTAGTCCTCCGATTAAGATATATTGCCAACTTTACAGACTTTGCCCCTTTCTTATACGAACCGGATGTTGAATTGATTTATTCCCTGCGAGATGCAGACATTGAAAATGCTGACCTTATTATCATTCCTGGCTCAAAGAATACCGTAAAGGATCTTTTATTGCTGAAGGAAAACGGCATTGAGGAGATTGTAAAAAGAGCGGTAAAAAAAGGCATCCCGCTTATCGGTATCTGCGGCGGCTACCAGATGCTCGGAGAAAAGATATTCGATCCGCTTGGCATGGAAAGCAGTCATAAAGAGGTAAAAGGATTCGGACTTCTTGATATAGAAACAACGATTGAAAAAACAAAGTTGACATCACAGGTAGAAGCTCAGATAGTGTCAGGCAAGATGCCTGACCTATTTTCTCTGAACTCCGAACCCCGAACTCCGAACTTCCTGCGGGGCTATGAAATCCATATGGGAGTTAGTAAGGGTGATGTTGGTTTATTTAGATTATTTCGTCTCGCGCCTCGCGCCTCACACCTTGCACCTGTCTTAGACGGTTCGGCAAAAGGCAATGTCTGGGGGACATATATCCACGGGATCTTTGATAACGACCAATTCAGGCGCAGTCTTATAAATTCTCTACGGGTTAAAAAGGGGTTAAAACCGATAGAAGGTATAGTGGATTATTCAAATTCAAGGGATGATGCCCTCAATGCATGGGCAAAAATCTTAAAGGAAAACATGGATATGAAATTTATAGAGGGATTGATAAATGACTGATATGGCTGAGACTGTTCAGGATATTTATTTCCAACTCTCAAAACCTTATGCATTATTGATGCTCGCATTTACACTGGACTTATGCATCGGAGATCCGGCATGGGTTCCTCACCCTGTAAGAATTATGGGTAAGGCAATAACTAAGATAGAGGAGCTTTTAAGAAAACATCTTGCAAAACACAGGGCACAGAACACGGAGATCAAAGAAAAACGGGCCGGGATAGTTTTTGTTGTAATTATAGCGAGTTCAACATATGGCTTGTTTTATGTTCTTAATTCAGTGCTTCTTACTTATCACTTTCCATCTCTTGTTTCCTATTTCTCACTCTTATTCATAGCTTTTCTTATATCAACAACAGTGGCAATGAAGGGTCTCATAGACTCAGCGCGTCTTGTAATCGATGCTCTAAAAGACAAAAACATCGATGGAGCAAGGAAGAATCTAAATCACATCGTAGGCCGTGACACAGATTTACTTGATGAAAAAAGTATAGTAAGAGCAACGATAGAAAGCCTTGCTGAGAACGCCTCAGATGGGATAATTGCACCCCTATTCTACTTTGTGATCGGGGGATTACCGCTTGCGATGGCATACAAGGCAGTAAATACAATGGATTCTATGGTCGGATACAAAAATGAAAGATATAAAGATTTTGGCTGGGCAGCAGCAAAGCTTGATGATATTGCCAATTACATTCCTGCAAGGGTAACGGGAATATTGATTGTTATTGCATCTGCCGTTGTTTACCGTTCACTGTTTACCGTTAACTGCTCACTAAAAACAATGCTTCGTGATGGCCAAAAACATCCGAGTCCCAACAGCGGCATACCTGAGGCTGCAATGGCTGGAGCATTAGGTGTCAGGCTTGGAGGGCCATCTACATATAATGGCATTTTAATAGAAAAGCCATGCATCGGAGAGGAAAGACAGAAGACAGAAGACAGAAGACAGAACACAGACAATTTCTATTTAAGGGCTTCTGAGAAGGCTATATCAATAACGAGGAGTGTATCTTTGCTTGGATTCATTATCGCAGCCACAATCTTATATGTGAGAACTACTATATGACAGAGAACAGAATTCAAAACACAATCCCCCCTACCCACCCATCCCCCTCGAGGGGGGAGGGTAAGGGAGGGGG
>CAZLFE010000174.1:0-3617 GCA_964558725.1 uncultured Nitrospiraceae bacterium | reverse complement strand
TTAAGGACTATACTCCAGCCAATGCCACCATTGTTTTAAAACTTTGCAACGACCCTCGTTATCGAAAGACAGGACAAATATGCCATCCAACTTGACCTTTGTTTTTGAAGAGATGTGAACAAAGGACGCCCACCATCGAGCAATACCAATGTCTTGAGTGACTGCGAGAACTTCGTAGCTAAACTGAGTCTGATCCTGAGAGCGTGTAACAGTTGACCAATATTCAAGGATTGCTGAAAGGCCGCGTAGGGGTTCACTGAAAGGGTTTGCATGATATATGGCGTCATCCGTGAAAAGGTCTGCAAATGTTTTGGAGTCTTGCTTTTCCCAGGCATGACCATATGAATCGAGCCAAGATTTAAATATCTCAAGATTCATGATACGTTCCTCCTCTAAGAGACTGATCTCCTCCCCTTGTCTGAAAGAAGTCTTGAAAGGGCCTCTTTGGCTGCAAGGGTCTGCGCCTCTTTTTTACTTTTTCCTGTGCCCCTTCCAAACCTCTTCCCGGCTATAAAAACCTCAATCGTAAAAACCTTTTTGTGTTCCTCCCCCTCTTGTTTTACAACTCTATATTCAGGAAGGGAACCGAATAAAGGTTGCGTCTTCTCCTGAAGTTCTGTCTTAAAATCAGAGAATTCCGTAGAATGCACAATTGCATCTAACTTTTCACTGAATAATCTCAGAACAAGTTCTCTCACTTTTTTGTAACCGCCGTCTATGTAAACCGCACCGAGGAGAGCCTCAATAGCATCTGCCAGAAGAGACTTTTTCATCCTCCCTCCGGAAGCATCCTCACCCTTTCCAAGCAGGAGATATTCCCCGAGAGACAGAGAGTCAGCGACCTCAGAAAGGATAGATTCCTTTACAAGATAGGATTTGATCTTAGCCATAACAGATTCTGTTAATTTCCTTTCTGATAAAAAGAGATACTCAACTATGACAAATCCAAGCACAGAATCACCGAGGAATTCGAGCCTTTCATTATGGGTAAGAGATTTATCAGGATTCTCATAATAGAAAGACCTGTGTGTCAGGGCTTCTGTGAGAAGCCTTTTATCTTTAAATACATAGCCGAAACATCTTTCTAATTCAGTAGTGTTTTCCACTGTTAATGTGTTTGTAAGGAATTAAAAGGACATAATGAAAACATTGAAGGCTTCATCGATTCAGGATTCTGGTTAAGTCTCGACTTTCTTGAACAGGAGGCAGGCATTGGTCCCACCGAATCCAAAGGAGTTGGATAAGGCATAATTGATCCTCATCTTTCTCGCTTTATGGGGGACATAATCAAGATCACATTCAGGATCCGGGTTATCGAGGTTTATTGTTGGTAGTGCTATGCCATTACAAATACTGAGAATACTGATAACTGCCTCAACACCTCCTGATGCGCCGAGTAAATGCCCCATCATAGATTTTGTTGAACTTATTGCAACTTTATAGGCATGTTCTCCAAACACAGTCTTTATGGCCTGACTTTCGAGTTCATCGCCAGATTTGGTTGAAGTACCATGGGCATTTATGTAATCAACCTCTGAAGGTACAATCCCTCCATCCTTTAATGCTATTGCCATACATCGTGCAGCACCCTCACCCCCTGGAGAAGGAGAAGTGATATGATATGCATCTGCAGCCATACCATATCCGACTATCTCTGCATATATTTTCGCGCCTCTATCCAGAGCACTCTGAAGACTCTCGAGTATCATGATACCTGCGCCTTCCCCCATCACAAATCCATCTCTACCAACGTCAAATGGCCTGCTTGCCTTTTCTGGCTCATCATTTCTCGTAGAAAGCGCCTTCATTGCATTGAATCCCCCTACAGCCAGAGGTGTTATTACTGCCTCTGTCCCTCCTGCAATCATAACATCTACGTCACCTCTCTGAATAATCTTAAAAGCATCTCCGATGGAGTGACTTCCTGTAGCGCATGCAGTAGATATTGCAGAGTTTGGCCCCTTAGCACCGAACTTTATGGATATCTGGCCTGAAGCAAGATTTATGGTTAACATCGGGATAAAAAAGGGTGTTATCCTTCTTGGTCCTTTCTCAAGTAAGACGGAATGGTAATGTTCGATTGTATGTAGACCTCCCATACCTGAACCAACAATCACACCTATCCTCTCTGCGTTACCATCTGTTATCTTCAGACCTGAATCATTAATGGCCATTGTTGTTGCAGCGACAGCAAAATGGATAAAACGATCCATCTTTTTCACTTCTTTTGGTTCTATGTAGTCTTCAGGGTTAAAATTATCGACTTCGCCAGCTATCTGTGTCGGAAAGGCAGAGGCATCGAAACAGGTTATTTTCCTGATACCGGATTTGCCATCGACAAGATTTTCCCATGTCGTCTTTACACCTACACCAAGAGGTGTTATAAGACCCAAACCTGTTACAACAACTCTTCTTTTATCCATCATGCCAAAGACTTTTTCCTATGAATATACTCAATAGCGTCTTTGACCTTTACGATCTTTTCTGCATCCTCATCAGGTATCTCAATTCCAAATGCCTCTTCAAAAGCCATAACAAGCTCTACTGTATCTAATGAATCTGCACCGAGGTCCTCAACAAACGATGTCTCGGTTTTTATCTCGGCAGAGCTTACTCCGAGTTGCTTCGATATAATCTCCTTAACCTTTTCTTCTACCATACAAGCACCTCCTTGTTTCAATGCAAAATTTTAATTCAAACTCCAAATAATTTCTCCTTCATTTTAAATTTTTATTTCTACATATACATGCCGCCATTCACGTGTATCACCTGACCTGTTATATATCCTGAATCAGGCGATGCAAGAAATACAACAGCATTTGCAACATCCTCGACTGTGCCCAATCCCCCTAAAGGAATTTGCTTCTTGACCTCCTCTTTCACTTTCTCCGGCAGAATATCTGTCATCGCAGTTTGTATAAAACCAGGTGCTACGGCATTCACCGTTATCCCCCTGCTTGCATATTCCCTTGCTATTGTCTTTGTAAGTCCGACTATCCCTGCTTTTGAGGCACTGTAATTTGCCTGCCCTGGATTACCCATAAATGCAGCTACAGATGAGATATTCACTATTCTTCCATATCGCCGTTGAGACATCTCTTTTATAGCCTCTCTGGAACAAAGGAAAACACTCTTAAGATTTATGTCCATGACAGAGTCCCAGTCTTCCTCCTTCATCCTGAGCAGGAGGGTGTCTTTTGTTATGCCCGCATTGTTCACCAATATATCTATCTTGTTAAACTCCTTACGGACATCCTCGAATACCTTTTTAACCTCCTCCGCCTTCGATACATCAAGTTTTATCCCCATGGCCTTAACGCCGAGTGATGTCAAAGACGCAGCAGCCTCAATGGCTTCATCAGGGTTTATATCAGCAATAGCTACATGGACTCCCTTTTGAGCAAGCTTTTCCGCAATGGCTCTCCCGATACCACGTCCTCCGCCTGTGACTATTGCTGCCTGTCCTGTAAAATCCATATGAGCCTCCTTTAAACTGGCATTAATTGTAACAAAGAGATTTTTTCTTTTCCAGTCTTTCTTTGTTTATTGTCAAGGCAAAATAAAAATGTCCGGTTTTCGGCAAAATGAAAATGTCTGGTTTTCACGCTGCAACCTCG
>CAZLFE010000173.1:0-3721 GCA_964558725.1 uncultured Nitrospiraceae bacterium | reverse complement strand
AAATAAAGTGTTGTAACCATATTGATGTGGCCATCAAAAATAATATTTCTGAAATTTCACTTATTGCACCGAGATTGTCTCCGGTGAGTCCGTTAAACTTTTTATCAAAGAACCTCGTTGCTGAAAAACTTAAAATATAAAGCACAAACAATGACAGCAATAGAAGTGGCAGGTGACTGAGCAGAGGAAGCGTGAAACTGAGGACAAACCAGCAGCCAATAGTAAGTGTTGTGGAAAGCAAAAACTCTTTTGCACCTGCATTGTCAATAAATATTTTTCCAAGCCCGTCCTGTCTTGCAGATTTCCCATGAAATATTGCCGGGACCATTGACCACCTTGAAAAAACAGGCATTAGAAATAGCATGAAATAAGGAACAAGGGGTAAGGTATAAGTGGCAAGAAGATTTTTGATTAGAAGGAATTTCAACAGGATTGTAAGCACTATTGCAGTTACTCCAATTGCGCCTGTGGCACTGTCTTTCATCACGAATAGTCTATTCTCTCTATCGATTGCTTCGCTCCCGCTTGATTTTACAGATAGTGCGTCGAATGTATCGGCAAGGCCGTCAAGGTGAAATCCTCCGTTGCTGATTATCAATATCAAAATAATAAGTCCGCTCACGATTTCTGAAGGAAGTACTTTTGACAGCAATAAAGCAGACAAAAGAACCAATGAGCCTTGAAATGCACCTACGGCCGGGAAAAAGGTTGCTGACTTTGCTATTTCTTTTTCAGAGATATTACCTTTAACCTTTAAGGGCATGATGGTAAGGAATTGGAATGCAAGTAAAAACCGGGTGACAAATGATCGACGAATGGCGGGCGATTTTCCCAGCAATAAGTTATCATATTCATCTTCCTTGCTGACAACCCGTAACTCTTCACTCATTTTTAGATACCCCTGCCTCACCAAAGGTTGCCATCTCCTTATATATCTTAAGCCCTGCCTCTATCATGAGCATTGCAAGTGCAGCCCCCGTGCCCTCGCCGAGCCTCAAGTCAAGGTCAAGGATAGGCCTTAATCCGATCTTTTCAAGCATTGCCTTATGCCCGATCTCAACAGAGTTGTGTGCTGCAAACATATAATCCTTTGTCCTGGGCTCCATGCAATATGCGATAAGGGCTCCAGCAGTTGATATAAAGCCGTCAATAACAACGGGAATCCGATTTGCGGCTGCGCCGATAATCAATCCAGCAATCCCTCCGATCTCAGCCCCTCCGACTTTGGCAAGGACATCCAACGGATCCGAAGGATCAGGTTTATTGATAGAAAGTGCATCTTCAATCACCATGATTTTACTCTTCAATGCCGCATCACCTATACCCGTACCTTTTCCTGTTACTTCAGATACAGGTCTGCCTGTCAACACTGCTGCTATTGCAGATGACGGGGTTGTATTCCCTATCCCCATCTCTCCGGTGCAAAAGAGTCTGTATCCTTTGTTTGCATATTCGTGAGCAAGCGCAATTCCGACCTCAATGCATTGTACAGACTCGTCCTTTGTCATAGCAGGCCCTTTTCTGATATTCCTTGTGCCTGATACCACCTTTTTTGAAATGAATAACCCCCCCGTCCCCCCTTTACTGGGGAAATTACCAAAATCACCTTTGACTCCAATATCGATCACCGCAACCTCTGCCCCTGCATGACGTGCAAGGACATTTATACCAGCACCTCCGCGTAAAAAATTAATGACCATCTGCCGTGTGACTTCACTTGGGAATGCACTTACCCCTTCTTCTGCAACACCATGGTCACCTGCAAACGTGAAGATTACCTTTTTATCAAGCACAGGCATAGTATCTTCTGTAATTGCCACAAGTCTTCTTGCAAACTCCTCAAGCCTTCCGAGGCTGCCGAGTGGTTTTGTGAGATTGTCGAGGCGTTTCTGAGCCTTCTCGGCAAATTCAATCTTAACAAATGGTATCTTTTTTAGTATCTTCTGCATTATGTTTCTCCTTTATCCTTTATTTTTACTGGTATACCTGCAACCACCATATATACTTCGTCTGAGACCTCAGCCACTTTCTGATTGAGTATCCCAGCCATGTCTCTGAATCTCCTTGCTATCTCATTATCTGGAACTATTCCCATGCCCACTTCATTGGAGACGATATACAGCGTGAGGGCATGGCTGGCCCCTGCCCGTTCACTCTCTATTTCACCTGATAATCCCCCCAGCCCACCTTTACTAAAGGGGGGTGAGGGGGGGTTATTTTCATTCAAAACATCTATAAGGGTATTAATCGCATCTGCGATTTCTAATCCAGAATGCATGATATTCGATAACCATAATGTCAGGCAATCAATAACTATTACGCTATACTCACGCTCTATTTTCTTAATAACGTCAGATATTTTTTCTGGCTCTTCATACGTAATCCACTCTTCACCCCTCTGACGTTTATGATTTTCTATCCGTTCTCCCATTTCCTCATCAAGCGCTTCTGCACTGGCAACATATGCCTTTTTGCCGTTAACCTTTGATGCTTCAGCCATTGCGAATGAACTCTTTCCACTTCTTGCACCACCCGTGATGAAGATTATCTTCTTGTTCATCTAATCACCCTGTACTCTTTTACTAAGCCGACTATAAGTAAGGATACATTTTCTGTCATTCCCGCTTGTCGGGAATCATTCTTCAAGAAGGATTGCGGACGAGCCGCAATCTCTGCTTACTAACTCCCCCGAAAATAAAAAATCCCCTCGCTGTAGCGAGAGGACTGCACCCTGATTTACTTCATCCTCGCCTTCCTCCACGGGAAGGGTTCCTGTGTTTACAGGCAGGTCTTCTGGCTTCCCCGCCCTTTTGGACTGCCTTCCCATCCCGAATCTCTGAGACAGTGGCTTTGTTTGCCAAAAGAGTTCCCTTTTCTTAATGATGAAAAGGGCGGGGTTACAGCGGCGGGACCGCTCCTGTATTTCACAGGATTCCCTATTAAGCCCTCAGCACCTGTAACGCAAAAATATTTTTATTGAATAGTTAAAGAAAGTCAAGGATTCTTTTTGAGGAAGTCACTTAGTGATTCTCTGCTTATTGCCCCTTCCCTCAGGATCCTGACCTCCTTCCCTGTAACATCTACAATAGTAGAGGGCAGACCCCCAAAGGTAAGCCCTCCATCAATCACGATGTCTATTTTATCCCCAAAATACCCTATAACAGTCTCTGCATCCTTCGCAGGTGGCATGCCTGATAGGTTGGCACTTGTTGCAGTAATGAAAAAATTGGCTCTTTGTGCAAGGGAAAGGGCAAAAGACTTCCCCGGTATTCTGACTGCAACCCTTCCAGTGCCTGCAGTGATGTATCTCAAGATATCTTTTTTTGCGTGAAGGATTAAGGTAAGAGGACCTGGCCAGAACCTTTCCATGAGTAACAGAGCCTGACGATTCACAGATTTTGTAACGAGAGGAAGCAATTCTCTCTTGCCAAAGATCAGAGGGATCGCCTTGTCTTCTGGCCTTTTCTTTAAATTATAAAGTCTTTTTAGTGAATCTTCCATATCAAATTTTACCCCTAGTCCATAAAAAGTCTCTGTTGGATATGCGATGATGCTACCCTTTTCGAGTGCCTTAACAGTCTGGGCTAAGACCTGCTCCATATTTGTTTTAGAAAGGAATATCCGAACCATAACAAAAATACTAACACAGGCGCTCTTGTCTTATAAATCATGCATTTTATTACTTGACAAATGGTTTCTCCATCATGCACAGTTATAATGT
>CAZLFE010000172.1:0-3758 GCA_964558725.1 uncultured Nitrospiraceae bacterium | reverse complement strand
ACCTGAAGAATGGCCATCTATGAAATCATAGCCATGTTGAGATTGATTGTCAAGGCAGTGTATAAGTTGCCAGCAATTCACGGTAAAGCATCACGGGCAATTTATTATCACAAAAAGAGTTAAAAATATCTTGAAAAATGGTATAGAATAGATTAACTTACTATAAGTAAAAACCTTAATGTATACAGGTTAGTGCGGGGTAACTCAGGTTGATATATTTTCAACTGGTGGCTTACAACCCGAAGGTCATAGGTTCAAATCCTCTCCCCGCTACCAATGAAATCAAGGGTTTAGGGGATTCACGTAAATCTTAACATTAAAGGAGGTCAGGCATGAAAAAGATAATTTTTATATTAATGGTTACTGTACTTTTTGTAACCAATACCATGGCTTTTGCTGAGGATACTAAGGAAGGGAATATTATAGGTGATGCTCTTATCGTAAGACCTCTTGGTCTTGTTTCTATAGTAGCTGGAACAGCAGTCTTTGTTATATCTTTGCCATTTGCCGTTATCACAAAAGATGTCCCAAAAACTGCGAAACAACTTGTAGTCGATCCATTCAATTACACATTCGATAGACCCATAGGAGATTTTAAATACCAGAGTGATACCATGGTCGATGAAAATCCCGTAAAAAATTAGTAGTTTACATTTTGTAATCAAAATTTCAGTTTAAATCTATTCCCAGCTATCATGAAATCATAAGTTTAGGGGGATTACACAACCCCTTTGCTGTTTTCACTGCTACCATTGTTCTACCAGAACTTTCTTCATTGCCAAGACAAAGAAGCTATCAGATTTTTAATTCTCGTATTGACCTCTGTTATCCAGTTTCTATACCTGTCAAGTATATCTGGATAGACTTCTGGCTATTAAAATAAAAATCATATTTATATATTAAAAACCTTTCAAATTATTTTGCTTGACAGATAAGATATGTTTTGTTATTTGTTATTAATCCAGGGAGTTGGGCCAAGCTGTTGAAGGGAAACCTTTGGTATATTTGGCTATTTGTGTTTTTGGGGGGCTTACCTAAAGAGAGGGTTGTCTCTAAGGTAAGCAAAGGGGTATCTGGTGAGGGAGAGAGCTTCATTTCCCCAGCATAATTCTTTACACTCTACTGTTTCTGTTCTTGAGTATATAGAGGCAATTTTGGATCACCTGTTTCTTTGTCTTCTGCTGATTGCGTTTAATATCCATTGCTCCATTTCGCTTTTCTCATGTTTCAAAAATATTCTTAGGAAAGGTCAAAATACTACTCTTTTACATCCTTTAAAAGAATCTGTAACCAATCTGTAAGCTCCTCTGTGATAAATATTCACAATGCAGACATCCGTAATGAGATGCAATTCAGGAATAGCTAAGAGAGGAAGAATGCAAGATAAAGGCAAGGGAAAAGCACGAAGAACGGATAAAGTGGATAAAAGGCATCAACGAATTCCTAAATTAGACAAATCAGAGGTTCTGAAAAAGCGAGCAATAAAGTTAAAGGAATCTGAACAGACATACAGGAATATCTTTAAAAATATACCGGACGGAATACTTCTGGCTGATGTAGAGACGAAAAAGTTTCGTTTTGGCAATGACATGATTTGCCAAATGCTTGGTTATAGCCAGAAGGAACTGAAAAATCTAACAGTTATGGATATTCATCCACAGGAAGATCTGCCAAACGTATTAGAACAATTTGATAAATTAGCAGAAGAAAAAGTTCATAGAGTGCAAGATATTCCTGTAAAAAGAAAGAATGGAAGCATTTTTTATGCAGATATAAATGCTATCATGTGGACGTCTGAAGGGAAAAATTATCTGGCCGGTGTTTTTAGGGATGTCACAGAGCGGAAAAGATTAAGAGAAGTGTTGAAGGAGGCTGAGGCACGTTATCGTACCATTGTCGAAGATCAGATTGACTTTATTTGCCGTTTCATGCCGGATATGACCCTTACCTTTGTCAATGATGCCTACTGTCGTTATTTTGGAAAGAAGAAGGATGAACTGATTGGGCATAGCTTCATGCCACTCATTCCGGAACAAGACCGGGAAAGGGTAAAAGAGCAGATTCTTTCCCTGAACTGTGAAAACCCTGTAGGAACCCATGAACATCGTGTCATAGGGCCTGCCGGAGAGATACTCTGGCAGCAATGGACAAACCGGGCAATATTCGACGAACAGGGTAATCTCGCTGAGTTTCAAGCAGTTGGGCGTGATATCTCTGAGCGCAAACGGACAGAGGAATCGATTACCCGTGCCAAGAAAGACCTGGAACAAGCTGTCGACGCAATGACAGAGCTCATAGCAGTCACCGATAATCAGTACCGCATTACAAGAGTCAATAAAGAAATGGCTCATAGATTAGGAATGACCGTGAAGGAGGCAACGGGATTAATCTGCTATGAAAGTCTTCACGAAAATAAGAAACCTCCACCATTCTGCCCTCTTGTCCAATTGAATGCTCTTGGAAGAGAACATAGTAGAGATACGCGAAAAACTTTTCGGTGATGACTATCTTGTGAGTGTACTTCCTCTCAATGAACAGGAAGGAAAGGTGACAGGCTGTCTCTTCGTTGGTAGCGAGGTCGCCAGGCATGACAGAATTGAAAAAACACAGGACAGGGAACTCATGAAGTTGCTTTTGGAAAAAGCTGAGCATATTATTTTTATACAAGACATCGAGGGGAACTATCTGTTTTTCAGTTCTATTCCAGCCTGTAGCCTTGAGCAAAGAGATATGATCGGTAAAGATCCTTTTGTATTTTTCGAACCTGCCATAGCCAACAAGATAGTTGAACGGGTGAAACATGTGGCTCAAAGTGGCCAACAACTGACTCACCTGAACAATATAGCTTGGCAGGGAAATGTAGTAAGTTTCATAGAGGAAATTACTCCTGTAAGGGATGCCACAGGCAAAATCACCTCTGCAGCAACAACTTGGAGAAAAATTACAGACCGACCATGGATGGAAAAAAAGCCCGGCTCCCTTGCTGACAGTACTCAGAATCTCACAAAAAGAGAAAGCGAGATATTACGGTTGATCGCCTCTGGTTTTACAAACAAGCAGATAGCTGATAAACTTTTTGTCAGTCAGAAGACTGTTGAGACTCACAGGGCGAGAATCATGCAGAAGCTTGATATCCATAAAACAGCAGACCTCATCAGGTACGCAATAAAATCGGGGCTTTCTTTTTAAATACAGCATTTTCTCTACAAAAAATACATTATTCCATGTATTAAGAATTTATTCCTTTGGTGATATGATTTTGAGGGGAGATTTTCTTAATCTATCAATCAAAAAACTTAAACCTTTATTGAGAAGGTCTTAGATGTTGTTATTTCCTTTTAAGAAAAGAGTGTTAAGTTGCCCAGGAAAAAATCTTTTGTAGCTTAACATTTTTGCATTAAATGAAAATAAGAGTCTAAAATGGCCAGACTTGATGCGAGGATCAAAACAGAAATGCCGGCTTGGGTGTCCAACCATGCGGGAGAAAGAGCGGAACGAGTAACAGTACGTGAACTGAGTTTAAGCGGTCTCCTCATGAACGGCTGGACCCTAAGAACCCTGATACATTGCGTATCAAAATGACACTTAAAGAAGGAAATGAAGTTGAAGTGTTTGGCAATAGTGTCAGAGTGCATAATTTAGATTCAGCAGTATGGTTTTATTTTTCAGAACGTACAACCATGGTGAAGCTATTTCCATACTTTATTTGACTATCGGCAAAAGAATCCGCTCCAATACTCTATCATCTGTTAGTTCTT
>CAZLFE010000171.1:0-3816 GCA_964558725.1 uncultured Nitrospiraceae bacterium | reverse complement strand
TCATAGGTCTTGATAATCTTCTTCTGTGGTTCTGTGGCCAGTCCTGCCTCTTTAGAAAGGTGATTAAAAGCGGTTCTGTAGTCAACATTATGGATTTTCATATAGTGATCAAAGATTGAACCTTTTACTCCACAACCTTTACAGTGGAATGAGCCATTAGTAAGATTTACAAAGAGAGAGGGTTTATTATCTTGATGGCTATTGAAATTACAACGTGTTTGACCCCATTCGCTGTTAATTTTGAGTTCGGGATAGTGAGTTAGATAGTAACCCTTGAGATCAAGGCGGTCTAAGACAGTTTGCTTATCCATGTTCGACCTGCCTTTCAAATGGCCGGATAAAGAGAGAGCCACAGACTTTACAGCTACAGAGAAAGTCAGTCCCGTAATCGGATCGTAGAATTTCAAGCCTCTCAAAAATGTGGTTGTTACCGCAAACCTTACAGATGCAATTTTCAAAAAGGTCTGTGATCATCGCTGCCCTCGCATTGTCAGCATCTGACCCCTGAGCGTCTTTATTGCTGTTACAAAGTCCCCGACTTTTACTTCTGTGTTGGAGTTATACAAAAACATCAATTTGTAAAGCTCATCGTCGGCTGGGAAAGTGAAAATGACAGTTCCGTTTCTTACTTCAGGGGTTGGATGGATACCGCAGATCAATAAAAAAGAGGAAAGGTAGATATCTAATGTACTAAAAATACCCTTCTCTTTACTTTTCATATTCGTGTCTTCTCCTTTCAAAAGGCTTTACGTCCTTCTATAAAGGAAAAATCCGAAAAAGGGTGGGGGTATCTTTTTTCTCTGAGGGTTAATTGTCGGGATAATTACGCTTTATTTTGTTGTAAAAATCTTTAAGGTATGCACATGTTGCAGGACAGTCATTACCATGCTGAAGGCAGTTATATTCATCTGTTACAAATTCTATGCTTTTCTTTGAGTAAGGCTTTCTATGTATTGCCTGATAAATGAGTTTTATCCCTTTCTCTACTTTATCCTCACCTCTAACAGAAGCTCCAATTTTAGGAGATTTAGGCATTTTCTTTACCCTGTCGAGTAAATCGTTCCGCTTAATAGGGTCTTGCTTATATTGATTTTCAAGGTACGCTATAAGTCTAAATCCAAACTTTTCTGTTGTATGAATGTCATACCATCTGAGATATTTATTAAAGGTACTCTCACTCCTACATCTGTATATAAAAGTTAATTCTTCTGGCTCAGTAAAAGTCTTTTTTCTCTCTTCGAGAGCCCTTTTGATGATTCTCCAGGTTGCATCTTTTATGAGCTTTTCTGTGTTTGTTGATTTATTCAATAAGCTTAAATCAAATTGAATTAACAGTTTCTCTCTTGAATAAAAGTCGACATCCTTCAAGGAAGTGATTTCAGCGACAGGTTGTTTTTTCTGTTCATAGAAATGATAAATTTCAAATGGTTTCTGTTCAATTTCTGTATCTGATAATTGTTCCATGCCAGGAGTGCGGGGGTAATGATAAATCTTGCTTTCTCCTTTATAACTCACTATTGTTGGGTATATAAATACATTCCATTTCTTCTCAAGTTGGTCTTGTAGTTCCTTAAATTGGTGATATCCGTTCTTTTGGGATTTGTAAGCTTGAAGTTTTTTTAAGAAATCCCCTGTAAGTGGGTCTCTATCAATTAAGGCTTTTTTTCTGGCAAGGAATTTATTTTCATATCTCGATTCATATTCCATTTTCTCTCGCCACTCTCCTTTGTGGTTTCTCCTTATCTTTCAGGGGCAGGGCTTAGGAGTCAGCCTTTTCGCCTCCGGAAGGCTATCCCCTGAGTCTATTCCTTAAGGATATTTCTTACACTCTTGTTTCTTAGATACAGTTATTGCGAAAACCTTTAGAGAATTATTTTCAATTCTAAAATGAAAATCTATGCCTTCGTTGTTATAACTTACCGTCAATACATAACCTGAGAAACCATCTTCTTTCAACATAGATGGCCTATTTTCGGGAATCTTAAAAACATTTACATCGGCACACTTTACTATTTTCAAAGGTGTTTGAGATACCTGATGTACTTGCGTGTCACCAAAAACTTGAATTACCTCTTTTAAGGTCGAACCAATTGATAGATTACCCCTTGTTTTAGTTAATGAGTCATATACCGTAATAAATTGCACTGTTGATTCTATTTCTTCTGGAGATATTTTCTCGCCAGTTTGCTGTAGCTTATATAGAGCTCGTTCTATACTTTCTACTCTTGATACTTCGATATATAACTTAGAATATTCCAACCATCCTAATCCAGGTGTTCCTTTTTTATTTTCAGGGAAGCCGAGTTTAGATATTACGCCTTTGTAACTATCTCCCAATCTAAGCTTGCCAATGCCAACACCAGGTTCTATCCAGAGAGAGTCATCTTGAGCGAAGATAAATTGACAATAATAAAAAAAGACAATTGAAATAAGGTAAGTTAACAGAAATATTTTTCTCATAATACTTCAAATCCTATCCAGGGATAGGGCTTAGGAGTTAACTTTTCGGGAGCTACCCTATCCCTTGAATGTTAATCTATTAAAACATCACTCCGTCAATAAAGAAAAGGAGAGCCGGGGCGCACTCCCTTTTATCTCACATAAGAGCGGAAGAAAAGAATTAAAATTAATATGAAAATTGATATGAAGAAAAACCAACCTATTCCCCACTTTTTCCAATCTTCTTCTTTCCACCCCTGTTTAAACGGTTCTAAAAATAAGGCAATACAAAATAGAATTATCAATATACTGATAATTAAATCGATTTTCACCAACAAGAACCAGATAATCCCTATGCTGATTGCGAATATTAAATGAAAGATTTTGCCCCATGCTGCGATTACTCTGTCTAACCGTGACTCTTTTTCTTCTTTCTTTTCTTTACCCTTTTTTTCAAGATACGCTAAGAAGTCAGGATTATTAGATATATCTTTTGAGAGGTCTGTTTTCATTGTCTTTTTTCTTTTCGATGCACTAATCTTATGAGGTACTATTCTTATCCCTGAGAAACCCTATCTTCTTTTTAGCCTTCACAGGTGGCTCCAATAATTCCTTTATGGCATCAAAGACGATTTTAAACTGATAATCATATTTCTTTTCCATTGCCTCAATCTTGTCTTTCAGGTCTTTATGTGTCATGAGCATTTCCCGGAGCCTTGTGAATGTCCTCATGATCTGGATATTGACCTTAATGGCTCTATCACTGTTCAGAACGCTTGATAACATTGCTACGCCATTCTCTGTAAAGGCAAAGGGAAGGTATTTAGAATGTTGACCTCTCTTTAAGGTGCCAAATTGGTACCTTAAAAGCTCATCATATTCTTCTTTGCTGAGTTGAAACATAAAGTCATCAGGAAAGCGGTCAAGATTGCGCTTCACAGCCCTGTTAAGGGCTTTTGTCTCCACTCCGTATAACTGAGCAAGGTCTTTATCGAGCATTACCTTTTTGCCTCTGATAAAGATTATCTTATTTTCAATTACTTCCTGTGGGATTATGTTGCTCATCTTTTCACCTTAAAGGATACAATCAAATACCTTCAATTTCAATAGAGAAAAGACCCCAGGTTTCCCCAGGGTCTTGTCAACAACCTCATTTCAATAGAGGCTTTATTCTCGATTTCAACAAAGGCTCTATCATACCCTTGATCTTCTCGAAAGATTCTTCCAGCATCATAAACATAGTGCTGAGAGCGTCCCCGTCAGGGTCAAAGTCTGTGTATAGTGAATCATGAGTTATCTTAATCATTGCCTCTGCCTTCAAAACCTCCATCGAAAGAGTATCTACCTTATCCAGTGAGAGGGTAAGGCTTCTGTCTG
>CAZLFE010000170.1:0-3828 GCA_964558725.1 uncultured Nitrospiraceae bacterium | reverse complement strand
GTGCAGTAGAATCCTTAATTGCTACTCTGAAGGATGAAGACTTAATTGTCCGGAGGAATACAGCAACAGCCTTGGGACAGATAAAGGATGCCAGTGCAGCAGAACCTTTAATTGCTGCTCTAAAGGACAAAAGCTCAATTGTCAGACGGAATGCAGCAATAGCATTGGGACAGATAAAGGATGCCCGTGCAGTAGAATCTTTAATTTCTGCCCTGAAGGATAAAGACGCAATTGTCCGTACGAATGCAGTTACAGCACTTGGAGAGATTGGCAAACCAGCAGTCGAGGCTCTAATTGTTAACATTCTTGATTAACATAAGAATGCCACTGTTGAGTAACAATCTTTTGTCTTAATGATATCTCAAGCCAAAAGGTCGCATAACTATGAATGGGCGGCAGTTACAGCGGCCTCGAAAGACGAAAGCCCTCTACGTATACTTTGGAAGTTTAGTTTCCCTGGCGGTCCCAACGGGATTCGAACCCGTGTCTTAGCCTTGAGAGGGCTACGTCCTAGGCCTCTAGACGATGGGACCAATTATCAGATAGAGATAACAGATCTCAGATAAAGATTAGGGAAAGAGATAGTAATAAAATTACTTTCGTATTAGACCGTGAATCATCATCGCTATCTCATCGAGATCTGTATATAATTTATTAAAAATTTCTTTATCCAAATAATTTCTGTTTTTCATGATATAAAGTAAACTAACTGTCTCGTAAATTGATCCCTTTGCAACAGCAAAATAATATTTCTGCTCTTTTATGCCATCTCTCCCTGTTGCTTCAGCTAAGTTTGCTGAGATCGAGAGGCAACTCCTCCTGATCTGATCTCCGATTGAAGACTGATATTTATGAGGTATTTTGTCAACTATTACAGCAACTTTTTCAAAGATCTCAATACTTCTCTGCCATGCATTCAATCGTTCAAATTTGAACATCTCTATCCGAAATCTCTATCTGTTTTCTTTCAAAACTTCTCTATCTCAAATCTCTATCTGTCTTTTGGCTGGGGAGAGAGGATTCGAACCCCTGTAAGCAGATCCAGAGTCTGCCGTCCTGCCACTGGACGACTCCCCATGAAGATAAAAAATTATATCACATCTCTTTTGCAATTACTAACCCACTTCGCTCATAAAACGACGTCGATAATGCGAATATAGTATCTGTCCCGAAAATGAATTTTCAAATCCCCCCTCACCCCCCCTTTTCTAAAGGGGGGGATTACTTAATTATTATGAAATTCTTTTTGAGCAGATTTGTCCCGATGTATATCAGAATAAGTAGATATAGAGGGAGACGCTAAAGGAGAAGCGTTTCTTTGGTCAATCTTTCGAGGTATTCTTCCCATTCAATCGGGAGGAGGTATTTCTTTTTGTTGTTGCATTCCTTGCAAACAGGAACAATATTTCCCTTCGTTGATTTTCCACCCCGTATGATGGGTACTATGTGGTCAATGGTTAGTTCCTTTGGGGCTACTTTCTTTTTACAGTAATAGCAAAATCCTTCTGCACGCTTCCTCTTCCACCACTGGGACTTTCTCAGCCTTTGTGCCTTTGCCTTTTCCCTCTTTATCTCTTCTTCTGTTACATATGAGATGAAGGAGTCCATACATTATTCTAACCCGAAGCCCTGCCTCTTTTGACCTCTTCTTCTTTGAAATATTTCTTGTAAAGGATCTCCCACTCAGGGCTCCCTTCAGCTATCTTTTTTGAAAAGGAAAGGAGTTTCTTCCTGACAACAGCGTCAATATCTTCGCCTACCTTCAGTTCTGATATTATTGTTCTCTTTATTTCTGCCCTTATCTTACCTTCTTCCCCGGCTATTTCAATGAGGTTCTTCTCCATAAACCCCTTGAGGAGCATATGACTGAGGTGTGAGATCTTATCCTCAGAGAGCATCATAATATCAGGTTTCGTTCCTTTACCAGCTTGTGTTTTGTAAGTTCAAAGAGCTTCCTGTAATCGAGGTGACCCTTTTCTATTTCAGGAGCGTATTTTTTTAAAAGTCCTCTCACCTCTTCATTCAACCTGTCTTCGACGGTAAGTTCATTGAGGAGGAGTCCTTCTGTTTCTAAAAGGAGTTTTTCTAACTTTACGGTGGGTTTGACGAGTCCCTTTGCTACGATGTTATCTACTATCTTTTTTGCTAAGAGCGGAACCCAACTTTTTGGAATCCTCATCCTACTTTTCTGCAAAGGTGAGGAGAGCAATACTTCTTGCACGCTTTATAGACTCTGTGAGCTCTCTCTGGTGCTTTGCACATGTGCCAGTCATCCTCCGCGGAAGGACCTTCCCTCTTTCCGTGAGATAGTTCCTAAGAATTTTGATGTCTTTATAATCTATGAACTCTGTCTTTTCTGCACAGAACCTGCAAAACTTCCTTCTCTGGAATCTTCTCTGTTGCAATGGCATCTCCCTTCTCTGAATATTCCTCAAAATGGTTCTAAATCAGTGGTTTCTTCTGGGGCGGCAATGTCCCCTTCTGTTACCAGCTCTTCAGGGCCTGCCTTTCTTGAAAGGAACCTTACTGACTGGGCAATGACTTCGAACTTACTCCTCTGCTGTCCGTCAGATTCCCATCTCCTTTCCTGAAGTCTGCCCTCTACCAGTACAGAGCTGCCTTTATTAAGATACTTGCTACATGATTCTGCCTGTCTTCCAAAAACGACATTATCTATGAAAAGCGTTTCCTGTTTCATATCGTCTCCGCCAGAGGCGGATTGTTTGTACCGGTAATTCACTGCGAGTCTGAAGGAGGTTACAGGCGTCCCCTGTGGGGTATACCTGAGTTCAGGGTCTTTTGTGAGATTACCTATGAGTATTACTTTGTTGTACATTAGCCCTCTTTCTTTTGTTCTCCCTGTTCTGAGGCGGCTTCAGTCTTCTCAAGATGCCCTATCTGCTTTGCCCCGAGCTTTATGACACAATATTTTATGACAGGTTCAAAGACTTTATAGAACTCCTCGAGCTTTTTAATTGTCGACGGAGGGGTCTTATATATCAAAAGTACGTACAATCCCTTTTTCTGTTTTTTAATCTCATAAGCGAGTTTTTTCTTACCCCAGATGTTTGTCTTAACTATTTGCCCCCCCTGGCCCGCAATAAACTCCTTAATCTTTGTAATGGCTGCATCAATCTCTTCATCAGGAAGGGATGCATTAATGATTATAATATTTTCATAGACATTCATGAACAGCGCCTCCTCACGTATTTCACCTCTTTATTCTCTGCCCTTTTATATATCTACAAAACAGGAATAAATAGCTTATTTTTATACCACAGCAGATACGATAAAATCAACTACCCCCTTGTGATAGATAGCATCTCCTTCCTGCTGCTCTCAGGTTGACAAGATTGAATAGCTTAATGTAAGGTATTAGACTTCCTTTAAGATGTTCTTTGAAAAAGCGAAAGAGTGCGTAGCATACCTTCTAGATTTCACATGAGAGTTTGATCCTGGCTCAGAACGAACGCTGGCGGCGTGCCTAACACATGCAAGTCGAACGGGGTCATTGTTGTAGCAATACAGCGATGACTTAGTGGCGGACGGGTGAGTAACACGTAGGTAACCTACCCTTGAGGGGGGGACAACTCAGGGAAACTTGAGCTAATACCGCATAAGACCATGAACTGGGATGTTTGTGGTAAAAGGAGCAATCCCCTTGAGGATGGGCCTGCGGCCTATCAGGTAGTTGGTGGGGTAACGGCCCACCAAGCCTAAGACGGGTAGCCGGGCTGAGAGGTCGGACGGCCACACTGGGACTGAGACACGGCCCAGACTCCTACGGGAGGCAGCAGTGGGGAATCTTGCGCAATGGGGGAAACCCTG
>CAZLFE010000169.1:0-3864 GCA_964558725.1 uncultured Nitrospiraceae bacterium | reverse complement strand
AGAATCAAAAATATCTGCTAATCTATAGGTAAGAAATACAAAGGTTACAAAAATAAGGAGGGCACACATGGCACAGTTTGAAGATACGATAAGTGAGGATAGATTTTTAATACTGGAGCATATGGCTACAGAAATCAGGAAAAAATTATTAGGGACACTCATATTGGCAAAAGTCATCTGGAAAGATGAATTAGTGCAAAAAGAAGAAGGAATGGAAATTATGAAAACTATAGAGGAAGCAGAAGAAGCTTTCGTGAATGGTTCACTTACAAGATTTGATAAACTTGAAAATATTCTGAATGTGATTCACACAAGAGCTAAGGGGTTATTTTTATTAATGGAATACATTGCAAAAGAGAAACAAAAACCGAAGTAAGGGGGAAGTGCAAGGCTAAAGCCTGTAGTTGCCAATTGAAAAGACACCCGAGAATTATAATCTCCCCGCGCCCCTCTTTATAAAAGAGGGGATTTTTTACAATATGAAACACACAAACATTTTTCTGCTTATAACTGTTTCAAAAAGAAGATTGAAATTTTATCAATCTGGTAAAATAGTGCAGTTTTGAAAATAACAAAAATATGGAAGAAATCTACAATATAAAAATCCCTGTCTTTGAAGGCCCCCTTGATCTCCTTCTCCATTTAATCAGGGAAAACAAGATAGATATTTACGATATACCCATAGCCCTCATTACGCATCAGTATCTTCAATACATCAAGATGATGAAGGAGCTGGACCTCGATATAGCCGGTGAATTTCTTGTCATGGCTGCAACACTTATCCATATAAAATCGAGAATGCTCCTGCCACCTGACGAGGAGGTCCCTCCGGAAGAACAGGAAGACCCAAGGCGCGAACTGGTACAAAAGCTGATTGAATATCAGGCATTTAAAGAAGCAGCACTCAGCCTCAGACAAAGAGAAGATGAGTGGACGAGGGTATTTCAAAGAGAACCTCTTTCTGATTCTGATGAGGAAGATGATGGCATTTACCTTTCTGATGTCAACCTCTTTGACCTCCTTGAGACATTCAAAAAGATCCTTGTTACGGCTCCACCAGAGGTTGCTACAATTACAAAGGAAACCCTCACGGTAAAGGATAAGATGTCTCTGATCATGGAGATGCTTGAGGGTCAGGAGGCCATCAGGTTTGAGGATTTTTTTAAGGATGGCATAACAAGGTTTCAGCTTATCGTCACATTCATTGCCATCCTTGAATTAATAAGGCTCGGCCTTATCAGGGCATACCAGGAAAGGGAATTTGGGAATATATGGGTAATAAAACAAAAAGTGGATATTCCTATAAATTTAACTGATTCATAAAACCCATGAAGACCATCATGAGATTATTCAAGTTCCTCATCCTTCTGGCATTAATCGCTGTTCCTTTATACCTCTTTCACGGGTTTATCCTCAGTAAAGCAGCAAAATATCTCTATTATAAAGATGAGCTGAAGCCAGCCGATGTTATTGTTATCCTTTCAGGTGAAGAAACAGAACGTCTTGAATATGGCGTTAAACTCTTCAAGGAAGGATGGGCAAGAAAGGACAAAATAATACTTACAGGTGGCCCTGTCGCATGGAAACACACCTATGCATCGCTGATGCAGGAACATGCGTTATACCTTGGGGTACCAAAGAAAGCTATTTTACTCGAGGAGAAGTCAACGTCAACAGAAGAGAATGCACTATTTACGCAAGACATTCTCAAGAGGTATGGATATTCCTCACTTATCATCGTCACATCGCCTTATCATAGCAAAAGGGCATTTAAAATCTTCAAGAAAATTATGGGTGGAGAGATAAAGATCATAAGCGCCCCTTCTGAAGAAAGCTGGTTTCGATTTGATGACTGGTGGAAAAGGAAAAAAGACAGGAAAGCAGTCTTGTCAGAATTCTCTAAATTCTTTCAGTTCTGGATTTTTGGAGACTAAGAGCTGGTCATCGGCGTTCCCGAATTTCTTTAGCTCAGATAACAATTGTTAATACTGAATGTAGCACCGATATTTGTGAAAAGCGTCTTGCTTGTATAAAAGCATAATAATATGCTATTCTTCATGAGAAGCTTAAAAAGGAGTATTTTGTTGTATTGTTAACCGCAAAGTATTCAGCTTTGCGGTTTTTTTATGACATTACCTCCTTAGACTTTAAATACTTAAAAAGGAGGTATGTCAGTATGGCAAGCGGAACTGTAAAATGGTTCAATGGGTCCAAGGGTTTCGGCTTCATTACTCAAGATGACGGCACGGATGTTTTTGCTCACTACTCCGCGATTAAGGACGAAGGGTATAAGACTCTGGCCGAAGGCGATTTGGTAAGCTTTGATGTCGTTGAAGGCGACAAGGGCTTAAAGGCTTCAAACATTATGAAGCTCTAAACCCTGAAAGACAAGCCCTCGGTAATGAGGGCCTGGTTTTTCAATACGCCACTAAATCTCCTGCCTCATAAACTCTTTTTAATATGTGGCTATTGCATTCTTTTCCAGAAAACATCCTGGTAAAAAAACTTAAAGGATGTAATCTAAGGAGGTAATCTAATGATGATGAACAATGTTGATGACGGTAATTTGGTCAAGGTCCATTACACCTTAACGGTTGAGGGCAAAGTTGTTGACACTTCAAGGGGACAAGAACCCCTGGAGTTTCAGGTCGGCATGCACCAGGTAATACCCGGGTTCGAGAAGGCTCTTAAGGACATGCAAGTTGGTGAGATAAAATCCTTCCAGGTCAGCCCTGATGAGGGATATGGCCAAGATGACCCCAGGGGCATATATGAAGAACAAAGAGACAAATTGCCCCCTGATATAGAGCCAGAGGCAGGCATGACACTATATGCTTATGGACCGAACAACCAGACTATCCCTGTGAGAATTATGGAGGTTAAGAAGGATGTGGTTGTCATGAACTTCAATCATCCTTTGGCGGGCAAGACCCTGAATTTTGAAGCAGAAATTATCGAGATAAAACAGAGTGCTTAAAGCACTTTCTGAGTAGGAGAAGAGAAAATGTCAAAAAAGATTTATGTAGGGAGCCTTTCTTATAAGGTTGATGAAGATGCACTGAGAGAGGTGTTTGCGAAAATAGGAGAGGTTCATTCGGTGAAGATAATTACAGACTTTACCACTGGACGCTCAAAGGGATTTGGTTTCGTTGAGATGACCTCGGATGAGGATGCCGAGAAGGCAATATCCACCCTCAACGGAACTACATTAATGGACAGGACTCTCATCGTTAATGAAGCACGACCTCAGACTGCCAGAGACAGAACAGGCGGCAGAGGAGGACAGAGAAGGTCTTATTGAGAGGAAGGGAGTCAGATAATCGGAGATAAGGGTATACGGTAATGATCTCGAAAAAGCTTTAGGACTTCTCAAACGGAAACTTCAGAAGGACGGCCTTATGGGAGAACTTAAAAAAAGACGCTTCTATGAGAAACCTTCGGTCAAGTTGAAAAGTAAGCAGAGAGAGGCACAAAAGAGGAAAGCGAGGAACGCAAGGCGGAGGATGCAAAATAGGGCCGCTTAAGGCAAAGGAGGATGTTATTAAAGAACTCTTCTCAAAGATTGGAGAGATTGAATCGGTAAAAAATAACTTATGCAAACACTAAAGTCAAAACTAAATGAGAACATATCGCATAGGTAAAACAATTGTCCTGCCTCATGTCCGCTATGTCAATCATGGAGGGCATGCTGGTGTTATGTTTCATTCTGAGGTTTTGAGAATTAATGGGAAATATCAGACTTTGGGATGTGATAAAACAGATGTTTCTGGGTTTTGTTTGGGCCATAAGATTAGTAGAGAAGAATTTTTGAAAAGGTATTGTGGTGACATAGAAATGGAAAAAATAGGCAAGAAAGAATAAGGA
>CAZLFE010000168.1:0-3884 GCA_964558725.1 uncultured Nitrospiraceae bacterium | reverse complement strand
CGGAGGGGGAGGGATTCGAACCCCCGGTGGAGTTACCCCCACAACGGTTTTCGAGTGCGAAAAAGCCCAAAAGTTGACTTCAACCTAAGCATCTGAAATGCCATGTAATTCTTTGATATATATGGGATTTTCATATCTTAGGTAAGTTGGTAGAAGTTGGAAGGAATTGGAAGGTTTTTAACTCTCACGGTTACAAAATGGTTACAGTGAAAGGAGTGAAAAAAGAGAAGACCCTGGGGAACGAACCGGGGCCTCTCTTTTTTTGAAGAGTCGAGGAGAGACTTGCTTCCTGAACTTAACATTGACGGTATACGAAAAATTATGATAATTTCGAGCGTAAATTCATAGGGTAAACTTCTTCCTGCATAGACAAAGGGCTTAAGGGATGGACTTTAATTACAAGAGGGCAATCAAGAAAATTATCGGTGAAGAATTAAAGGCTAACAATCCTGACATCTTGAGTTTTTTCCATCTGGAACCTTTATATGAAAAAAAAAACTTTTTGGCATTCTTAACGAAATATTTTCTGATTATAGCTCTGATATTAGAAGTCCTCAGTGACTTCTAAGGATTGATGTGCCTAAGCCCAATTTTCTCTGAAAAGGATATCGAGTCACAGTTGTTCGACCCACTTAAGCCCTCTTTAAATCTGATTCACTCTATTATGAAAGGGAAAAATATCAGGCAAATAAAACTTATAATTCTTGATGAAAATATTTGAAAGCTCATTTTTAAGTGACCCTTTTGAAAAAAGCCATTTTAATTTTTCTTTGTATTACATCTTTCATCCCGTGCATCGCTTTAAACCCCTCCGTCATCTTTACAAAGTGCTCAAATCCCTCTGGGCTGTTGTACAGCTTGGCGCAACTCCCTAACACGTTGCCTTCTTTGTTCATGAACCCCACCGCATTACATGCATTCCCTACGTCCACTCCTACGACCAGGGTCGCTCTGCCAATCCTTTGACGCTTCACTACCTGCCTGTTATAATCTTTTTCGGACATGGTGATCTCTCCTTTCTGTTATGTTGTTTTGGCTATTCAACTTTAATAGATTGAGATTGCCATGTCTTTTCTCACTTCCTTATAGTAGGCTGAAGTAGTGATTTTTAAATATTGCCCTGCATACAGTATTACGAACAGAAATTAATAAGGTAAATATTAACTTTTTAGACAATCTTGAAGAAATATTCTAAAATTATCATGTGCCAGTTAAAGAAGCAGAAGAACTCCTCAAGAAAGGGTCAGATGCTCTGGCCCAAGGTAATACACTTTCCGCTCTTTCCTGTTTTGAGAAGGCCATCAATATAGAGAACTCTCCTATTATTAGCTCCTACTACGCCTTTTGTATTGCAAAAGCACGAGGACAGGTTATTAGGGCAATCTCTTTCTGTGAGGAGGCCATAAAAAAAGATCCCAAAAACTCTCTGCACTATCTCAATCTTGGCAGGATCTATCTTATTACCAATAACAGAGAGGATGCAATAAAGACATTCAGGGAGGGCTTAAAATATGAAGCAAATCAGCAAATTGTTGATGAATTGAATCGGCTTGTCATAAGAAAACCGTCAATTTTCCCATTTTTAAAAAGAAGCAACCCAATAAATAAGTATCTCGGGATCATATTGAGGAGCAAGAAAAGGCTAAGAATCCGATACACATTAATAACATTACTTTTAGTAGTAACTGTAGCATCCATTCTACTTATTCTCTTCCTTCCAGAAAAACAAAAGATGCTACCACCTCGACCAAGCGAATATAGAAAAGAAAACCTTGTAGAAGTCAAGCATGATACTGTACAAACTCTTGAACCCAAAGAGATACTACCTCGATCTGCCGAGGTTAGAAAAGAACCCCCTATAGAAGCTACGCATGATACCCCACATACTCTTGAACTTATCGCCGAGGATAAAACTTGGGTTTTCGTAAATATAGATGATGGGGAATCAAAGGAGGTGCTCCTAAATCAAGGTGAGTACATAAAATGGTCTGCGAAAAATGACTTCTCGTTAAAAATTGGTAATGCAGGTGGGATTAAATTGATATTCGATGGAAAAGAAATCGGGCCTCTTGGAGAAAAAGGCCAGGTTGTAAGTCTTGAACTTCCATCTCCCAAAATTTCAAAAAGAGACATATTAGGGAGCACTGGCGAAGCTGAATAACTTTCTTATTGACAAAGATTTTAAGATCCTCTGGGCTAATAGGGCATTTCAAGAACAAACGTGGTACAAGATTGAGGAAATTACTGGTAATAAATGTCACAGGCTAACTCACCATTCTGAAACTCCCTGTCAGCTTCCTAATCACCTATGTCCCATTGCAGAGGTGAAAAAAACTGGCAAGACCGCAACTGTCACTCATACCCATTAAAGCAGATGTCAGATGAGCTGACACGTTCGAATACTGACCTAAAACCGTTTGCTTATATAGTCTCGCATGATTTGAAGGAACCTTTACTTACAGTTGAGGGCTTTGTGAATCTATTGGCTCGGCGCTACAAAGGCAAAACTTGATGACAAAGCTGATGAGTTTCTTGAGTATATCATTAACGGAACTCAGAGGATGCAGGAGCTTATTAAAGATTTGCTAGAGTATTCACAGGTAGGCACGAAAGAGGCAAATTTCAAGTCTATTGATTGCTCATTTGTTTTGGACAAGGTAATTGGCAATCTGCAAGCAACCATCGAGAAAAGTAATGCTGTAATTACATATGATAAACTGCCGAGCGTAATGGCTGATACCTCACAAATGAGTAGTTTATTTCAGAACTTGATTAGCAATGCCATCAAGTTTCGTGGCGAGGAGGCACCGAGGATTCACATCTCTGCTGAACGAAAAGGAGATGAGTGGGTCTTCTCCATTCGGGATAATGGTATTGGAATAGACCCAAAGGACTCAGAGCGAATATTTGTAATGTTCCAGCGCCTGCATGGTAGCGCAGACTATCCTGGAACCGGCATAGGCTTGGCAATCTGCAAGAGAATTATTGAACGACATGGTGGACGCATCTGGGTTGAGTCTAAGATTGGAAAAGGCTCAACATTTTACTTTACTATTCCATTCAATATTTCTGCCAGTAAGCAATAATTTTTAGTTTAGATTAATAACCGAGGATTGTAGGTGTCACTGAGAAAAATGGCATCTCCCCTTCGGGTGAACGATGCACGATACCCTCAGCTAAGCACGATACCTTTTTAGGGACTAAAAAATATCCACTTGCACTGCCTCTAATCACTCGTTGATTCTGCCCCTTTTTAGTAACTCATATCTCATACTCAAAACAGGAAGGCTTTTAATCCGTAGATTTTGTTACAAGACAGTAGATAAAAAATGTATTCCGCGATGTCCACGCCTGATAATTATAAATAATATTATTTAAATAGTATTCAAATTAATTTTCCTTGACGTAAGAACATTTTAGGTAGATTATAAAACTGAGGGGTGAGGCCGAGCTACTGAAGGATTAGAACCTTTGGTGGGTTCGGCTTTTTTAGTTTTTAATCCACATCATAATAGGGGGGGTATCATGAAAAGAATTTCAAATCTTTTACTTTTGGCACTGGTTTTAGTTACATCAATATTATGCAATATCGGTGAATCTGTTGCTGATAATTATGCTCTTCGTTTTGATGGTGATGACTATGTAATCGTACCTAATAGTCCTTCTTTAAACCCATCTCAAATCACCGTGAAACATGTGTTAATTTCAGAAGATTAGCACCAATTGGTAGTTGGGATAACCAATATTTTATCTGCAAGGGACACGATAATATGCAAGGTGCTTATATTTTGACGCAGAATCACGACCAATTTCACTTTTACCTCGGTGGCCACGGTTATGACCTATTTGAGCTTAGAACTCCAGACCTTAATTTACAAACAAAC
>CAZLFE010000167.1:0-3986 GCA_964558725.1 uncultured Nitrospiraceae bacterium | reverse complement strand
ACTTTAGCAATGCTTACAATCTTATCTTCTCCTTCAACATCCATGAGTCTTACGCCCTGCGTGTTCCTTCCGTGAAGGGAAATGTCTTTTGCTATGGTCCTTATGATCTTCCCTGAGCTGGTTATCATCACAACCTCATCTTCATCTCTCACCTGCATCAGGCCAACAGCTTTACCACCTTTTTCTGTGGTTTTGATTGAGATTACCCCTTTACCGCCACGTCCTTGAACACGATAGTCCTCTATAGCGGAGCGTTTTCCCTGTCCCTTCTCTGTCACCGTAAGGATGGCTGTCTTTTCCTCTGCCATTTCTGCTGAGACAACCTCATCTCCCTTCAAGAGTCTGATGCCTTTAACACCCTTTGCAGTACGTCCCATATCTCGCACATCTTCTTCATTGAATCGTATTGCAAGGCCGTTTCTCGTTCCTATGATGAGATCGCTTTTACCATCCGTCTTTCTGACAGCAATCAATTCATCACCTTCATCAAGGGCTATGGTGATGATACCCTTTCCGCGAGGGTTACTATATTTCTCGAGGGCTGTCTTTTTTACTATCCCTTTCTTTGTAAACATTACGAGAAAACCTTCTTTAAAATCACGGACAGGAAGTGCTGTTGTAATCCTCTCTCTTTCTGAGAGGGTCAGCAGATTCACAAGGGCCTTTCCCCTTGTTGCCCTGCCTGCTTCTGGTATCTGGAAGGCCTTCAGCCAGTAGAGGCGACCAAGATTTGAAAAGAAAAGCATATAGTCATGTGTTGCGCCTATGAAAAGCTGCTCAACAAAGTCCTCTTCTTTTGTCTCCATGCCGATAAGCCCTTTCCCTCCGCGCCTCTGGCTTCTGTATGCACTTAAGGGATTTCTTTTTATGTACCCCTGATGTGAGAGGGTAATGACCATCTCTTCATCAGTTATGAGATCTTCTATGGAGATTTCTTTCACCTCTGTAGCAATCTCTGTCCTTCTCTCGTCTGCGTATCTATTCTTGATCTCAAGCAGCTCCTCTTTAATAATGTTTGAAACGAGGGCCTCACTTCCGAGTATCGCCTTCAGTCTCTCTATTTCTTTCAATGTATCCACGAATTCTTCTATTATCTTTTCCCTCTCGAGGCCAGTAAGTCTCTGGAGTTTCATATCGAGGATGGCCTGTGCCTGTATCTCAGATAAGGGATAATTCTTTGTTAAAGCAGTCTTTGCCTCCTCTGGTGTCTTCGATTTTCTGATAAGGGCTATTATCTCGTCGAGGTGGTCGAGAGCTATCTTTAATCCCTCTAAGATATGTGCCCTTTCCTCAGCCTTTCTGAGCTCAAAACGGGTTCTTCTGAGGACAACTTCCCTTCTGTGTTGTAAGAAATAGCTCAGGAGTTTCTTCAGACTCAATATTCGAGGCTGTCCATTAACGAGAGTGAGCATGATAATACCGAAGGTACTTTCCATCTGTGTTTGCTTATAAAGATTATTCAGGATGACCTCTGCTACCTCTCCTCTTTTCAGTTCGAGTACAACCCTAATACCATCCCTGTCAGACTCGTCTCTTATTTCGGATATTCCGGTAATCTTCTTTTCTCTCACAAGTTCGGCAATCTTCTCGATTAACCGTGCTTTATTGACCTGATAAGGGAGTTCAGTAATGATGATGTTCTCTCCACCCCTGTACTCCCGCTCAACCCTTGCTCTCGCCCTTATTTTTATAAGCCCTCTTCCTTCATTGTAGGCTTGGAGGATTCCTTCGGTGCCGTGAATGATTCCGGCTGTTGGGAAATCAGGCCCTTTTATGACAGACATCAGGTCTCTTACCTTTGCCTCTGGGTCTTCGAGTAACATAACAAGCCCGTCTATAATCTCCCCGAGGTTATGGGGAGGTACATTTGTAGCCATGCCAACAGCGATGCCTGAGGAACCGTTTATGATTAAATTCGGGATCCTTGATGGTAAGACAACGGGTTCTTCTGTTGTCTCATCAAAATTTGGGATAAAATCAACCGTCTCTTTGTCAATGTCTGAGAGGAGTTCTGCTGCAAGGGCTGCAAGCTTCGCCTCTGTATATCTGTATGCAGCTGGCGGGTCCCCATCAACAGAACCAAAATTACCCTGCCCGTCGATGAGTGGATAGCGCATGTTGAAGTCCTGGGCAAGTCTGACAAGGGCATCGTAAACAGCTGTATCACCATGAGGATGGTATTTCTTTAAGACTTCACCAACTACACCAGCAGATTTTGAGTATTTCCTTCCTGGCAGGAGGCCCTCCCTGAACATTGCATAGAGAATTCTTCTCTGGACAGGCTTTAACCCATCCCTGACTTCAGGAAGTGCCCTCCCTATGATTACGCTCATGGCGTAATCAAGATAGGAGACCTTCATTTCCTCTTCTATACTTACTGGTACCTTTGCCATTTAATCTCCTTAATAATTGGGATAATTATTTTACCATATTGAATTTCGGAGGCGCTTAAAAATATAATCTATCCAGATGTTATCCAATGTTCTGAGTGCAAGTATCATCGGTATTGATGCCCATACAGTTGAGGTTGAGGTTGATATTACATCAAGGGGTCTTCCTCATTTCTCGATGGTTGGCCTGCCTGATGCTGCTGTCAAGGAATCGAAAGATAGAGTAAGGGCTGCACTCAAGAATATAGGATTTAATTTTCCCCTTAAGCAGATTACAGTGAATCTCGCTCCAGCCGACTTGAAGAAAGAGGGATCATCCTTTGACCTGCCGATTGCGGTTGGTATTATTACTGCAGAAGGCATACTTGGATCGGATTCGGTTGATGGTTATCTTTTAACGGGCGAACTCTCTTTAGACGGACGGATTAAACCGGTTAAGGGTGCTTTATCAATGGCCCTGAGGGCAAAAGAACTGGGCTTAAAAGGAGTACTCCTTCCAGAGGAGAATGCTTCTGAGGCTGCTGTTGTGAAAGGCGTGCCTGTATTTGGTATGAAGAGTCTTCCTGAAGTTATAGATTTTCTGAGGGACAACGGTCTCAAAAAAGCCTTCGAGGTAGATGTCCATAAGGCTATGGAAGAAAACTCAATCTATGAAGATGACTTCTTTGAGGTTAAAGGCCAGGAACATGCGAAGAGGGCGCTCGAGGTTGCTGCTTCTGGTGGCCATAATGTGCTGATGGTTGGCCCTCCTGGTTCAGGGAAGACGATGCTTGCGAAAAGGCTTTCAACAATACTTCCCGGGATGACCTTTGATGAAGCGTTAGAGACAACGAGGATACATAGTGTTATAGGTCTTCTCAGGGATGGGCAGTCCCTTCTCGCAATAAGACCCTTCCGCTCTCCCCATCATACAATATCGGATGTTGCATTGGTAGGTGGAGGGCAGATTCCAAAACCAGGTGAAGTTAGTCTCGCTCATAATGGAGTCCTCTTTTTAGATGAGCTGCCAGAGTTCAAGAGGAACGTGCTTGAGGTACTGAGGCAACCCCTCGAAAATGGAGAGGTGACTGTATCGAGGGCTGTTGCATCCATTACCTATCCTGCCGGCTTCATGCTTGTTGCTGCCATGAATCCCTGCCCCTGCGGGTATTTAGGAGATAACAGGCATCAATGCACATGCACCCCCTCACAGATACATCGCTACAGGCACAGGGTTTCTGGCCCACTACTCGATAGGATTGATATTCATATTGAGGTGCCTGCAGTCCCTTACAAAGAGCTTTCAACAGAGTACTCTGGAGAAAAATCAGAAGAAATCAGGAAAAGGGTTGTTTCTGCGAGGGATATTCAACTGGAACGTTTTAAGGATGACAGGAAGATTTATTCAAATGGGCAGATGAAGACGAGGCATATAAAGAAATATTGCAAACTCAAGCCGGAGGCACAGACCCTTTTGGAGACGGCTATGCATAAGCTTGCTCTCAGTGCAAGGGCATATACAAGAATATTGAAATTATCCCGCACCATTGCTGACCTTGAGGCCTCAGAGGAGATTCATCCACACCATGTCTCCGAGGCTATTCAGTACAGGACATT
>CAZLFE010000166.1:0-4007 GCA_964558725.1 uncultured Nitrospiraceae bacterium | reverse complement strand
CCCCTGCCGAACTCTTCTGATTCTGTGAATAAGACCTGAAGGCCGAGGCAGATGCCGAGATAAGGTTTGCCTTCCTGAATAGCTTTTACAATAGGCTCTATGAGTGACATCTCTTCAAGGTTTCTCATACAGTCCCTGAATGCCCCAACACCTGGAAGGACAATAGCATGGGCATCATCCACTGACTTGGGGTCTGAGACGACTCTCGCATCAGCACCAACTTTAAGGAACCCCTTTTCAACACTCCGCAGATTCCCCATTCCATAATCAACAATCACTATCATATTTTTATTATACAATAGGGTATTAAGGTCGTTTTCATGTCAATACCTGAGTTTATCGAATCCTTACAACAAGACAGAAGATTCAATCGGCAGATTGCAGCGCTGGAATACATCACTCCCACGAAGCCGAGATATGGGAAACTCACTTTATCTGACAGGCTCAGAGATGTTTTAAAAAACAGAGGCATAGAGCTTTTCTATAGCCACCAGGTCGAGGCTATTAATTCAATTAGAGAGGGAGAGAATGTCGTTGTTATGACTCCCACGGCAAGTGGTAAGAGCCTTATCTATAACATCCCTGTGATTGAATCCATCATCGAAAAACCAGAGCACAAGGCACTATACATATTCCCTTTAAAGGGACTTGAACAGGACCAGGTAAAAAACCTTAATGAACTTTTTGATGCTGTTTGGGCTCTTAATAAACCCTCTCCCCTTGCGGGAGAGGGCACGGGTGAGGAGGATAAAAAAAGTCCCGCAAGAAGGATAAGATTCCCTTTACACTTTGGAGAGGTTTACGATGGAGATACCACTGCCTACAGGAGAAAGAAGATAAGAGAGGCAATTCCCAAGGTCATTTTCACAAATCCCGATATGCTTCACCTTGCACTAAACCCCTTTCATAAAAAATGGGAAGAGCTCTTCAGGAATTTACGATATGTGGTTATTGATGAGATACATACCTATAGGGGTGTATTCGGCTCAAATGTTGCTCATGTGCTGAGGAGGCTCAGGAGGATATGCAAATATTGGGGATCTCATCCCCAATTCATTGCAGCCTCTGCAACGATAGCAAATCCATCTGAGCTTGCAGAAGAACTAACAGGATTACCTTTTAAAGTAGTGGATCAGAGTGGGGCACCACAGGCAGGAAGACATTTTATCTTTATCAATCCTCTTGATAGCCCCTACACAGAAACAACGAGGCTTTTCATAAAATGCCTAAATGCAGGGCTCAGAACAATCGTCTTTACAAAGGCAAGAAAGATAACAGAACTTATATATTCATGGACTATAAACCATGCACCTGAGCTTGAAGGAAGAATAAGTCCTTACCGTGCTGGTTTTCTTCCGAAAGAAAGGCGCGAGATAGAACAGCGATTATTCAACGGAGAGCTCCTCGGTGTTATATCAACAAGCGCACTTGAGCTCGGAGTTGATATAGGAGGGCTTGACTGTTGTATACTCTGCGGCTATCCTGGTTCTGTGGCGAGTACCTGGCAGAGAGCGGGTCGAGTCGGAAGACATGGACAGGAATCAATGGTTGCGATGATTGCAATCCCCGATGCCCTTGACCAGTTTTACATGCGTCATCCTGAAGCATTCTTCGAGAAAAGCCATGAAGCAGCAGTCATAGACCCTAAAAACAAAAATATCCTTAAAAGACATATTCCCTGCGCCTCTTCAGAGGTTTACCTGAGAGAAGACGATAATGTGTATGATGTAAAAAAGCTTATGCCTTTGATTAATGAACTTGTTACCGAAGGGATTTTAAATCCTGGCAGGAAAGGAGATATATGGTTTTCAAGGAGGAAAATGCCCCAGAGGGAAGTAGGTATCAGGGCGATTGGTGAGCCCTTTGATATCATTGATGAATCAGGAAAAATCGTTGGAGAGCTCAGTGGTATGAGGGTCTTTAGAGATGCTTTTCCCGGTGCTATCTATCTCCACAGAGGAAGGCAATATCGTATTGCTGAGCTTGATTTAGAAAGGAAAAAAGTAATTTGTGGTGAAGTTGATGTAGATTACTATACCCAAGCCTTAAGCAAAGAGGAGACAGAGGTAATACAAGAGAAAGAGGTGCGTGATTACAAATGCCTTTCAGTCCACTGGGGAAGCCTTAAAACAACGCAGAAGATAATAGGCTATGAGAAAAAGAGGATCTTTGACAGGGTCAGGATTTCGAGACATGACCTCGAAATGCCTGATTATATATTCGAGACGGAAGGACTCTGGATTAAAATAGATAAAGCAATAAAATCCTTTATTGAATCAGAAGGTTTTGATCTTGCAGGGACCCTCCACGCTTTTGAGCATACCGCAATAGCATGTATACCACTCTTTGCTCTCTGTGACAGGGCCGATATTGGAGGACTGAGTTATACCTTTTATCCCAAGTTTAAACAGCCTGCAATATTCATTTATGATGGATATGAAGGCGGGATAGGGCTCACAAAAAGGGTAATTGAGGTTATCGGGGAGTGGCTCATGGCAACCCTAAAGATCATTGACGAATGTCCTTGCGAAGAAGGTTGCCCTTCCTGTGTGCAAGACCCCCAATGCGGTTCAGGCAACCAGCCCCTCGATAAAGAGGGGGCGGGAAATCTGCTCAGAAGATGGATTTTATGAGGCTTAAGGCTGAGTTTATAACTTCAAGCGGTCGAGCTTTAGATGGACTAAAAATTTCGTCCAGAAAACGAAAGGATAGGAATGAAAAAGGGGCAGTTTAACTGCCCCTTTTTGTTACTGAAGGAGTTTTCCAAAAGGATTAACAAAGAGAATGACGAGAACAACAACCAGGGCGTAGATTGTGAGTGATTCCATCATAGCAAGACCGATAATGAGGGTTGTCGTGATCTTACCTGTTGTACCAGGGTTTCTCGCTATTCCTTCGCATGCCTTGCTCGTAGCAATACCCTGACCAATACCTGCACCTATTGCACCAAGTCCTATTCCCACACCGCAGCCGAGTGCAGCCATTGCATAATAATAGACATTCGATCCTCCTTTTGCGGCTGCTTCAGCTTCAGCAAAACATAAAGGTGCCAATACCCATAGGAGTGCGAGGGTGAGCAGAATAACAGTCGTAACTTTCCTCATGATTTTTCTGCCTCCTTTCAATAAAATTTAATTAATGTGCCTCTTCAACGGCACCAGCAAGATAAAGCGTAGCTAAAAGTGTAAAGACAAAAGCCTGTACAAGGCTAACAAGGACACCAAGTCCTAAGATTGCAGTCGGTACAACCCAGGGTGAAATAATTCCAAGAACAAAAAGGATGATATGTTTCGCTGTCATATTACCGAATAACCGGACTGTTAAGGTTAGTGGTCTTGCGATGTGGCCGATGAACTCTGTGACGAACATCAGTATCATGAGCGGAAGCGCTGCTAGGGAACGGATGGGGCCAAGAAAATGTAATAAATAGTTAATACCATGAGCCCTGAACCCGTAATAATGGGTTAGTAAAAAGACAGGTACTGCCATTGCAGCATTTGTATTTATATTTGCTGTTGCTGCTGAAAATCCTGGTATCAGACCCATAAAATTACAGAGGAGTATAAACATGAATATCGTGCATATGAAAGGAAACAGTTGTCTCCCCCATTTGTGGCCTATATTGTCATCAACCAGTTTTAATATTGCCTCTGTTAACACCTCAACAAAATTCTGAATGCCTCTCGGCACCAATTGAAGAGATGATCTGATAATGAGTCCAACAACAATTAAAATACCAGATGCAAGAACAGCGTAGCTCACATTATGCGGTATTACCTCAGGATTAATAATGACATCCATTAAAAGTTTCTCTTCAATCATGGGAACCTCCTTGGGGGAAAATCAGAGTTATAATACATAGGCATCCCTCAAAAGTCAAGAGTTTATATCATAAAAAATATATAATCAAACGGGAGGGCGATCCTCTGATTCTGCCACATTATTCACTGAATTAGTATAAGGATCAATCAAGGAATCAGACATGCTTTCAGGAAATGTGGCCAGTA
>CAZLFE010000165.1:0-4044 GCA_964558725.1 uncultured Nitrospiraceae bacterium | reverse complement strand
CTCCCCTGAGCGGTATTGTAAAATAAAACGTTGAACCCTTTCCAGGCTCTGACTCAACCCAGATTCTTCCACCATGACGCTCAGCTATTCATTTACATATAGCCAAACCTATCCCTGTGCCAGCCTACATTAGTTGCCATATTTTCTTGCTTGGTAGTAGCACACACTTCGGCCTCCTGCCTTCAAACCAGTCATGATGAGAGCCATCCATCTGCACCATCTCCCCACAATGACTCTTCCGCTCTCACCACTGCCTATATGCCCTGGGGGCACGCCCTTTCTGCCATTGCCCTGCTTCAATCAGCCACTTCCGTACGGTCTCTTTGCTAAGCTCTATGCCATCGAACTCATAAAGCTTTTCTGCTGTTAGTGTCGGCCCAAACCCCTTATACTTTTGAAGGTACAACACTACAACCCTGTCCTTAAGTTTCTTAGGTGATCTTCTGCTTGACTCCCTGCCACGAGATCGATGCTGTATCCCTTTATCCCCTTCTTCCCTTATTCGCTTTACTATCCGCCCTATCTGCCGCTCACTCAGGGATAATATTTCAGCCGCCTCTACCTGTGTCAGTTCTCCCTCAAGTACTTTGTGAATCACGTGTAACCGCTTTAATTCTTTCTGCCTCATAATGAAAATGTCCTTTCCAGCCATCCTGCCTCCTTCTAAAAACGGGCAGTATAGCACTTTGCATACGGGACATTTTCATTTTGCTCTAATAAGACATGATCATTTTGCTGTTACAGCAAAATAAATTGCTGATAATTTATATGATTTATTATATTAATGATTTAATTATGATGTGAAAAGCTTTGTTATTTGCAATAAAGAAAGCCCCATCAACAAAAAGGGATCTTCTCAATCTAATTACAGTTTAACGACATTGATCGCCTTGGGGCCTTTCGGGCCTTTCTCAATATCAAAGCTAACTTTGTCACCTTCAGCAAGAATCTTAAAACCACTGCCTTGGATGGACGTGTGGTGGACAAAAACATCAGTACCGTCTTCAGCAGTAATGAATCCGAACCCTTTACTCTCGTTAAACCATTTCACAGTTCCTTGTGCCATTTCATTTACCCTCCAAGCAAATATGAATTACCATTTCAAATCAGCATCATTATATCAGGTTTGAGAGGTGTACTGTTCAGGAAGAAGCAGACCGGAAACCTTTCTTCCTGTAACAAACGCCTCGTAAATTTCAAATAGAGAGCAAGAGTGCACATAGAAGTCCTCGCCGGCGACATTTTGTAATTCGTGATGAGTACATTTGGAAAGAGATGACCCTGTGGAAGGTCAGAGAGCGTTTGTTACAGCCACAAGTAAACGTTTATAGGAGTTTAAAAGTCTTCATCACTCCTTTATCAAGTCAGCGTTCTGAAATCTTTTCATACTATGTGGAGTATAACCTGAAACAATTGTCTAAATTCCAGAATCCACAAGATATATATTGAATAAAAAAATGATAAGAAAAAGATACGCCTAATATTCTGAACATGACTAATTTGCTCTAAGGTTACCCTAAGAGTTTTATATTAATGATAAAGTGTGGAAAGGGTTTGCCTTGCAGTACAGTCTTAGAGTAAAGAAAAAACGGCAATGGTAATGGACAATGGTAACTTGAAGCTATGAAGACAAGAACAACTTTTCTTGGTATAGGACCGTTTTTTTCTCTTGACAGGTGCCCTCTATATGGGTGCCCTCTATATGAGGTACAACTAAACGATTTTTAGGAATTGAAATGTTAAGGATTACTGGTAATACTTATGTGAGTAAATACAAACTGTATCTGTTAAGACATTCTCATTATAATTATCATGTTTAACCAAATGCTACATCAAGTACCATCATTAACGCAAAACCAATCATTGCTCCTGCAGTTGCTAAATCTGTATTTCCTCCACGCTGAGATTCTGGAACGAGTTCCTCAATTACGACAAAAATCATAGCACCAGCAGCAAAAGCCAAAGCATATGGTAGGATAGGTTGTGCAAGAATAACAGCCGCTGCACCAATAATACCTGCAATTGGTTCAACCATTCCCGATAACTGACCATACCAGAAACTTCTAAAACGAGACATTCCCTCACGGCGAAGAGGTAAAGATACTGCAAGACCTTCTGGAAAATTTTGAATCCCGATACCAATAGCTAAGGCAATTGCTCCTGCTATGGTTGCATATGGAATACCTGCGGCAACAGCCCCGAAGGCAACTCCTACTGCAAGCCCCTCCGGGATGTTATGCAATGTTATGGCAAGAACAAGCAAAGTGCTCCTTTGCCAACTTGTTTTTATTCCTTCAGCTTCCTCCATCGGGAAACCAAGGTGCAGATGAGGAAGTATTTTATCAATACCTCGTAAGAATATCCCTCCAAAAAGGAAACCTGCTGCAGCTGGAACCCATGCAGGAATGTCTTTGCCTTCTGACATCTCAATGGCAGGAGCGAGCAGTGACCAAAAACTTGCAGCAACCATAACTCCGGCAGCAAAGCCAAGCATCACATCGAGTGTTTTCTTGCTTATATCCTTGGCTATAAACACACCTGCTGCACCAAGAGCGGTCACTCCCCATGTGAAACAAGTTGCAATAAGAGCCTGCAGCACAGGATGAAGGTTTTGGAAAAATTCTATCACATTTTTAAAATTCTCTAATCCTTATTAAAAAGGTACCATTCATTGCTTTTTCTATGAAGCCAGCTCCACGGGCTGAAGCCTGTGGTTTCAGGCAACAAAGCCTGATATCACTCCGCTTCGCTCTGAGCAGACTTTTATCCACGAGTTGAAAACTCGGTTTTAATTTATACCTATACCCTATACTACTTATTTTTGAGTATCACACCAATTATATGCACTCTTTCTAATAGATCTTCTCCATGTGGTGCTTCTCGGAGAGCTTCTGTTAAGTCTTCTCCTGCCTGATGAAGTACTTGATGTTCTCCATTCTTCCAATGAAAACTATTGGATACATCATATACTTTTCCACTAAATGCTATATACGGCTTAGTACCATTTTTACCACTATGTTGGGCGAGTTCTTGTTCTGTAAACTTTTTCATATAAAAACTTGGTGATTATATAGTAAAAAGCAGAGAGGCTACCATAATTACTTATAGTACACCGCTGCTTTTTATAGTTTATTTTAGAAATTTAGAGACAAATGGAGACGTATCACCTCGCCGCATGAAGTGTCCAGAAGGTCCCTCACCCAAAAATTCAGAAAACCATGATTCGTGTTCCACTTCCTCATTAAGGATTGCCAGAGATAGATCATAGGTTCTGTGATCTTTACCAGAAGTCATATTACAGATTTGAGTATATCCCCTAACTGCACACCTTTCCGCTTCCACCAATACTTTCAACATTGCCGCAATATCTCTTGGATCCTTTGGTAAGCTGGCTGGGGGACAGGCTGAAATATCATGAAAGGCATTCATGTTTTCTGGCAATTTACCACCAAGTTCATAAATACGAGGAACAAGGGCTTCAAAATGATTTCTGTCTTCAATACGTGCCACTTCAGCAATCTCCTTTATTCCCTCGCCATCTAAACCTATTAGGTTCACTCTTAAAATTGTATAGTAATAATATGTTGTGAGCTCTGCTGAAGCATTCTTGATCAGTAATTCTAACAATTGGTCAACATTAATCCCTGCCTTTTCAACCATTTCTCTTGCTACTTTTGCCATTTTTACCTCCTTTTTAATTGTTAAACAAGTTACAAGTTTCTATTAATCTTTCCCTTCTTTCAAACTTTTGCTATGCGATATTATTAATCTACATCTAAAATGCAAATAATAGATATCAGCATTAATCTGATTTTTTTGTAAGATTATGACTTTGCTCAGTGTAAGTTTTTTTCCTACAAAAACAGTAGTTATAGGTTGACAAGTTGCTTCACTGCAATTTGAGGATTTTCACTTGTAATGTTGTATTAGGAGGAAAGATTTAAAATCACAATTTATGTTATCTCTTGCTTCTGTAGTTAAGTAGAACTGATCTTATTTATCTCCATTTATAATGTTGTATTTTATGGAAAGATTTAAAATTCA
>CAZLFE010000164.1:0-4069 GCA_964558725.1 uncultured Nitrospiraceae bacterium | reverse complement strand
AGGGCATTTATAAGAAGGTTTAAACTTTTCTTTGTAAAATGCTTAAAATCCAAAAAAGAAGGGTGTATTTTCCACTGACACAACATTACTAATAAGACCATAAGTAAAGTCATACCTTTTGCTATTCTGTCATGCTGCTTGTCCAGCATCTTTCTGCAAGAAGGATTCCAGACAAGCTGGAATGACAGATAATGTGGTCTTACTTATGAACTTCTTAGTAACCCTATCAGGGAAGGAGGAATACACCCGTGCCAGTAAAAGAACGTACACAGCAGCCTCTCGCCCAGATATGTAACCCCCATTGTTTATCACTGTAAAGGAGACAGTTCACATTGACGGTCCCGCCAGTAAAAAATAAGAAAAAATGGTAGATTAATAAATTATGGTTTCGCCGTCGATAAATATACGTAAAAGAACGTTATCCCTATTATTCATTTCCCTTACCATTTTATTGCTGGCAACAGTTCAGGCTGAGATACTTGATGCCAGTAAAAAAGTGGAGTTGTATCTTTTCTGGGGTTATGGCTGTCCTCACTGTGTCAAAGAAAAAGTATTTTTAGAGAAATTACAGCAGAAGTATCCGCAACTGGAGATTAAATCGTACGAAGTCTGGCGTAACCGGGGAAATGCCGTATTCTTCGTACAAATGGCAGAGGCATATGGAATAAAAGCGACGTCTGTTCCAACAACATTTATTGGAAATTTTGAACCCATAGTTGGGTACAGCAATGATGAAGTTACAGGAAAGAAAATTGAGGAGAGGATAAAATATTGTATAGAGCATCTCTGTATCGACCCTCTCACGGTTTCAGAAAGGCCTGTAAAAAAAGAACCGGCATTCGATGAGGAAGGCAAGATGGTCACCCTTCCAATCATCGGGAAAATGGACACCTCAAAAATGGCACTGCCTGTCTTAACCATAATCCTCGCTGGGTTAGATAGCTTTAATCCCTGTGCCTTCTTTGTGCTCTTCCTTCTCTTAAGTATGTTAGTCTATGCACGGTCAAGGAAAAGGATGCTCCTGATCGGTGGGACCTTCGTCTTTTTTTCAGGATTTATCTATTTCCTTTTTATGTCTGCGTGGCTGAACATCTTCCTGCATGCAGGCCAACTGAAGATAATAACCAAAATCGCTGGCTTGGTAGCTCTAACAATTGCTGTAATTAACATCAAGGATTTTTTCTTTTTTAAAAAGGGCATTTCTCTCTCTGTCCCGGAAAAAGCAAAACCAAAATTATTTGAGCGTATGAGGAATCTCTTAAAGGCGACCTCACTGCCTTCAATGATGATAGGGACGATTGTTTTAGCAATAGCAGCAAATACCTACGAATTGCTCTGTACTGTTGGCTTTCCGATTGTATTCACAAGAGTTTTGACATTAAACAATCTTCAGACATTGCACTATTATCTTTATCTCATCTTTTATAATGTGATCTACGTGATACCCTTAGGAGTTGTGGTTTTAATCTTTGCTATAACCCTCGGGTCTAAAAAATTAACAGAGTGGCAAGGACAGGTATTGAAACTCATATCAGGTTTGATGATGCTTGGATTGGGAGCAGTATTGTTGATAAACCCTGATCTCTTCAATAATCTCTTATTATCTATTGGCTTATTAGTAATAGCCTTAATATCTTCTGGAATAATAGTTTTTATTACTAAAAGATTGAGAAAGGAGTGAGTTCTATGGTTGAGTTAGGACAGATAGACAGACCGAGTGCAGAAAGCTTCACCGGGAAAAGAAAGCTTTACTGTGTGCCGAATATTTATCCTCTCTTCGATGCACCTGATGACTACAAAGAACTTTTCACTAAATACTGGGACGAGGTGGCTCAGCAGATAGAAAAGATTGAGGTTGCCGGGAAGATAAAAAAGATATTCTGTGAAATGATTTATCCCCAGGGAGAAGAAATGCTCAATATACTGGCAAGGTTTAATGAGAGAATCCAACAGATCGTTAAAAAGAAGTTAGAGGAAGGGGGAACACTTTTGCCCCTGGAAGATAAAGAAATATTCGGGCCATTTATTGACTGGGGCAATTGTCTTAAAGTTGTAAGCACAAAAGAGGTGTTTACAAAAGTCCTCGATTTTTACACAGAGTTTTCCAATAAACGCCTCCAGCATATCCTGGGCGTGATAGATAGCAACCTTGCAGAAGCTGAAGCAGGCCTGCTCATCATGAAAGATGAAGATAGGTCAAAACTTCAGTTTCCTGGAGATATAGAAGTGTTTTTAGTAACACCTCCTTCTTATGATGACATTATGAGATGGTTTCGGGAAAAATGGAAGGAGATCGCTCATCTACACCCTTAATCGTGACCCTGCCTGGTTTGCCTATCTCGCCTTCGACTCTATAATGGATACCCAGGAATTTCTCTACAACCCACAGGTTAGTAAGGAGATGGCCTGATATCTCTGATGTTGTGAATGAGGATTCACCTCGAGCAACGGAAAGGTAAAGGACTATCTGGTCAGATAGGTGATGGTCAAGGCAGGCAGACGTGGAATAATAATCCAGAAAATTGTGAGCTGCTTCCTCACCGACTACCTCTGCCTTTTTACCTCTCTCTCCAAGAGACGAAAACCCGGCAATGCAATTATCTGTTAATGCCTCCAAGAAGATAAATGTGCCCTGGCCAGGTGTTGGAACTGAAAGGGTCTCTATCTCAGCCTCTACCCCCTGGGATGCAAGGATTTTAAGGGCAGCATCCCTCTGGCGTTCGGCAATACTGAGAGGAAGATTCCCAACTCCTGAAAAACCATGAACTCCTTTAATCTTTCCCCTCTCTAAAAAATTCGTACTCTTAATCACCTCTGCTGGCTTGATTTCTACAATTACCTTGCCACCTCCTTTTGGATAAAAGCCATAACTTTCTATTTTCGCCTTTACTTCAATCCCGAGCTTATGAAGGATAGGGATAAATACCTGGCTGATATAATGAAAGGGAGGGCTGAAGGGAACATGGGTCCCTCCTTTCAGAGACAGAAAAGATTTATTCTTTGCAAAAATGAGGGGTAGAAGGATCGCCTGAAGAAGAAGGGAAGTCGAACCTGCAGTGCCTATATCAAAAAAATAATCTCCTGCCTTCACTTCTTTTGGTTCAAACAAAAGCTCTGTAGAACCCGCGGAATCACCTTCGACCCTTGCATCAGATATGAGTTTCAACGATTGTATTCCCATGAGATGCTGGGGCATAAGGCCTGGTCTTTTGCGCTTTTTCCTTATATTTAATATGCGAAATGGTTTCTTAAGGAGGCACGAAAGACTCAGAGAGGTTCTGAGAACCTGTCCTCCTCCTTCGCCAAAGCTCCCGTCAATCTCAATCATAAGCTAACTTTTCACTTATTATTGTCCAGAAAAATTCCCCCATCTCCGCTTTCGTCATTGACTCAAAATACCCCTCTTTGGCAAAGAGGGGAGAGGGGAGATTTTGTGAATAATACATAAAAAGCATTTTTTCTTAAAATCCCCCTACATCCCCCTTTTCCAAAGGGGGAGTAAATGGTATTTTCATGCTTTTTTGTAACCAAGCGGTAATATAGATTCCCGCAAAAGGGGGATCCATTACATAAGTTAAAGAGCTGGATTCCATATTGTCCTGACCTCATTCAAAATTTCAGTTAAGAGAGAATCTCTGTTCTTTTGGGTTATTTCAAATAGCCTCACATCATTTCTTTTCTTTATTTCTTCAATGAGGCCTCCACCTTTAAAAGCAACTGTTGCAATAAGCATTTTCTCTGAGTCAAGGATCTCTTTTATCAATCTTCTGAATTTAGGTGACAGGCATTCCATCTTTCCTATCTCATCAATAATAATAAGACTGGTTGCAGGGGCAAAAAATGCAATGGATTCAAGAAAATCCTCAAAGCCCTTAACATCAACCCTGTATTTACCAACCCTGTGAGGGCTTTCTATCTCTACGTGGGAAAGGAGCCCTCTTCTTCCTTCGAGGCTTATCAAATCAAACCCCTTTCTCATGCCTCTTTCCCGTATCTCTTCTGTGTAAAAACCAACAGGCTTTATGCTCGACAATTTTTCAGAGAGTTTCTTTATGAATGTCGTCTTACC
>CAZLFE010000163.1:0-4116 GCA_964558725.1 uncultured Nitrospiraceae bacterium | reverse complement strand
CACCAGCTCGGAGGAACGCTGAGCGGAGGAGAGCAGCAGATGCTTGCCATCTCCCGCGGTCTCATGAGCAGGCCCAAGCTCCTCCTCCTGGACGAGCCGTCGCTGGGATTAGCGCCGGTACTTGTGCAACTCATTTTCTCGACTATAGAAAAGATCAACAGGGACAACAAGACCACCATTCTCCTCGTTGAACAGAACGCCAACATGGCCCTCAGGATAGCGCACCGTGGCTATGTCATGGAGAGCGGGGGCATTACGCTTGCAGACTCCGTGCAGAACCTGCTCGCCAGTGAAAAGGTGAAGCAGGCGTATCTGGGAATGTGAGCCCTGATCCTTATTATCGATTAACTCGTTTCTAAAAAAGTGATATAGAGTTGACCCATGATTCGTGAAAAGAAGATTCCTACAGATATCATCAATAAGCTGCCTCATCTGGCAAAAGAGGTGGAAAGTCTTGTGTACGTCAATGCCCTGTACTTCTTCGGCAGTCTGGTGAAAGGAGGCCTCAAGCCGCTCAGCGACATTGATATTGCGGTTCTTTTTATGAACAGTGTTTCCCGGAAGGATAGAGAAAAACTGGTCCTTGATCTCATGGGTGTTGTCGAAGAAAAGCTCTCAACCAGCGAGTTTGATCTCATAGAACTGAACTCGGCTCCTTTGCGTTTTGCCTACAATGTATTAAAGGAAGGGAAGCTTGTTTTCGTCAAAGATAAAGGCGAGCTTATTGATTTCCGTGAGAAAACAGTAAAGCACTACCTGGACTTCAACTACTACAGAAGGCAACTCGACAAGGACCTTCTTGAACGGATAGGCTTCCATGGATGAGAAAATTCTGGAACAATTCAGGTTGCTGACGCTTTATACTCAGTATCTTGAGGAGATTGCAAAAACGCCGAGGGAGCAGTTCCTGGCCAGTTTCATATACAAAGGAAGTGCGGAGAGGTATCTGCAATTGGCTATAGAATGCTGTATTAATATCGCCAACAGGCTTCTCTCCATTTGCCAGATGGATAAACCTGCAAAGACGCCCGAGACCTATGCAGATATATTCATAGAGCTTGGCAGGCTGGAAATCATCCCTCAGGAATTCACAGATACCATGATCAGGATGGTTCGTTTCAGAAACAGGATGGTACATATGTACTGGAACATTGACCCAGATCAGATTTACAATATTCTCACTGAGAATGTCAGCGACTTCATGAGGTTCAGGGAATATATCATTGCTTCCATGAACCTTTGTTCAGGCTGAAAGCTTCTCTCATGCCGGGCTCCTCTGCTATCCCGCTGCAACCACTCAGGCGAGTGAGCCTGCAAGGGCATTCATTGCGTCATCATCAGCCTTCAATTTTGAAAGATCCAAAGTCGAGGTCAAGGGTCATACTAACAACGGGGAATAAGGTGTCTACTGTTGACAGTAAGGTTCACATAACAACCCGGTCTTCCTCAATGATCAACCTTTTCCAGCCTAAAATAATCTAAGTATAATACCCTGGATTCTTCAAGGTTATGAGAAAAAATGCATATATTGGCAATCCGGGTCATATCCATCAGGCGCATACGAGGTGCTTTCCTGACATCATCAAGAGCAATGATTACATCATTTTCTCCCGGTTTCAAAAGGAACGTTCTATTATAACGGTCATCATATGTTTGATCATGGTAATTGTCATGGATGCGGACGACAACCGGTAACGCACTGCTTCCTTCAAGATAGACATGGAAAGCAAAGACATCATAACCGCTCCAGTTGCCGGATACATGTTCTTGAGAAATACCCGGATATTGTCCTGGTAAGAGATGAGCCTCAAGCGAAAATGATCCGTGAGCTGGATGCTTGTACGATCTTTTGATTTCACTGGTATTTGATGTCCATCTCTTCATCTCGAGACGTGTCTCGAATGACCCGAGAAGTGGAAAATCGCGATCCATATGCCAGGCATCCATCACAGAAGAAAAAATCGGAAAGGTAGCGGAAACAAGAATACATATGGATACTATCTTTGCCGCCATGATTTTTTTACCTGAAAATGTTGAAGATGGATAGGCAAATACAAGGAATGTAAAAGCCCCTACGATATTGTGGAAAATATCCTTTGTCTCGAAATACCGGTCTGGGGTAAGCATTTGCAGATATTCAGTGGCAATGCCAAGGGCAACAGCAATGACGAATGAAATTGCATAAAGATTTGGATTGAGGACAGGCCATTTACTGTTGTTCAAAATCCAGAGTAAGGCCAGAGCAAGTATGCCGAAAAGAGGGAAATGACCAAAATTTGTAAGTGCCTTGAACACCTCTGATTTTTCATTGCCTAGATCAGTCAAGAGCAGAAAGACCAGAGAGCCAAGAATAAGAATCAGGATCAGGGCGTTCAGCAAGAGCCGCTTCATGTATGTGCATTATGATGCAGTGGTAAAGAAAAGCAATAAGAACAAAAAAACCATAAAAAGAGCTTGAATATGTTGTTTGGTTAGCATAGTTGCAGATGAAAAGCAGTTTAAGTTTGACTAGTGCATTGCCGAGAAGTTGGTAGTTGTCAGAGGCAATGTAAGATTCTTTATTCCCACGTTTTTTATTGTTAGGTGTTGCACCCATAATAGCGGAGCTGTGACCACATATGAGTGAGCATTCCTCTTAGGTTGAATGCATAACAAGTATGAGTATCGCCGAAAAGAGACCTTTGAACAATTGATCGTATGGCGGAGTGAGTTAGGGAGGATATTCCTGCTGACAAGAGTTTTTAACCTATTGATAATATAAATGATACATAGTAATTTCCAGTTGCTATGGAATGAGGTGGTGGGATTGCTATGGGATACAAGGAGTACAGTGAGAACATGAGTTTTCTGGATCTTGAGCTGAGCAAGACACTGGGTTCATCGAGGACGCAGCGGTTTTTGAAGGAAGATCCATGATCATATCAAATGGAATCCTGTAGATAAGAACGGTTTCAAGGTTTTCGACTTTGGAAGCTCTACAACTGGAGAAGGCACCTATAAATACAAGCAGCAATGGGGGCCACACCTTTTCTCCTTAACTGGTATGGGCCTGATGACGAAGTGGTTGGCATGGATAATTAAGCCGGTCTCTTACGGTTGCATGAAGAAAAAATATGTGCCACAGTACCTCAGGAGCTTACCGATACGGTGGGCTAGATGTGTACAAAGGTATATTACCTTTCAAGGATGATTATGACATTTGCCACCCGGAGCATGGTTGTTATTGTTATTTTGGCAATTGCGGCCTACATCTCCTATTTCTCAGTAGGACAATTAAAGGAGGTGCCCTTAAAGCAATCTTTTGATACTCTTCCTGAAACAATCGGACGATGGAAGCAGGCTGATCGAGTGATCTTAGACGATAAGATCATTAATATATTAGGCGTCGATGAATATATAGAAAAAATTTATGTATCCCATGATAACCAGACCATTGACCTGTATGTGAGCCACTTCAATGTACTGAAAGAAGGAAAGCAATTCCATTCCCCTAAGAACTGTCTTATAGGAAGCGGTTCAAATCTTATAAAAAATAGTACTGTGGAAATCCCTTTAAGAAATGAAAATACTTCGGTTCCTGTTGGGTTTATGGTTTTGCAGAAAGGGGATCGGAAGCAGCTGATATTGTATTGGTACCAGTGCAGGGGAAGAATTATGTATTCAGAGTATGAGGAAAGGCTATATAGGGTCCTCGATGCCATTCTCAAAAAACGAACTGATGGAGCCTTTATTCGTATAATTTCTACCACAAACAGAGAGGCAGATATACAGAATACAAAAGAGATACTAATCAACTTTACAACCCTTTTAATTCCAATTCTAAATCAGTATCTGCCAGGTTCATGATAAAGGTTGTCTTATGGTTATCCCGACACAGAATAAACAAAATCTTTTGATATTATTAATTGTTGTACTTTTTCTTGCTCTTTATCTTAATGTTTTTAGAGGTTTGATTTATGATTGGGGAAATAATCCCGATTATTCTCATGGTTATTTGGTACCTTTTATAGCATTCTATCTAGCTTGGATTCAACGCGATAAACTTCGCTCAATAGATGGATCACCTAGTAATTGGGGTTTAATAATATTTCTCCTCGGGGTAGGGCAATATATCGT
>CAZLFE010000162.1:0-4155 GCA_964558725.1 uncultured Nitrospiraceae bacterium | reverse complement strand
AGAGGAGGTACGCGTTGCTTATGAGATATTAAAGTCTCTTGGCCTCAGAAAAAAAGGCGTAGAGATTATATCCTGCCCTACCTGTGGCAGGTGTGGAATTGACCTGAGGGGACTAGCAACAGAGGTTGAACTCAGACTCAGGGAGATTGATAAACCAATGAAGATTGCCGTTATGGGTTGTGTTGTCAATGGTCCCGGAGAGGCGAGAGAGGCTGATCTCGGTATAGCAGGCGGTAAGGGGATAGGAATCCTTTTCAGGAAGGGGAAAATCATTAAAAAGATAAAAGAGAAGGAACTTCTCGATGAGTTGATGAATGAGATTTCCTCATGGAGATAATCAGGATACCGGAGATTATGCAGGAGACATCAAAAAAATGTCTTAAAGAGGGTAAGACAATAGGTTTTGTGCCGACAATGGGCGCCCTTCATGAAGGGCATCTCAACCTTGTGAGGAGTGCGAAACAGAAAAATGATATTACCGTCGTCAGTATCTTTGTAAATCCAATCCAGTTTGGACCTTCAGAGGACTTTGAGAGATATCCAAGGGACATCGAGGGTGATACGGAAAAGCTTCAGAAAGAAAAGGTGGATATAATCTTCATGCCCGAGATATCCTCGATATATCCTGAGAGGTTCTTGACCTATGTAGAGGTGGAGAAGATTTCAGAAAGGCTCTGTGGCGCATTCAGGCCAGCTCATTTCAGAGGTGTAGTAACAGTCGTAACAAAGTTCCTGAACATTGTGAAACCAACAAGGGCATATTTTGGCCAGAAGGATTTTCAGCAGAGTAGTATAATAAAGCAGCTCGTAAAAGACCTTAATATAGATGTTGATATTGTTGTATGTCCAACGGTAAGGGAGCAGGATGGTCTAGCAGTGAGCTCAAGAAACGCCTATCTTGATATAGCACAAAGAAAAGCAGCAACTGTCATATACAGGTGTCTTAAAGAAGCCTCAGATTTGATAAAGTCCGGTGTAATAGACGGAACATATATTAAAGGTTTCATGCAAGAGACAATCCTGAAGGAACCAGGGGTATCATCGGTTGATTATGCAGGCGTGTATGATCCTGAGACCATGGTAGAGGTTTCTGAGATTAAAGGCAATATACTTCTTGCAGTTGCATTGAGGATTGGGAATACAAGACTCATAGATAACATGCTGGTTTCAGGGAGCAAATAATAGGCACAGCACCTTGATTTTAAAGGTTTGCTGGGAAGGGTAAGAGATGCTTCAAAGAGTCCACATCCAGGTACTGGATAACCCGTTAGAGGAAATTATCTTGAATGAAGATGAGTTCAACCCCTCTCCAACGAACAGACAACTTACAGAGGAACTCAAGAAGGAGATGAATGATTTCTTTCCTTCTGTCGTATTTGTGGAATATATAGACCTGTTTATGGATGGGGAAGAGGAGTTTGAAGAGATAAGGGAGCTTTTACAGTTAGGAGTTATCAATACCCCTATTGTCTTAATAAACGGGGTGCTTAAGATGCAGGGGAGCATCCCAACCTCGGTAATCAAACAAGAGGTAGAGACCCTGCTTTCTTCGGGACCGGTACATTAGCCTATTTTATTCATAAATTTTTTTACGCATCCCAATTCTCATTTCTTACTGAGTTGATAGCAGTTTCTGGACTGTAGGGAAGAGCCTCAGATGGGTATGGGGCAGGAACAGGGCCGACATATATTCATCCATAAAGCCCCTGGATATAGAGAGCTCTATATATGTCATCTTTGAAGCAATGATACCAGCCTCTTGCCTGAGGTCCTTGGAGAGAAGGCATAAGTATGCCCCGGTGATTGAGGCATTGCCAAGGAAAAAGAACCTTTCTCTCGGAAGGTCGGGTAACATCCCCAGGATGATGGCTTTGTCAATATCAATACAGTTACCGAACCCCCCTGCGATGTAAACCTTTGCAATTGCATCCAGTCCGAGGCCAACCTCCTTCAAAAGGAGAGACACACCAGCATACATTGCGGCCTTTGACCTCAAGATATTTTCTATATCAACCTCTGTGAGGACAACTTCTCTGCTCTCATTTCTGGAGAAGAGGAACTCTGGTCCTTCGAAACCATCCTTTATCCTGCCTGTCTTCAGCCCTTTAACAAATTTGCCTTTTCTGTCTATTATACCCTTCAGGAACATCTCTGCAATGGCGTCAATCAAGCCAGAGCCGCATATGCCCATTGCCTTTGTATCACCTATAACTCCGAGGGTTGGTTCAAATGTCTGTGGATCTATATTTACCGATTCCACAGCTCCTTCAGTTGCCCTCATCCCATGCCTTATTCCACTTCCCTCAAAACATGGACCTGCAGAACATGCGGCAGTCACAAGCCAGTCGCTATTTCCTACTACAATCTCTCCATTTGTGCCTATGTCCATAAAGAGGGCTATCTCATTACTTCTGTGCATTTTTGAGGCAAGAACCCCCGCAACGATATCGCCTCCAACATAGCTTGCAACGCAGGGTAGCGAATATATGGGGGCATTGGAATTGATCTTGACCCCGGAGGTCTCTGCCCTCCATCTGGGGAAGAAATTCACTGTTGGGATATAAGGTTCTTCTCTGATATAGGCAGGATTGAGTCCCCAGAAGATATGGGTCATGGTAGTATTACCTGCCACAACAGCTGATTCAATATCCTCTCTTCTTATGTTATTCCTTTCTAATAAAGGGTTTAAGAGGTCATTTATGTCAGAAAGCACAGAGTCTCTGAGTTCACCAAGTCCTCCACTTTCTGCAGCATAGATTATGCGTGTGATAACATCGTCTCCATACCGCATCTGGGAATTATAGGTTGAGCCCACATCGATGAGTTGTCCATCTATGAGATTTACCAGATAGACAACAACAGTGGTTGTACCGATATCCACTGCAAGTCCATATCTTCCTTTTTCCACATCATCAGGTGAGATGTAGACGATATCATGGCCAACGGTATATCCGAGGGTTATTTTCCATCCGGCGTCTCTCAGTGTATCTGAGAGGGATGAGACGAACTCATGGTTGAATCTTATTCCTGTTATGTCTCTTTCTTCTAATGATTTTCTCAATCTTTCAAGGTCACTTATGTTGTCTTGGATTGTGGGAGGAGGAAGATTCAGTGTAATTCTCCTCACGATAGGAGATATCTCAGCGCCCAAAGATTTCAGTAGTTCAGAAAGGTTTCCGGACTTTGATAGTGCAATCTTGTCTCCTATGATAAGCTTAGATTCTTTCGGGATATCAATGAAGATATCCTCCTCTGGAAAGGTCTGGCATGCAAGGCTAATCCCAGCCTTTATCTCCTGAGGTACGAGTTTGCCTGTAGAGGTAATCCTGCTCTTTCCCTCAAGGATTCTGACACGACATTTACCACATATTCCCTTTCCCCCGCATGAGGCAACAAGGTATACGCCCTGCCTCTTCAATGCCTGCAGCAGGCTTTCCTCTTCTGAGATAGGGAAGGTTTTTCCTGTAGTTAATTTAATATCCATACCGATCACCTATCGGCAATCAAATACCTCAATAGCCTCCATAACCAACTGTGACCTTATCACCTTCAACGATAACCGGAACCCTTCGAACGCCATCTGAATACTTGAGCATCTCCTCTAATTTTGTGTTGTCTGACTTAACATCGAAATATTCAGCCTTATCTCCATAGGCCGACCTGGCCTTTTCGGTGAAAGGTCAGTTAGCTTTGCCATAGATAATAATCTTTTCTCCCATACAATTGCCTCCTCATTCTGTCATAAAATGGATCCATTAAAAAATATTTATCCAGAAATTCACTATTACGTCAGAATCATTATAGCAAAAGTTACTTTCATATTAAATTGTCATTGCGAGCCTGAGCAAAGTAATTTTGCTGCAAATGAGTCATCCTGAGTCCCGAATGCTTTCGGGACGAAGAATCTCAAGAATTCGTCTCGCATGTTTACTCTGAACAAAAAGGTGAGATTCTTCACGGAGTTTACCCTGAGCTAAGACCGAGACCCTTCGCTTCGCTCAGGGTGACACATCGCGAAGGGTTCAGAATGACAGATTGTTATGAGCCTCGATTTTCTATGCTATAATCCTTTATAGAATGGAGAAAAACGAGGATAAAGGAGGGATAAAAGGTCGGAAAAGAAAAAAATATCTCTTCTTTATAATCATCCTCATT
>CAZLFE010000161.1:0-4182 GCA_964558725.1 uncultured Nitrospiraceae bacterium | reverse complement strand
ACTTTGTAATCTCGATTTGAACTGCTTTTTTAAAAAGAGTTTTTCAACAGCCTGTTTTATATTGACAAAATAGATGGAAAGATACACCCAGAGAGACTCGCTGTTACGAATGAAAATCATCATTTCTTATAGTATGTCGAGCATGCAGGTTTGCAGGTGGACTTGAAAGGGAAAAATAGCCCTCAAAGTGGTTGCTTCACCTACAAGGAGTGAAAAATGAAGCGTGCAATGGTGTGAAAATTATAGATTGAAATATTGCCTAACCTTTGACTGTAAGGCACGCGGATAATAACACCTTCCTCTGCAGCGATGTTGGACTATAGACTTATGAATTGGAAAAACTGACTATATTTTTAAGGATATAGATAACAAGAGACATAACTTTATTGAACTGGCGCTTGCTCTCAATATCCAATCGGCATCGGAGGGCTTTTATTTAACTGCCCCTTAAGTCAGTGCCATTCGGATGTGTCCCTCTTTATTTTTGAGAACTCAACCTAAGTTGATTTTCCCTTGCACGCCTTTTTAATCCCGTAGCTGAAATATATCACAAGGCCTAAAACAAGCCAAACAAAAAGCCTTATCCACGTATCTCTGGGAAGCCCAAACATAAGATAAAGGCATGTAAGGACTCCCAGAAGCGGGGTGGCTGTTCCCCCCGGCGCCTTAAATACCCTTTTGGCTTCAGGATGAGTATATCTTAGGATTAAAACTCCCGCACAGACTATCACAAAGACAAGGAGGGTTCCCATGCTTACAAGTTCTCCCACGATACCTATCGGAAAAAGGGCTGCCATTATAGCTGCGACAACCCCCATGATTATGGTGTTGATATAGGGGGTTCTGAATTTTGGATGAATTTTAGATAAAAAGGGAGGCAGAAGGCCATCCTTTCCCATTGAGAAAAATATCCTGGTCTGGCCAAGCAGAAGGACAAGGATCACAGAGGTCAAGCCAGCGATTGCGCCCACTTTAAGCAGGGGAGAAAACACGTGAAGTTTCATAGCATCCAAAGCAATAGCAAAAGGTGCCGGGCCGCTTAGCTCTGTGTAAGGGACAACACCAGTTAAAACAAGTGAGACGATAACATACAGCACTGTACAGATAAAGAGGCTACCCAAGATCCCTATGGGCATATCCCTCTGTGGATTTTTTGCCTCCTGTGCAACTGTTGAGACAGTATCAAATCCTATATAAGCGAAAAATATGACACCGGCTCCCCTCAGGACTCCGCTCAACCCGAAGACCCCGAAAACGCCCTTATTGGGTGGAATGAAAGGGTGCAATAGCTCAGGCTTTATAAAGAAAGACCCTGCTATTATGAACGTAAGTATTATTGCAACTTTAACAAATACGATTACTGCGTTTAAGGCTGCTGATTCCTTTATTCCGATTGCAAGGATCACGGTAATAAAGGCGATTATAATTACGGCAGGAAGATTAAACATCGCACCAGTAGCAACCCAACTGTGCAGTTCGGGATTATAATTAACAGGCGGAGATGCAAGCCAGTCGGGGAAAAATATGCCAAGATCTTTTAGAAAACTCACTAAATAACCTGACCACCCGATTGCAACAGTTGTTGCGCCAAGTGTGTATTCCAGGACAAGATTCCAGCCCACAATCCACGCAACGAATTGCCCCAGTGTTGCGTAAGCATATGTATATGCACTTCCCGCAATTGGAATCATCGAGGCAAATTCCGCATAGCATAACCCAGCAAAGGCACAAGCCACACCAGCAATAATATAGGAAAGGACAATCGCAGGTCCCGCCATCTGTGCCGCGGCATGGCCTGTCAAGACAAATATGCCAGCGCCTATTATAGCTCCTATCCCTATAAGCACCAGGCTCATCGGACCAAGTGACCTTTTAAGGCCGTACTTTTCCTCAAAAGCCTCTATCGTTAAATCGGCAAGTGTCTTTTTTAAAAAAAGCCTTTTCATGCTATTTTTATCAACGCCTCAGGCTTTAATAACTAGAAAGATTTCAAGCCACTATGATAATACTTCTGCTATGTTTGTGCCAGTAATCATTAACTCTAACTATCATTTGATTCTGAGAATTTCGGCATAGTTATAGAACAGTTTTAATGAGGGGTGTCAATAAGTAGCCTATAGGATATTTACCGACAAAGGTGCAAGCTAAAGTCCTACAGAAAAATAAGAATTCTGCTGATACCTTTTACTTTCGGTTCATGATATATTTATACATTTAATCAGAAAAGGAGGTCCGGAAGAAAATGAAAAAGTTATCTTTGTTTCTTATGGTATTCATCGTCATTGTTGCTTTTTTCTCTGTTTTTGCCCTCCCTCTCTCTGCCAAGGAACCTCCGGCAGAAGGAGGGCCGCTGCCTGTTATAAAGCTTCCTATTCCCAAGAGTCCCGAGGAAAAAAACTACTTAGGGATTAAAGGAGAAGGTTCTTTCACAATTCCTCAGATTAAAGCTAAAGTTGTGATTATCGAAATCTTCAGCATGTATTGCCCTTATTGTCAGAAAGAAGCCCCGACGGTAAATGACCTCTATAATGCTATTGAGAATAGTACTGATCTCAAAGAAAAGATTAAGATAATAGGGATCGGCGCAGGAAATACTCCCCTTGAAGTTGATGTCTTCAGGAAGAAATATCAGATACCCTTCCCTCTTTTCCCGGATGTAGATTATTCCATTCATAAAGTTTGTGGAGAGGTAAGAACACCTTACTTTATTGGCGTTAAAATCAATGAGAATGGTACCCATGAAGTGATTTTCTCTAGGCTTGGTAGTATTCAAGATGCCAATCAATTCCTGGAAGTAATCCTTAGTCGTTCAGGACTAAAGAAGGAGGGGAAATAATGGTATGTAAAAATGTTTTTACAATTACTGGAACTGTCGCTCTATTTATTGCTCTTGCTATTCTTAGTGATGTTCTTGCCGCGAAGAAAGAGGATGTCTGTCCGGGCCCTGCTGAAATATTCAAAGATTACATATACCAGCCAGGTATTCTGAAGCCAATCGATAGTAAACCCAAATTGAAAGTTGGTGATAAGGCACCTGACTTTACTCTTTCTTCCATTTCCGGAGAAAAAGTCTCTCTCAGCAAGTACCGGGGGAAAAAGAACGTGGTCATCTCCTTTGTCCCTGCTGCATGGACTCCTGTATGTTCGGATCAATGGCCCGGCTACAATTTAGTGAAGGACATCTTTGATCAACATGATGCAATCCTGTTGGGGATTACTGTAGACAACATTCCAACCCTTTACGCATGGACAAGACCAATGGGCGATGTATGGTTTCCCGTGCTCTCCGATTTCTGGCCTCACGGAAAGGTCGCTCAAAAGTATGGCGTCCTGAGATCAAATGGAGTATCTGAAAGGGCTCTCTTCGTCATTAACAAAAAGGGAATCATTCGCTATATAGACTTACACGATATCAATAAGAGGCCTCCTCTTGAGGACCTCGTAAGAGAACTGGAAAAGCTCAAGAACTGAAGGGTTATTTTTTCAAGAGATTAGAGATTTTCTCTTTCATCTGGGCAGAACTCCAATCTCTCTCACCGATAAACTTTTCTACAATAACCCCCTTTTTGTCTATCAGAAAGGTTACGGGAATTCCGAAGAGGGAATATTTAAAATAGACCTTTTTATCTTTATCCATGAGTACAGGAAAAGCCAAGCTTTTCTCCTGGATATAAGACCTTACAGGTTTTTCCGCTGGGTCCTCAGCAACAGCAAGAACAATAAGCCCTTTATCCTTAAATTCAAGATAGAGTTTGTTCAGGGAAGGCATTTCAGCAAGACAAGGACCACACCATATAGACCAGAAGTTCAAAATAACCACCTTGCCCTTGAACTGAGAGAGCGTGACTTTTTTGCTGCTGAGGTCATTAAGAGTAAAATCAGGGGCCAAAGTACTCTTGCTTGCAAAAGCGTGACTATTATTCCAACAGGTAAGAGATAAAAGAAGGAGTACTGTGGTGACACGAGTAAAGTTCATCATCTTTAAAAAAGTTTAACATTTATTCCTGGAGCAAACAACATCCACCTTAAGAAAGTAAGCATCTCCAAATCCGTGGGGGCAGGATATAATATCTGAGCGGTTTCTTTTGCCGATAGTCCTTATGCTTATTTTTAAATAATAAAGAGGCAAAAGCCTCGGAGGTCGATAGACCGAGAATGAGCGAAGATACTATATCCTGCCTT
>CAZLFE010000160.1:0-4253 GCA_964558725.1 uncultured Nitrospiraceae bacterium | reverse complement strand
GGGTTTTTTCATTGGTAAAAAGTACACATTTTCTCCTGTCAATCCTGAGTAGGTTAGCGTACCAGTTCCCAAGCCCTTCAGTGGGGGAAGGTATCTTATTAGGTTCGACAAGTGGGACAGCAAGCTCTTTAAGGAGTTTCTTGGTGCAGTGGATGATTCTCATGCTTATTAGTCATTCCTTTAACAGATGTCATCAACAATTATAGAAAGTGTTATTTTGGCACTACAATATCTTCATATCCTTTACCAGCTTGAGCCATTAATCGGATGCGTTCTGGCTTCATTCGAATAACAACATATTCAGGTGTAGCTGGGTCTTTAATATAGTTTTTAAGAATTGGAACAGCTTCATACAGTTTTAACTTGTCATCATTATTGGTACTAATTGTGCAGGTACCAGCAATCCTTACGTGCTTTCCTTCTCTGTCGCAGAAACAGTATTCTGCATAAGGGACCTTCCTGAGTTGCAGGATTTTCTCTGTACCATCTGTAGTAGCACACCAAAGTTCATTGTCCATCCATACACAGCTTCCCATAGGTCTAACTCCTACCTTATTACCGTCACTTGTCGCAAGAAATCCCCATCCGACTTCTTTCATGAAATTTTTAACCATTTCTAAGCTCATCTTTATACTCCTTTTCTATAAATAAAATTGTTCAAGAAAGTATTCCTGCCTTACCATGCCACTACAAATCCTCAGATATTATACCTTCCCTAAGCTCTTTTCATAATCAAAAACAATGCTTCTTACAGGTTTTTGGGTCTCAGGAAATGTGGTTAAAGTAAAGGTTTTAACAAAATTGTGATAACCAAACTGTTGACGCTCTTTACAGAGACAATAGTATTTGAAAACAAAAGGAAAAATTGGTGGACGGTAGGGGATTCGAACCCCTTACAGCCCTTATTGCTCTAAGGCTTTCTTTGCCTTTACTGACTTTTTACTGACTGTCCTGAGTGAAATTATTTTTCTGAAAGCATCAACAACTTTTAATTTCGCATATTTTTCTGTTGTTCTGATATCGCTGTGACCATACCATTTCTGCAACAATTCAAGAGGAACTCCCTTGTTCACTTGCTCTGTTCCGAAACTGTGTTTTGTCGCCTCATACAAAGTTATTTTCAAATCAGTGTCGTAGTTCTTGTTGAATGTCATCAATGCCCTATTAAATATATCCTGCACTAATGTCTTACCGTAAGGTCTTTTTATCTTTTTCCCATGAGTGAATACAAAATCAAGAGGGAATCCCTTTCTTGGTAGTACAGCCATGACTTCAGGAAATATAAGATTTTCCCTGATATCTTTGTCCTTTGTCATTTCTCTGAGTTCTTGGCCTGACCATGTTCTCCTGTAAGTTACGATATCACTATTTACACAGTCCCATTTCAAAGCCCTTGCCTCTCCTGGTCTGCATCCTTGGTAAAAGAGAAAAGTGAATATCGGTTTATGCTCTTCAGAGATAAATTCAAGAATCTTCAATTGTACTTCTTTATCTATGGTGTTAGGCTTATGCTCTGGTAACTCAAAAGCTGGGAAAACAGGCATCTCTGAAATGTATCTATTTTCTTTCAGCCAGAAAAAAAAGTTCCTGAGAGCATCAAGAATATTTTTTTGATATTTGAGTGACAGTTTCTCGGGTAGTTGATTGGCAAATTCCTTAACATTGAAAATCTCTCTTACATCTTTCTGGCCGAAAAAGTTAAGGTAGTAATTCTTTATATAGCTTATCAGTTTGCAGACATAAGAGGGTGCAAGCTGTTTTCTAAGCATTTGTCTTTCCTTTTCGTCATACCACTGGCCTATAAGCTTATTAAATCTGAACTCAATGCTATCCTTTGCCTTCCACTTAGAAGGGTCAAACGTTTTGTTCTGTATTTCATTCTGTGCCTGAGTCAACAGAGCATGAGCTTGTGCGAAAGTTTGCAGTGTCTTGCCGTCAAGGGCGGTACCCCTGCGTATCCTCTCGCCTTTGTAGTAGAAATCTATTGTATAGCGGACGGGCGTAGTTAAATGGTGAGGGCAGAAATAACCCTTGTTCTTTTGTGCTTTGAATGTTCCTTTACAAATAGGACAGCGACCTTCAGCCCTAATACCCTTCATGTTAAAGCCTAATACTATTTCGTAATCAGTATTGTAGGTTGGTGCGAGAGGGATGGTCAAGTTAAATTCCATGATTACAGCTTTTTGAGTGTTTTAGTGGTACTGCTCAACTTTAAAAATTTGTCCATCAATTTTTTCCCCTGTATCTTCTCCTGTTTGCTGAATCCTTTCTGCCCCACACCTTTCAGTAGTCTCAAAATCTTATGGTTCCAATCCAGTATCCGACAAAGGGGTTCAACGAAATTTCCACGAATCTGTCTTTTAAGATAGGTCAGGTCATAACAATGCCTGCATCGAAAGTATTCAGCATAGTAAGGCTTATACAGGACTCCTACACGTCTCTTACAGGAAGGGCACACAAACCACCACCTGACACCCCCGAAATAACAAGGGGTGTTCGTAAGGGGTATGACGTCTTCGATATGTTTATCTCTAAAGGTATAAGTTATTCTCAATGAGATATCGGTGTGGGGGGCGAGACCCCTGAAATAGCCTTTTTTGAGTTCATAGACACTGATTCTGTTACAATCTTCTACCTTATGCTTAGGATGTGTAACAGCCCTGCCAACGAGGGGTTTTTCGAAATCTTTAGTTGTTTTCATAACCTTGTAGTGTCCTGACATTCAGGTTCTGTTTTCATCCCTATAAAACTGTTTTGAAAGAATAAGATAAGAAATAGTGAGTGACAGAGGGGGGGTATTTTTCGACTTTATAGTAATTCTTATAATAATACCCCCTACTCCTACTCACTATTTATTTTTATCCCTCCAAAAACGCCTTCTGATTGATTCTGCAACCTTTGTTTCTACATCGGTGCTCTCCTCAGGGCAATTCTCAGATTCTTGAGTATCTTCATTATTTACCCCCCCCATGTCGCTCACTATTTCCATCTTTGTCAGCAGTGAGTGAAACATTAGGGTAAACGAGCATTTTTCTCTTGTCCTCTGTGTCTGCTTCCTGAATTATCAATCCTGCATTTTCAAGCATAGGAATAATCTCCTGTCTTAACATCCAGCCCTGTAAAGGTCTACCATAGACCTCAAAATATTCCTGCATAATGTCTTTTCTCGTTAATCCATGCCTGAAATCCTTGTAAGCAGGAACTATGACTTCCTGAAACACGCTATAAACGAAGGGAGGAAGGTTGTGTTCTTGACTCTCTGAAATCGCATACCATACCCTGAACGCCTCTTCGATGTCTTCCTCGTTAGCTATGATGGTTGAATCCTGTCTTTCTCTGAACCAGAGGTTTAACAGGGCAAAAACCTTAATCAGGGAAGTAATGCGTCCTATATCCCTCTGATGTCGAGGTTTTAACACTTTTCTATTCTTAAAGAACAGTTCTTTAACTTTCTCAGGGTTCCCAATTATTATCTCTGTAATATTTTCTTGCTTTATAGCCATTACCCTGTCTTTCAACAGTTTCCTCTCAGGGTTATCTTCTAACCAACTTTCATATTCTTTACTATCTGTCTCCCTTTTCAGCTTTTCATAAATCCCTTCTTTGAGTTTTGTTTGATTCGTCTCAGGACTCAGGAGAAGAAATCTCGTTGCCTCTTGTTCGTCAATCTTTAACCCAGCAGTGCAGAAGATAACAGAAGGATATCCCCTGAGATACACATTCTTTGTTCTCATCCCAGCCTTCTGTGTTTTGTCTGTAATTTTTAACTGTATTTCCTTTCCATCATGAGATAGGAGAGGGCGAAGGCGTTGCAGAAGCTCTGCATGAGGTTGGTCGAGGAAAATTAAAATCTTTCTTTCGAGGTTGATGACAATTCTTTTTTTAATCCGTTTCATATTTTCCAACATCGTGAAAGAATGCTGTAGGGCTACAGTACGCTACTGCTATAACATCTTGTTCGGGGAATAATTTTGAAACCTCAGTAGGTATATATGATTTGCCAGAAGCAGAAGGGGCGTTAAAGCAGATATTTATTTGTGAGTCTTCTGTGTAGGCTGAGAGCATTCCGAGGAAAGTAATGAGCTTATTTGTGTCATCTTCTTTTATGGTCAGTCCGAGTATTTTAATAAGCTCTTCAGAGGAAAGGGGCTTAAATTGTGATGTGTCTATCTTTGTTATATATTCCTTTGCACTCTCTATGAGATTCAAAAATTCCTTCCTGATGTCATCTTTGCTATTCCCTTTCCTTGCAT
>CAZLFE010000159.1:0-4258 GCA_964558725.1 uncultured Nitrospiraceae bacterium | reverse complement strand
AGATTCAGAAGAAGGAGAGCTTATTTGTGATAGCAGTAATCTTTCCTCTGACCACTCACGTATTTATTATAAAGTTTCCATACTGTATACTGTATGACGGAACCATTCTTAATCCCTCATTCTAATGTCTTATCTGGCTGCCTTCTTCATACATTTCAAATTTTGGTAATTCTTTTAATGTTAATTTATGAACCTTAACTGCTAACTCTTTCCCCAGCATAAATATCTCAAGATCCTTGTATGATATTGGTTTCATCTTGTATCATGCATCTTGCATTTTACCCCTTTATCACCCCGATCGGTCTAAGCCTTGCTACCTTTTTTGAGATCCCTGCTTTATGAACTACATCTACAACATTTGATATATCTTTATATGCCTCAGACATCTCCTCAGCAAGGGTCTCTCTACCAGCAGACATTACAATAATTCCCTTCTCCTCCATCTCACGCCATATAGAACGGCCCTTTGCCCTTCTTATTGCTTGATGCCTCGACATTACCCTACCAGCACCATGGCATGTGGAACCAAAGGTTTCCTTCATAGCCTTTTCAGTTCCGAGAAGGACAAATGATACCCTCCCCATATCACCTGGGATTAAGACAGGCTGGCCAAGACTCCTATAAATCTCTGGTAGTTCTGTATGGCCTGGAGGGAATGCCCGTGTCGCACCCTTTCTATGAACGATAAGTTTCATCTTTTTACCGTTAACCTCATGTTCCTCTATTTTCGCAATATTATGGGCGACATCGTATATCAGAGACATGCCAAGTTCCTTTGGTGAGATATTGAAGATCTCCATAAAGGATTCTTTTGCCCAATGCATGATACACTGCCTGTTTGCCCAGGCATAATTAGCAGCAGCCCTCATGGCAGCAAGATAATCCTGCGCCTCAGGGCTTCCATAGGGGGCACAGGCAAGCTCTTTATCAAGTAACTCTATCTTATATTTGACCGCGGCTCTTTCCATGACTTCGAGAAAATCAGTGCATACCTGATGTCCAAACCCGCGGGAACCTGTATGGATCATTATGGTAATCTGATCTTCAAAAAGTCCAAGGCTGTTTGCAGCCCTCTCATCATAGATCTTATCAACATACTGAACTTCGAGAAAATGATTGCCCGAGCCCAATGTCCCCTGCTGGGCCCTTCCCCTTTCAAATGCTTTCTGGCTAATCAGAGATGGGTCTGCCCCTTCAATATATCCGCCTGATTCTGTTTTTTTAAGGTCCTCATCATTCCCAAAGCCCTGTTCTACAGCCCAGCGTGCACCATAAAGAAGAAGCCGCCTTTCGTCCTCAGGTCCAAGACGTATTTTCCCCTTCGAACCAACCCCTGATGGAATTTCAGTGTAGAGGATGCTGACTAACTCCTTTATTTTGGGCAGAACATCATCCTTCTTTAAATTGCTTTTTAAAAGGCGAACTCCACAGTTGATATCGTAGCCAACACCACCAGGGGATACAATTCCCTCTTTTAGGTCAAAGGCAGCAACCCCACCGATAGCAAACCCATATCCCATATGCACGTCTGGCATTGCGAGAGAGGCTTTGACTATCCCCGGCAGTGTAGCGACATTTGCTACCTGGTCTATTGATTGTGACTCAAGGTCTTTCTCAAGAAGGTCATCAACATAGATAACACCCTTAACCCTCATGCCCTGTTTATAATCCAGAGGAACCTCTATCCTTGTTTCATCAATCCTTTTGAGTTTTTCTAACGCCATAAATTACCTACACCTTCTATAACAGTGGTCGAGGGGTCAAGGAGCCGAGTGAAAAAAATATTATTAACACTTGAACCCTTGAATCCTATAACCCTTGAATCCTCATAAATCATATATCAAAGATAACGTCAATCTCCCATTCGCCATTCTTCTTTTCTACCTTAAGCCTGTGATAGGTCGCTGCCTTTATCAATAATCTTCTCTCATGTCTTTCAGGATTAAAATCTTCTCCAGTTATAGATCCCTTAATCCTGTAAGCTTGCAGGCTGGCTGGCTGTTCCCCCCCTCCCGGAGGAGAGGACGGCGTTAATTCTGTAATACTAATCCTTTTCCCTATAAAACCATAGGCATCAAAATGAAAGACGAGTTCATTCAGCCATGATACGAGGAGCCCCTCCATCGAATCACTCTCAACAGAGACATCGAGTACCCTTTCTTCCTTTACCATTTCAAGATCAGTAATCAGACTGTACATACCAATTGCAGCATTCATAAAGGCATCCTGCAACCTTTTTCCATAGGCCTTGAGGCCTACATCACCTGAAATATCAAGAACTTCGAAACTTTTCATTTCTTTTGCGCTGGCGCCTCTTTTGTCTCTTTTTTTGGTACTTCCTTGGGTTCTTTTGCTTGCTCAGGTTTTTCCTGTATTACCCCTTTCTGTTCTTCTGGCGGAGCGAGTTTTGATAATGCCTCTTTATTGATCTCTACCTTGTAACTTTTCTTCAGCCCCTCAACATAGGAATCGAAGACCTCTTTCTGTTTTTCTGCCACAAGGTTCTGTGAGATGAGATTCTTTACCTTTTCGAATTCGACTACCTGACCCATTTTCTTATCGGTTACCTTTATAACATGGTACCCAAACTGCGTCTTTATGGGATCACTTATTTCGCCTGGCTTCAGCTTGCTCGCTGCTGCCTCAAACTCAGGAGCCATCTGGCCTCTCGAGAAAAATCCCAGGTCGCCACCGTTCTTGGCTGAAACAGTATCGATAGAGTATTTTTTTGCAAGCTGAGCAAAATCTTCACCTTTTTTAAGCCTTTCTAATATCTTCTTTGCTTCTTCTTCTGTCTTCACGAGTATATGGCTTGCCCTGATCTGAGCAACGGGAGCGAATTTTTCTTTGTTCTTTTCATAGTAAGCCTTGACGTCCTGGTCAGAGACCTTTACCTTCGCTTCTATTTCTTTTTGGAGGAGAAGTCCTACGAGGGTAATCTTCTTGAAGTCCTCAAGCTTCTTAAGGTATTCAGAATCCTTATCAAGCCCCTTCTTTAATGACTCTTTATAAAGGAGCTCTCTCTTTACGAGTTCATCAAGAAATTTCTCCTTCCCGCTACTTCCCTCGAACATCTTTTGCACAAACTCAGGGAGACCCTTCATCTCCCTTTCGAAATCAGCCTGTGTTATTACTGTATCGCCAACCTTAGCAAGATAAACCCCTTTCTTTTCCTCCTTTTTTGCACATGCAAAAACCAGACTGATAGTAAATAGTAAAACCAAAACTCTTTTCATAAAACCTCCTTTGGTTCATTTGGGTCCGAATTACATAAGGAAATAGATTTTAATGCAGGCTAAAGCGTTCGACTGAGCTCACGCCGAAGTCCTGCGGCTACAGATTAATCCTGAGTAATTCAGTTTTATATTTTATAGCACAATAAACATAGCAGTGTAAAAGTTTTTTTGACACATTAAAGATTTATGCTATATTATTAGACCATAAACAAACGGTTAAGAGTCTTTTTTTGCTATGAACTGGAAAAATTCACAGAAATTATTTAAAAAGGCACAGGAACTCATCCCGGGAGGCGTGAACAGTCCTGTTCGGGCATTCAAGGCTGTTGGAGGAAATCCAGTATTCATTCAAAAAGCGAAAGGCTCAAAAATTTATGATGCTGATGGGAATACCTATATAGACTATGTCCTTTCTTGGGGTCCTCTGATACTCGGACATTCCCATCCAAACGTTGTAAATGCCCTCAAGAAAGCAATACAGAGAGGAACAAGTTATGGCGCTCCAACATCCTTGGAGATTGAACTTGCAGAACTCGTCCTGAAGGCCTATCCATCAATGGATCTGGTGAGGATGGTAAATTCAGGCACAGAAGCAACAATGAGTGCCATCAGGGTTGCGCGGGGATTTGTCGGAAGGGATAAAATCATAAAGTTTGAAGGCTGCTATCATGGTCATGCTGATGGTCTGCTTGTTAAGGCCGGTTCCGGGGCTACCACATTTGGAGTGCCTGACAGTCCTGGGGTACCAAAGTCGTACGCACAAGAAACCATAACATTACCCTTTAATGATAGAGAAGCACTGAAGAGAGTAATCAATGAGGAATGGAAATCTATTGCGTGTGTAATCATTGAGCCTGTTGTCGGGAATATCGGGTGTGTCCTTCCGAAGCCGGGATTTCTTGAGACTCTCAGAGAACTGACGACCAAGCATGGCATCGTCCTTATCTTTGACGAGGTAATGACAGGTTTCAGGGTATCTTATGGAGGAGCACAGGCATACTATGGCATCACGCCTGACATGA
>CAZLFE010000158.1:0-4287 GCA_964558725.1 uncultured Nitrospiraceae bacterium | reverse complement strand
CGACATATCTGGTTCCTCATTTATGCATAAAACCTTGAGTGAGTGTGTTTCTTTAACAAGCAACGGTCTTCAATTCTGCGAAGCTATGAGTGATAAAAATTTTTCTATCTTATCCTCCAAAAATGCTTTCTTCAACAATCCTGATACATATTTCTCAGATATGGAGCTAAAACCAAGCTTTGCCCCAAGAAGCGCTCCAGCAACTGCACCGTTTGTATCTGTATCGCCGCCTTCGTTTATTACTGTGAGTATACCTTCTTTGAAATCCTCAGCTTGAAGTAGTGCCCAGAAACCGGCAGACAAGGCTTTTAGGGTATATCCCATGCTATCATACCCATCTAATCCAAGTCCCGGGATCGAACCCTGTGCTAGTTCCAAAGACGGACGGATCCTATTGTCGTAACTATCCATTATAGTCAGTACCTTTTGATATATCCGTTCTACATCTTCCTTCCCCTTCAAGAGGACAGAAATAGCATAACTCACTGCTACACATGAGCCTACACATCTTGGATCCCAGTGAGTTATCCGGCAAACTGTCTCAGCATTTTCGATCACCTCTCTCTCATCCCAGTATTTCCATGCTCCCAAAACCGAAGTCCGCATAATTCCGCCATTTGGTGCTAGAGATCGCCTGCTTCTTTCCCACAGATCCTTAGATGAACGGTATGGGTCATTAGTGAATCCAGAACTATAGACCAATGAAGCAACTGTTCTACCTATACCTTTACCACCGTCCTCTGCCCAATGGTGAATTCGCTTTGCAATATCTTTAACATTGATGGTTTTCTTTTCAAGAATGCTATTCAATATGCAAAGCATCTGCTCGGTATCATCCGTCCATTCTCCTGGTTCCCAACGTCTTCTTTTGAAATGATCCATCTGTTCATAACTGGAATAACCCTGTGGATACTTATCTCTTATCTGGCTTTTGCTCCATCCCTCTAAACTAACTCCGAGAGCATCACCTATGGCATGACCAAAGAGAACACCTCTAATTTTATCAACAGTATCAATCACTGTCCCCCTCCATATCCCTTATCATTTTTCTTACCAATCCCATACCCTTCTTCATCAAGAAATCCTCGCCAGCGGATTACCATAAAGGCAATAAGCCCGCCAGGTAGGATTTGATGGGTTTTGCTTTCTTATCTGTTCCCTTGCCTGTCTGAATGCTTCGCCTAATGGAATGCCTTCTAATAACCTTGAATAGAATTCTTTGGCGAAGTGGTATGCTAATTCGTCATCTACTGACCATAAGGGTCCTATAAATCCGCTGCAACCTGCTTCGGAGAACCGACTTGCCCAACTGCCGATACGAGTGAGGGAATATCCAGACCTGGCGGCATGACATACATTCAGGAATACGAACGGTTTCTCGCTGAGCCTTTTCCCTACAATATCCTCTGGACTAAAGGAACCATCTAATAATTCTACGAAGGAATGATCAGGGCTACGGCTGTTATATGCTCCATGGGAGCACAGGTGAAATAGCTTGAACTTACCTGATCTCAATAACTCATAGACCTCTTCTGACTTTGCTGGAATAACCTCTACCTTTAATCCCCGATCCTTCAATGAGCGAATGAACTCCATTTCCCTTGTAATACCTGCTAAATCAGTCTTTTTCTTGCCTTTTCTGGAAATGACAAATATGTCCCTTCTCTTCTTTGCCACTTCAACACCTACAACCTTGCCCGGCGTTAAGGATATACTCGGCGGTGGAGCTGAACCCCTTAACCATCGCGAAAGGGAGAATGAATTACACAGAAAGTCATCCTGCTGGATAGTATCATTGGACTTAAATGGTTTCACGATTTCCCATGGTATCCACGGCTCATCGGAGACGATGACCATGGACTTTACCCTGTCCTTATAGTTCCAGTAGAAACTCTTCAGCTTCTCGGGTATCACCTGTTCATAGAGGTTGTTTCCAATAGCCGTCAGGCGATCCTCGAGGAATTCGTTGGATGCCCTTCTTTTAGAGAATTCCTCTATCCTTTTTACCATGCCCTCAACCCAGTCTTTTATCGAGCCTGAAAACGCCCGGCTACCAAAGTCAGCATAGAAGAGGTCCAGCTTATTTTGCGGGGAGACGACAGTGTATCGCAGTTCAGTTGAGGGACCGGGAAGCGAGAACTCCTGGATGAGCAATGTCAGGTCAGGTGCATCATGAACTGCGCCTATCTCTATGTTGCCCCCACTTATGGCATCGCCTTCTTTTGCTTTCTTGTGTGCCTCAATCACTTCCGCTTTCAGATTGACAACGCCCAAATACCTCCTGTCCTGGAAGAAATCAATGACGATCTCCTTCCGACCCATCTCTTTACCTTTCAGTTTGAAGATAGCAGGTTCGGAGTCAGCATCAACTGGAACTTCAATACTGGCAAATCTATCCCCTTGAATCTCGAAGTCAGGAGCAGTGACGAGGACGTCAACTATTATCGGCACAGGACGTTCAGGTATTTCAATTTCCACCTCAACGTCATGTTCGTGAAGCTTCGTACGTATTTTCACCTCACCTTCAATAGTGACAAATTCCTTCATTACAATTGCCACCTGTAAATCTTCATATTTGTCAATATGAACTTCAGCAGGGAAAGAGACGTCAGTGTAACGATGTGTAAGTTCTTTTATGGATATACCATAATCTTTTATCTTCTTAATCAAAGTTGGTCTGCTTATCCCTAGGATTTTAGCTGCTCCGATTTTATCACCTCTGGTGCTCCTCAGAGCTTTTACAATTATATATTTGTCAATTTCTGCTGCAGGGATAGCATCTAATTCGGCGAAGGCTTTTTCGAATTGGGGTGCTTTTACTACACCAAAGTCTATTACTTTGGGTTTCTCATCGGGGGTAATAAGGATATTATCCGGTTTCGTTTCTCCAATTGGACTGTATGTCACAGTAACGTCAGGAGGAGATAATTCTTCTAAATGGATTTTCTCGTAAAGTGGGCAATACTTAGTCTCATATATGAAGTTCATATACCTGATGGCTGTTTTCGGATCAGATACTACATCCACTTGTTTGATTTGCACAAACAACTCGCGTATTTCCGTTTGCCAACGCCTTTTCGCTTTCTCAGATAGCTTCATTATATCCTCAACGAGTTCCAGTTGCATTATAAGCGCGAGTTCTTCGATTTCCATCTTAGATTGGATTTCTTTTCTTATAGAAGTGAAGTCCTTGAACCTTTTTTTAGGGTTTTTTTCAAGGCACTTTTGTATTATCAGGAAAAGGGGGGAGGGAAGCGGTGGGACTCTTCCATATCTATGGAGTAATTCATATTCTTGCGGGATTGTTCCAACGAATGGAAGTACACCATCTGATGCCATCTGATATAAGACAACACCGAACGAGTAGATATCGGACTTTCCATCTGTGCGACCGTCGAACTGCTCCGGCGCCATATATGCAGACGTTCCAATGATACCGATGCCCCCTCTAGTTCGCACATCTTGAAGCGCTCTTATAATTCCAAAGTCATTGATCTTTACGATCTTATCTGTGGTGATCGCTATACTATCCGGTTCTATATGTCCATGAACAATTCCTCTTGAATGAACGTACTCCATGCCATGGCAGAATTGAATCGAGAAATCAAGGATCTCGGAAGAAGAGAGACTACCAATGTAATGTGCTAAAGTGTTCCTCCCTTGCGCATCCGGAGCGATGTATTCGTGAATTATGAATAATCTATCTTCTAATGACAGTATTGAACGGGCATGAATAATGTGAGGATGCTTTCCTAAACTTATCCAATTCTCAGCTTCTTTCTCGAAGACTGCCCATGACATCCAGGAAAAAAGATGCCACTCTTGTAGAGTCTTCAGTATACAGAGGGTTTTGTTATCGCGATCATAACAGACATACGCGATAAATACATCATCACTATGAATTTCACGTATTTCAAAACGACCAGCAATTATGTCACCTATAGACATAAACTCGCCTCCCCAATCCCTGCAAGACCGATTGAGTTACGATGTGGGGTTAAGGGCTGACACATTTCACCTGAAACTCACACCAATCTTCTGCCCAGCTTCCTTCGGGCAAACTCTCGATCCTTCTGGCTACTATTTCAATGTCCCTGAGTAGTTGCTGATGATCTACTTTCGAGAATACTGCCTTTTCTTCACCCAGAAAGTAGTCTTCAATTATGCATGTCTGCTGCAAGGTAGCAATGGCTTTGACTCTCTCTATTCCTGATGGACCGCCGAGCTTGTAGAATGTCAATGGTATAATAAAAATACCATATTATCGCGGAATAAGAATGGAAGAAT
>CAZLFE010000157.1:2427-4389 GCA_964558725.1 uncultured Nitrospiraceae bacterium | reverse complement strand
ACTCTGTATCCAAAGAAGGATTCCCGACAAGCGGGAATGACAAACATAACAAAAAGTATCGCACCCCGAAGCAGAGCTTCGAGGAATTCTTTGATTAAACATACAGAACCAATGGCAAACATTTATTCAAAACTCACTACTTCTATTTTTATCTCCTTGCCCTTTTCCAGGCTGACGATGAGCATTGATTTTGGAAAAGGTCCAGGATTGAGATAATAAATGTCTTTTTTCTTTTCATTTCGCAATCGGTGTGTATGACCATGAAGGTATAGATCAATCTTCTCTCCTTTGAATTCTTTTTCTAACCGCCTATCGGTAAGAAATAACCCATGCCCATGAAAAACCCCGATCCTTTTATCTCCTACTTCGATAACTTCTTTCTCTTTCAGTAGTTCCCTGATTGCTGGAGGATCCATATTGCCTGCCACTCCACAAAAGTTACCCAATTCCTTTAACTGATGAACAATATCAACACCAGTGTAATCGCCACAATGGATGATCAAATTGAGATTGAGACCTTTCAGTTTTTCTATGATCTCAGGCGATAAACTGGAAGCATGAGTATCTGAAATGACTCCTATTTTCATAACCTTCCCTTCAAATCTTTTTATCTGTTTATTGACGGAAGCATCTCCTTTTCCATTATGAAAATTAGCGATATCTATAAAAGCTGTAAGCAAAAGGCAGGATATAATATCCTCGCTCATTCTCGGGCTGTCGCCCTCCGAGGATTTTGCCTCTTTATATTTTTAAAAAGGCACAAGGACTATCGGCAAAAGAAACCGCTCAGATACTATATCCTGCCATCACGGAATTGGAGATGCTTACTTTATTTCCATTTTACTTGAAAACTGCCTTTATCGAAATATTACCCTTTTTTCTGATCAGTTGAAAAGTATTGGGGAAAAATATCACGTCTGGTAATCTAACCACATAAATCTTTGTGTTTGCATAGATGATAAAGCATTGTCGCTCATTCTCGGCCCCGACCCCGAAAGCATTCGGGGTCGGGACCTCCGAGGCTTTTGCCTCTCTATTTCCACACTTTATTTGACTATTGGCAAAAGAATCCGCTCCAATACTCTATCATTTGTTAGTTCTCCTCATTTTTATGTTATTAATCTCCCAGGATCTTAAAAGCTGTTTAAGTTTTTTACAGTAATTGGATTACTATTTGTGCTGCTAAAGTGCCCCTCTTTGGCAAAGAGGGGATAGGGGAGATTTTATGAATAGTAAATAGCGGCATTTGTTCTTAAAATCCCCCTACATCCCCCTTTTCCAAAGGGGGGATTATAAAAGATCTCACATTTCAACCATTGGAACAGAGTTCACTATAAATAAAGTAGGCTAAGGGGAAAGAGCGTGGACTTATAAAGAATAAAGGAGTTAATCCGAAAGGGTGGCAAGTGGTAAATCCTGTTGTCTGATGTTAAATTATTGAATAGTAAGTTGATAAGCTTATAAATATGAGAGATAGCCTTTTTTCAGAAATTGCCACTCTCTGTGAGTCATTAGAAAAGACAAAAAAGAGAAAGGATATAGCTAAAATGGTAGGGAATTTCTTAACAGGGATTACGAAAGCTGAAATTCCCGAAGCAGTAAACCTCATTCTGGGAAGGGCGGCATACAGGCCCCTGGATTTGAGCGGGGCTGCAGTCACCGAGGTTTTAAACGAGATAGTCAGGGTGAATGAGAGAGACTACAGAGAATCCTTTTCAGAAGCTCTCGATTTTGGTGAGGCAGTAAAGAACCTTTTTGAAAGAAGCAAATTCACTCCTGCTGGAGAAAGGCTCACTATAGATGAAGTCTCTCATATCTTCGAAGAAATAGCAGATGTCAAAGGCCATGGGTCAAGGAAGAGAAAGAAAGAGATACTCTTAAACCTTTTAAGCAGAGCAACCCCTCTGGAGGCCAAATATATAGTAAAAAATGTTGTAGGAGAGATGCGCCACGGGGTAGATG
>CAZLFE010000157.1:0-2417 GCA_964558725.1 uncultured Nitrospiraceae bacterium | reverse complement strand
ATGAGGTAGATGAAGGAATGATCATTGAGGCTTTATCGAAAACTCTCCATATTGATATCAACATTCTGAGAAGATCTCACATGCTCAAAGGAGACATTGGTGAAGCAGCAAAAATAGGTATTATCGAAGGTGTTGACGGACTGAAAAAGATAGGATTACATCTTTTTAGACCCATTAAGCCTATGCTTGCACAGATGGCATACGATATGGAAGACGTCTTCAATACTATGAAGGTTCCCTTTGCTCTCGAATATAAGATCGATGGAGCCAGGATACAGATCCATAAGAAAGGTAAAGACTGCCGCCTCTTCTCAAGGAGTCTTACAGATGTTACAGAGAGTCTCCCCGATATAGTGGATGACATTATACGAAACGTGCATATAAAAGAAGCAATATTTGAAGGAGAGGTATTTGCGGTTAACAAAGAAGGTTCCCCGCTTCCTTTCCAGGTTCTCATGAGAAGACTCGGTAGAGTTCATGAGATAGAGAGGCTTGTGAAGGAAGTTCCTGTCAGGCTCTATCTCTTTGATATTCTGCATAAAGACGGAGACCTTTTAATAGACAGACCTTACAAAGATAGATGGAAGATCCTCGAAAATGTGGGGATCCCTTTTGTACCTCGAATAATTCCTGAAGATAGAGAGAAAGGAAAGGCCTTCTTCAGGAAGGCAATAGGAGAAGGATTTGAGGGGCTGGTGGCTAAAGCGCTCTCAAGTCTTTATACACCGGGAATCAGAGGGAAGGCATGGCTTAAAGTAAAAAAGGCTATCTCCCTCGATTTAGTCATCGTTGCTGCTGATTGGGGTTATGGCCGCAGACATAACTGGTTAAGCAATTATCATCTTGCAGCCAGGGATGAAAGGACCGGGAACTATGTTCCTCTTGGTAAGACCTTTAAGGGCCTTACTGATAAGGAATTCAAGGAAATGACAGGAAGGCTCCTCCAGCTAAAAATAAGCGAGAGTCATGGAACAGTAGTTGTTGAGCCAGAGGTGGTTGTAGAGGTTCTGTTTTCAGACATCCAGAGGAGTCCGCACTATAAGTCAGGTTTTGCACTCAGGTTTGCCAGGATATCAAGAATAAGAGACGAGAAGACCGCTTCTGAGATAGATACTATCCAGACAGTAGAGAAGATCTACAAAGACCAGTTAAAAAAATAGAAGTAACTTATTGAGAGATTTCTTATGGGCGTGAATCTTACACCTATCATCTTGAAAAAGGAAATAAAACTCAGCGATTTGAGGGGAAAGGTTCTGGCTGTGGATGGAAACGCGGAGTTATACCAGTTCCTGGCCTTGATTAGAATGGCCGATGGCACTCCATTAAAAGACTCTCGCGGTAACATCACATCCCATCTTGTAGGATTGATGTACAGGGCGACCCGTTTAATTAGTGAATACGGTATAAAGCTAATTTTTGTATTTGATGGAGAGCCTCCTTCCCTTAAGAAGGAAGAAATTGAAAGGCGTCATGAGGTGAGGGAGAGATTTATTAAAGAATATGAGGAGGCAAAGGCAGCAGGAGATATAGCAGCAGCTTTCGCCAAATCGGTAATGACTTCAAGGCTGACTCAATCTATGCTTGAAGATGCAAAGCGTCTTCTGAGACTCCTGGGAATCCCTTATGTACAGGCTCCCGGCGAAGGAGAGGCACAAGCTGCCTTTATGGTCAGGGAAAAAAGAGATGCATGGGCTGTGGGGAGCAAAGATTATGATTCCCTCCTCTTTGGAGCCCCTCGCCTGGTGAGGTTTATTACTATTTCAGGCAGGGAATTCCTTCCCAGTAAAGGAAAATTCCGGCCTCTCAGGCCAGAAATTATAGAGACGCATAAAATGCTCTCTCACTACGGAATTTCTTTAGATCAACTCATCGATTTAGCCATACTCATAGGCACAGATTTTAATACCGGTATAAGGGGAATCGGCCCAAAGACTGCTTTAAAACTAATAAAGAAGCATGAAAATATCGAAAATCTTCCTCAGGATATAAGATCAAAGGTGAGTAGAAATTATCAGGCGGTGAGAGAAATCTATCACTATCCTTTAACTACTGAAAATTACGATATAAGGTATAGAACACTGGATGAAGATGGGTTATATGAATTTCTTTGCAGAGAGAGGGATTTCTCCACTGAGAAAGTGGAAATGGTAGCAAAGAGGATGAAAGCAGTGCAGTCTATTTCTGAGTAAACTTTACATCGCTGGCAGGCACACCTCCATGAGCAGCACTGCATAATCCTGAGTATCAAATTTTTTACAGTTGACATAACTCTGAAGAAGCTCCCGGGCAAGTTGAGAATCATCTGAATATTGCCCAAAAGGAAGAGGAAAATGGCCAAACTCCCCTACTCTGTCTGTCTTTAATATGTCTTCGACATACCTTTTGCAAGCCTCCGGGGAAAAGCCTTCAACGACATA
>CAZLFE010000156.1:4054-4396 GCA_964558725.1 uncultured Nitrospiraceae bacterium | reverse complement strand
GTCACTATCTCTAATAGGCCCTTTTGAACTATGAATTCTTACTTCTCCGCCACCGCTGTTTGCAGCCATTTCTTTTGCAGCCTTTTCGGCCTCGGCTTGGGTATCGTAATAGCCAGCGACGCGCTCTGCTTTTTCGCGCTTTGCTGCCCATTTCCCAATATCGTGTCTTTTTGTAACATGATAATTAGCCATATTTCTCTTCTATGCTCTATTTTCTATATTGATAAGCTCTGTCCCTTTTTTTAAAACCTTAGTTACTATCCCCTGAACTTGAAAATCCTTATTAACAATAATTGGCTGATACTCCTGCTTGGTTGATTCCGGCTTTAAAACGAAATAACC
>CAZLFE010000156.1:0-4044 GCA_964558725.1 uncultured Nitrospiraceae bacterium | reverse complement strand
TTGGAAGGCGAACCCATCCCTCAAGATTCTCTTCTGCAAGCATGAATGGGCCTGTTGGGGCGGTACCTACCAAAGGAACTGCGCGAGTCTCTAATCCTTTATTTGAAGTTCTCAAAGGACGGAGACCACGTGCACCTGCCCAACGCTCAATATCCCCATTTTCTTCCAACCACTCCAAGTAGCGCAGGACGGTCCTAGTAGAGCCTACTCCAAGGGACTTGCGGAGTTCCTCAATCGTTGGGGGCGTACCGGTTTTGATAAGCCACTGATTAATTGCCTTTAAAACCATCTCTTTGGTTAAAAGTTTTTTTCTTCCCATAATTCTAACAATAAATATACAGGGGAAAAATTATTTTGTCAAGCAAATTGTCATATCCGTTTCCTTATTTTTTGTATTTCTCAACCTTGCGATAGACCTATTGGGAAGCGACTTCTTTTTACTATAAGGGAAGGAAAAACAAGATGTTTAAGTGACTACCTCACTTATTAAACAGAAAAACCTACACCGACACAAAATGAGAGACTTGCATGGACAGGTCTTGAAATGTTAGTTCTCAATATAGAATTTATTCAGCAAGAGATCCATCGGGCCAAGTATTTTTAACTTTCATTTTTCTACCATCGTGTTTTCCCTAAATGAGGTTGACAATTTTATCACATGTCTATATATTTACTCATGACTTTCGGGCAGCGAATAAAAGAATTGCGGAATTCGCTTGGAATTTCTCTGAAATCGTTATCTGCTCGGCTGAAAATCGATAGGGCCTATCTTTCCCGAGTCGAAGCAGGAAAAGTACCTCCATCTGATGGATTAATCAGCAGACTTGCGGATGTTCTGGATTATGACAGAGATGAATTATTCCTTCTTGCGGGACGGATACCTGATTCTCTCATGAAAGAGGTTTATAAGAATCCCGGGGAGATAGCAAAAAGAATAAAGATGTCGCCTATTGATTGTGTTGCTGAACCAACAGTTTCCTATGGCAGGACTCTTATAACATCAGGTGATAGAACCATAGAAGATGGATTTCCCTTTGAATTTATCAGCGACATTGCAGAACTGGAAAGCTATAGGAAAGAAGTAAACAGGCCGATTTATCATGTGCATAAATGGTGGGCTCAGAGGCTGGGTTCGGTATTTAGGAGCATACTTATAAGCGCTGCAGCGCCTAAAGGTTCCAATATTAAAGAGATGTTCTATCAGCCTGTCCGCCTGACAGGCATGACTGTTTTTGACCCATTTATGGGCAGCGGGACAACAATAGGAGAGGCATTGAAATTAGGATGCAGGGTTATTGGAAGGGACATAAATTCTGTCTCATATTTTATAGTTAAAAATGCCCTGAATAACTATTCAAGGGAAGAAGTTTTTAAGACATTCACAGAGATTGAGAACGATGTTTCTGAAAATTTGAGACATTACTATAAAACAAGAGATGCACACAACCAATTACATGATGTCCTTTATTATTTTTGGGTAAAGACAATTACCTGTCCGAAATGTCAGAAGACTGTGGATCTTTTTTCATCATATATTTTTTCTCGGCATGCTTATCCATTGAAAAACCCTGAAGCAAAGGCAATATGCCCTAATTGCGGACAGATAAATACTTGCAGGTATGATTCAGAAAATCTGAGGTGCAGGCACTGTAAAAAGTTATTTAATCCACAGGATGGTCCTGCTAAAGGGGCTAATACCATATGCCCTCATTGTTCAGAAAGATTTTCTATAGCAAAGGCAGTAAAGATGTCAGGGGAACCTCCTTCACACAGGATGTATGCAAAGCTTGTCCTGAATGATGGTGAGACAAAGGAATATCAGGCAATTGATATGTTTGACGAAGACCTCTATTTGAAGGCATCGAAAGAATTAGCCAAAAGGAAAAATCCCTATCCGGTTGTCTCGATAGAGCCTGGCTATAATACAAACCAGATTTTGAATTATAACTACAAATACTGGTATCAAATGTTCAACGATAGACAACTTCTTTGCCTATCTATCCTCGCTGAAAGGATAAAGGAAATAAGAGAAGACTCGATGCGATCGTTATTTACCTGTCTCTTTTCTGGCTGTCTGGAGTTCAACAACATGTTCGCCTCATTTAAAGGGGAGGGAACCGGTGCAGTGAGGCATATGTTTTCACATCATATCCTAAAACCTGAGAGAACCCCTCTGGAGGCTAATTTATGGGGGACACCCAAAAGTTCCGGCTCTTTCTCAACATTATTCCAGAGCAGACTTCTGAGAGCGCTCGATTACCGTCAAAATCCATTTGATCTAAGAGTAGAAAGGATAGACAGAAAATTGACCGGACGAAAGGTCTTCGGTTTAAGCCGTTCATTTGGTACATCCATTGCAGAATCTTTTAAAGAATTTGATGAAAAGGATATGGATGCTTATCTATCACGTGGTGATTCTTCTTTTACCGACCTTCCTGACAGCAGCGTAGACCTTGTGGTAACAGACCCTCCATTTTTCGATAATGTCCATTATTCTGAATTGGCTGACTTCTTTTATGTATGGATTAGGCATATTCTGGGAGACAGAGGTATTTTCAGAGCGTCAACTACAAGAACAGCAGGTGAGGTACAACACATAGACCCTGAAATATTCTCAAGCAATCTATCAAGCGTATTCAAAGAATGCAACAGAATTTTAAGACCCGAAGGACTCTTGATCTTTACCTATCACCATTCAAGGCATGAAGGTTGGATATCTATTTTAGAAGCCATTGCGGAAAGCGGTTTTGTTCTGACTATTACCCATCCTGTTAAGGCAGAAATGTCGGTCGCCGCTCCAAAACAGCAGGCAAAAGATCCCATAGATCTGGATGTTATTTTGGTATGCCGTAAGCGAAGCGAGTGGCAGTTGAAGGACTCCATAGAAATAGATCTCTGGAACAATGCTAAGGATGCTGCAAAAGACCAGGTTATCCGCTTTAATAAAGCAGGAAGGCATCTAAGTCGAAATGACATACGTGTTGTTCTTATGGGGCAGATAGTGAGCCGAATATCTCAGATTAAAGAGTTGAAATTGATGAAGATATTGTTAACCGATTTTGAGAACCAGATAGAAGACGATATTGATATATTATACAAGCAGCAAGATATGACAGACGCCAAATATCTCAGCGCCCAAACATCAATCTTCTAATCTGTCATCTATTCTGGCAGCCTGAAGTCAAGCCTGAATTTTCCCCTGGGTTGAGTCTTTGTTTCACGTTCAGGGACCGGAAAGGGGTCAACTAATGTGGATACTTTCCAATCTGTTGGGATATCTTTATTAAATCGGTAGCAATAAAACTCATTAAACTTATCTTCTGATATAGAACGTCGCAAAATATTTGATACCGACAGATTTTTATAGCGTTCATGAAGACTTTTATCAGGATAAATAAGAGTGATTTGATGATCCATCTCTTTGGCGCCTAATGGGTTGGCAAATACCAACATGGGGCGCTGCCGATTAAAGCCATCTTTATACGTTCCTAATCCTATCTGTTTTGTCCTTTCACCAACAATAGACAGATAGAAATTGAAGTCCTGATTCAACACATTGCCATCACAAAGCACAAGCGCTGTCAACCTGAAATAGCTTTTTCTGTTCACATCAGACTCCTGGCAGATGAAAAGATAAAAGCATCGTATGTCAAGAGGTAGATTGGCTGAATCGTAGATGCGAACAGTCCCGCATGGAGGTGTAGTGTTATAATCCAGCCCAGACACTCTTGCTATTTTTTCACTTTTAGTTCGTTCCAGTTTCTTAACCTCGATAGCGATTATCCTCGACAGATCGTTTTCAAGCTGTTTGGGGGTAGAACCTTTGCAAATTTCAGAGCGAAGAACCACAAGATCAGGAGTTATAAGAGGCCCTGGCGCCTTTAAACAGTTCGCATTATTTGGCAAGTCCCTTTTTAGAATCTCACTTATATACTCATCAAGAGGGTCATCCTGTGTATTCCTTTTATCGCGTAATGGAAAGGACACCGGATTTCCTTTTGCATCAAAAAATTTGTTCCTTAACAACAAAAATGTTTCGACAGT
>CAZLFE010000155.1:0-4432 GCA_964558725.1 uncultured Nitrospiraceae bacterium | reverse complement strand
TTTATATAGGGTTTTCAATAGAAAATATCAAAAAGACATATGGAATGATCTCGAGTGATCTTCTATATTTTGCTTTGTTCAATTAACAATCCATTAAATAGCAAGCAATGGCATGAGATAGGTGATATTTGAGCAAAACAGGCTACCGCCATTCATGTCCAATCAGGGCATGTCCTCTGAACAAAAAAACTATCACGCTGGCAAACTAACAAGTTGTAGGCTGCTTATACTTTCCTCAGCAGCCAGCTATCGAGTTCGATTCTGTAATTAATTGTATTGAGAAAGATTATAATCCTCTCACGTCCCTTGGTCTCTCTCTCGAAAATTCCGTAAAGGTCTTTAAAATGTCCGTCTTTTATGATGACCCTGTCACCCTTTTCAAATCGACAGGGTTTGATGACCACAGTATCGCCTTCTTCCATCTTCTCCTTTATTGTTTGAATAATCTCCTCATGAATAGCTACTGGGTTACTCTTTCCAACGATGTATCTCACACCCCTTGTGTATGTGATTATATGGGAATACTTTCCCTTATCGAATTTTGCTAATAGGTAACAGGGGAAAAGGGGCTCTATGGTCCCGATGACCTTACTTTGTTTGTACCTCCTCGATTTAAGCTTCGGATTCAGGACTTCAATTCCTATATCCCGAAGGCGGAAGGCAACGGTATCCTCCCTTTTTGGCTTTGTATAGAGGGCATACCAGTTCATGATGCCTCCGTTTCTCCGTAGCGATCTGCCCTCGAAGAGGCTATTGCCATGCCAAAAATGGCAGAAAGCATGAGTGCATTCGATGGAATATGAAGATTGAAATCGAATACGCTATGAACAACTATTGTGGTTATGGAAGAAATCATGGATATTTTGATGATACCTTTGTATCCTTTCCAGTTTCCTTTGCTCATGGTTCTCATAAAAAAGAATAAAAAGAGCAGGAGTAAGGCGGTTCCAATGATACCTGCTTCAAGGAAAAATTCAAGATAATCATTATGTGCATGATCATAGATGGACCGGATACCTCCTTGCGAATAAAGGGGAAAGATGTTTATAAAAGTGCCAAGACCACTTCCTGTGAGAAAGAAATCCTTAAAAGCATTTACTGTCGCCGACCATACAACAAGCCTCTCTTCGGCTGTTATATCAGTTTTGGAGAACCTTTCGATAATAGGGTCAATACCGAGATAAAGCAGGTATAAGAAGAGAACAAATATGAAAGCTCCCAGTGCCCATATCTTTTTTGCCCTGACTTTATCCCATGAAATAAACAGCAAAAAAACAGTAATGCCTGCAAAGAAACTGATTATCCCGCCCCTGGAAAGGGAGAGAAATAAAGAGACCGCCATAATGAGACTGAAGAATCCATACAAAATCCTCTTCTCCTTACTCTTCCTTGTAAATGCAACCCCAAGGCTCAGCGGTATGAGCGTACCAATCAGCCCGGCATAGTGATTTCTGTTCACAAATGGTCCGAAAGGACTACCTTCAGATATTTCCCTGAACCAGTAGATATTTCCGCTCCATGTTGCCTTCTGAATTATGGCAAAGACGGCAAGCCCAAAACTGAAGCAGCTCAATATCTTAAGCATTCTCTGGATTGTAGCCATATCCTTTATGTTGAAGGAGAGAAGAAAGAAGAAAAGAGTATAGGCCAGTATCCTCAGAAACTCGACCTCCGTTTTATATGCATAGAGGCTTAAAGACATTCTGGGATCGCGGTCAACAGAATAAAAGGAATAGAGCTTGAAAGATTCAGGTGAGAGATATTTCAGAATTGCCGGGGGAAGAGGAAGTATCTGGATGAGCACATAACCGAGAAAGCTGAGAAGTATGATAAGAATGTATCTTTCTTCTTTACTTGATGGAGGAATATGCTCTTTTTTTCTGCTTATGATCCAAATAAATACAAGTGTAAAGACAGATGCTTCGAGGAGCACAGAGGACCAAATCTCAACAGCGCCAAAGCTGAGAATAGAAAATAATAAAATGGCTATTGCAATTACAGCTATCTTTGAACCAGACTGATTTCGTCCACCCATGCAATCCCGCTTATCTTATTGTCGAGTTTATAAGACCTTTCTCTTTTAATATTTATGGATACGATGCTACAAGCAGGGGGGGTCTCGAACTCAATGCTAAGCTCTTTCCAGAGGTTTGTACCAGTCACCGCATCAGACTTTTTATAAAGTCCCCTACAATCATACCCTGCAACAGAGAGAAACAGACCATTTGTTGTTGTAAGAGAATTGCTCTTGATGTATCCTCTCAATAAGTATTTCGCTCCGGGAATGACCCTGACAAACTGTGATGCAACCGTGATATCAGGATTTTGGGTTCCATCAAAGGTTACCCCCAATGAGCGACTCCCTGATATAAAAACATCTCTCTCTAAAAATATCTTGACCCCGTCTGCCTTGCCCACCCTCCAGTCAAAGCCGCTGTTCTGCATATCTAGATCAAAGCTGCTGTTCCATAGAAGAGAAGGTTGACTCTCTTTTCTTTTTATGAATTTTCTATCGGTAAAAACCTTCCAGACTCTCTCAGCATCCTCGTAGAGATGCTCGGAAATAAGAAAATCTGTATACCGTAAATATAATTCATCTTCTTTCGGTAAGAGTTCAATCCTGTTCCAGAGTTCTTTAGACTCCGTGATTCTCTCTGTAGAGATGAGATAAAGAAGGTATCCCCTGTAATAAGGATATGAATCAGGTATGAGATTTGTGAGGATATCATGAGGTTCAAGCTGGAGTTTCCAGAGCATATCATAAACATCTTCCTGCCCTTCAGGTTCAAGAAGGATAAATTTTTTGAATGCTTTTACTGCCATGTCAACATTGCTCTTCATCAGGCAAAAAACCCCTGTTTCCCACATGATGGCAGGGTTTTTGGGATTGAGCTTTATAGCCTTATTTAAGGCAGCGTCTGCATCTCTCGTCAACCCTGCTGTCAGGTACGCTTTTGAAAGGTCAAGCCAGCATCCTGCTTGCAGGGGACTCAGCTGCAGAGAATTTCTGTAATGCCTGGTTGCTTTATTAAGATCGGGGAACTCACTGCTATAATGGTAAAATTTCCCGAGGATATATTGATAAGTAGCATTCCTGTTGTCAAAAGAGGCTGCTGATAGCAGCCCTTTCTCACTCATTTGTCTGAATGAAAACTCACCTATAAGGGGTCTAAAGACACGCCAGAGTAAAAAGAAGAAAAAAACAACTATGATAGAGATACGTAAGAGGTATGAACGATCATTTATTCTCGGCGCCATAGTAATATCTATAGTAATTGTAGTGGTGGCTGTATCTCATAGCAGACTGGTTTATTGAGTTGAGTACAATCCCCAATATCTTTGCACTAACAGCCTCGAGCACCTTTCTTGCTTCCAGAGCAGCTTCTCTTGTTGTCTTTCCGGATTTGGCAACTACTATTACACCGTCAGTTTGGGGACTGAGAATAAGGGTATCGGGGATACCGAGAAGAGGGGGAGTGTCGAAGATAATAAAGTTATATAAATAGAGACTCCTTATAAGTTCGCCTAACCTGTGAGAGCTGAGAAGTTCTGCAGGATTCGGCGGGATAGGTCCTGATGGAATAATAGAAAGATTTGGTATCCCTGTATCTTTTATTAGATTCTCTCCTAATTCCTCAATACCTGAAAGATAGGCTGAAAGTCCTGTAGTGTTGTCCACCTCAAAAAGCTTGTGCAGTCTCGGTCTTCGCATATCAGCATCTATGATTATCACCTTTGCATTTGATTTGGCAAAACTGACGGCTGTGTTTACCACTGTAGTGGTCTTTCCTTCTTCTCTCTCTGGACTTGTCACAGTTATAATCCTCGGCGGTCTGCCTCCTGTTGAGAGGAGCAAAAATGTGCGGAGAGTACAGTAAGCCTCTGATAAAGGGCTTTTGGTATCTAAATAGGTAATATATTCTATAGGAGGATTTTCCTCAGAATAGCTGGGAATGATTCCGAGAGAAGGTAGGGATACCCTCTTTTCTACATCCTCTGGTGTCTTGATTGTGTTATCGACATATTCAAAGAGAAATGCAATGCCTACGCCCCCAAAAAGACCTACAACTATCGATAATAAGATATTCAGGCGTTTATTGGGTTTATAGGGTATTTTCGGGACCTCTGCCCTATCGATTACGTCTATGTTGCTTGCCTTAAGGGTTTCAGATACACCCGTTTCCTTTAGCTTCTGGAGAAGTCCATTGTACAACTCCCTGTTTGTGTCAACTTCTCTTTTAAGAATCTGATACTGGACGGAACGATTTTTCAGGTCAAGGGCATCTTTCTTTTGAGCCTCGAGAGCAGACCTCAAATAGCTTTCTCTTTTTAATGCGGTCTTGTAATCCTTCCTTACACTTTTTACGATCCTGCTGGTCTCAGCATCCATTTTCTTTTTTATCTGGTTAATTTGCTCCTTAAGTCTTACCAT
>CAZLFE010000154.1:0-4503 GCA_964558725.1 uncultured Nitrospiraceae bacterium | reverse complement strand
CATTCAGGACATTTTCATTTTGCTCTAATAGGACATTATCACTTTGCTGTTACATACTTTTATTGCTCTATGGGGGATCACTGTTTATGAGGTTTCGGAATACCTGAATGTAACGTTTCAGACGAGGCGCCTCAGTAGACAGACTGCAATTGCTGCCATGCCTTCACCCCGACCGATGAAACCCATGCCCTCGTTCGTCTTAGCCTTGATATTGATCGACTCTGAAGGTATCCCAGATTTTGATATTGCCTCTTTCATAGATTTGATGTAAGAAGCGATCTTTGGTTCTTCAGTAATAATTGTAGTGTCTACCCATGAGATGTCGAAACCTTTCTGTTTCATAAGATCGATAATGCGTTTAAGTAAATCAACACTTGATGCATCTTTCCATTTTGGGTCTGTATCAGGGAAATGTTTACCTATATCACCAAGACCAAGGGCACCAATGATGGAATCGCTTATCGCATGGCATAAAACATCTGCATCGGAGTGGCCAACGAGGCCTTTCTGAAATGGAATATGTACACCACCGAGAATAAGCCTTCTGCCCTCAACGAGTCTGTGAGAGTCGTAACCGATGCCAATTCTTATCGGGTATTCTTCAGGGTTTGAAGAATTCAAGAGTTCAATGACCTCGTAAGCAAGTATTCTGCAATAATCAGGTCTTCGGGCGTGGTGATTTTAATATTCCTATATGACCCCATGATAACTTTTATCTTGCCTCCGTATTTTTCAACGAGGGCTGCATCATCGGTTGAATAAAAGCCATCTTTTATCGCTCTTTCATAAACTGTTGAAATATAAGAGTAAGGGAAAACCTGCGGGGTTTGTATCGCCCAGAGGGAATCCCTCCTCAGGGTCTTCTTTACAATACTTTTTTTTGCTTCTTTAATCGTATCCTTAACAGGGACCCCGAGGACGATACCGTTACAGTCTTCTCCGTCCCGAAGGATTTCTGTCATCTGCCTTATTGCCTCTTGTATTAAGGCTTTCTCAATGAGGGGTCTTGCTCCATCATGTATGAGGATAATACAATTTTTGTCATCTACAAGTTTGAGTCCATTATATACAGACTCCTGCCGCTCTTTACCGCCTGGCGCTATCTTCTTTATCTTTGAAAGGTTATGCTTTTCAAAAACCTCTTCCCCTCTTTCTCTATTCCCTTCATTGAGCACAGGTATTATTTCTTCTATTTCTTTAACAGACTCAAGTGTTTCGAGTGACCAAACAACAAGGGGTTTACCACCAAGGCTTTGAAAAGGCTTGTTCATATGTGAACCGAGCCTTCTGCCAAGCCCTGCAGATGGCACTATTGCTGTAACCCTGTAGTTCATTTAACCAAGGTAATGACTCTTATTTAACAGCTCTGTACTCCTCCCTCTCGTACTCTTCCTTGAGCTTCGAAAATATCATCCTGCCAGCTGTTGTTTGCAGCACGCTCGTGACGGTTACGTCGGCATTTTTACCGATAAGTTTTCTCGCATGTTCTATGACGACCATGGTTCCATCATCAAGGTATGCAACTCCCTGATTGTATTCCTTTCCCTCTTTGAGGACAAAAACTTTCATTGTCTCACCTGGAAGCACAACAGGTTTCAAGGAGTTCGCAAGCTCATTTATATTAAGAACAGAAACCCCCTGGAGTTCTGCAACCTTGTTAAGATTAAAATCGTTTGTTATCACTTTTGCATGTAAGAGCCTTGCTAAGGCAACAAGCTTTGCATCAACCTCTTTTATCTTTGGAAAATCCTCATCAACTATTCTTACTGTTATTTGGGACATCTTTTGGATCTTGTGCAGGACGTCCAGTCCCCGTCTTCCCCTTGCTCTCTTCACGGGATCAGGTGAATCCGCTATATGCTGTAATTCCTGAAGTATAAACTGGGGAAGTATGAAAACGCCTTCGAGGAAATCTGATTCGCATACATCCGCAATACGGCCATCTATTATTACACTCGTGTCGAGGATTTTGAGGTTCTCTTCGAGACCCTCCCCCCTGAAGAGCCTGAAGATATCGGCAAGCGAGATCTCCTTGCCTTTGCTTATGCCAAAGAGAAGCCCTCCATAGCCAAATAATGCCATCAGTCCAAATGATACTGTTGTTATATCTTCACCAATGGCTGGTTTTAAAGGGAGCATAAGAAGGTAAGCAGACAAAAGCCCTAAGGAAATTCCTAAAATTCCTCCAATAATTGCTCCGATTTTGACCTTCTTAAAAAATACCTCTGCAGTTACGGCAATGAGACCTAAAAATCCACCCAATAGGGCACCATAAGTGCCATAATTATACTTAATGCCTAAGAGGTAACCAGAAAATGCGAAAATTAAAAAGATTGCAACCCTTAAAATGATAAACACTTTCTCACCTCCCTTCCTCTTTAGTCTATTAGCAGTTAGCGATTAGCAGGTAATAAAAAGATAAAAAATTACGTCCACTAGTTATTCATTAAGTATTTACTAATCGCTATCTGCTGACTGCTATCTGCTATTTACGATGCATTAAGGGTAACATAAAATTTTTTGTCACCCCGAGCAACAAAGAGAAGGACTGTCTCATTCTTTTTTATATTTGAGGCAATCCTGTTAAAATCCTCCAAATTATCTATCCGCTTTCTATCTATTTCCTTTATGATATCTCCCTTTTTAATCCCGGCTTCATCTGCAGGACTTGCAGGGTCAACTCTCGCAACAACAACACCTTTTTCGTCTTTGGAAAACCCGAGTTGCCTTGCTATTTCTTTTGTAAGATTCATTACTGTCAAGCCAGTAAGCGCACCTAATTCTGAATCTTCAGGTATCTGGTTTGGAACAACCTCTGCGACTTCTCTCGGTAACTCAACGATCACCAATCTGAGTGAATATTCCTTCCCTGACCTTAGTATCTTTATTGATACCTCAGAACCAACCTTACTTTGAGCAACCATATTTCGCAGACTACCCACATCCCTTACTTCTTTACCGTTAAACTCAAGAATGATATCGCCTCTTATGATGCCGGCTTTTTCAGCAGGGCTCCCTTTTGCAACATCACTGACAAGGGCGCCCTTAGATTTTTCGAGGCCAAACTTTTGGGAAATCTCAGGAGTCAACTCCTGTATGGTAACACCGAGCCATCCCCTGATAATTTTTCCTTTTTGAATGAGCTGGCCCATGAGAGGGCGCACCATGTTGCTGGGCACTGCAAAACCTATTCCCTGATACCCGCCTGTTCTCGAGAATATTGCAGTATTTATGCCGATAAGTTCTCCTTTGATGTTTACAAGGGGCCCGCCTGAATTTCCAGGATTTATAGCAGCATCTGTCTGAATAAAGTCCTCGTAGTCTGCAATTCCGACATTTGCCCTTCCAACAGCACTTATAATACCCATCGTGACGGTGTGGCTGAGACCATAAGGGTTACCTATGGCGAGAACAAACTCGCCAACCTGAAGCTTTTCAGAATCACCCCATGGCGCTGTCGGTAGGCTTGGCGCATCTATTTTTACTATCGCGATGTCTGTTTTAGGGTCAGCACCTACTATCCTGCCTTTGAAAGTCCTCTTATCAAAAAGGGTTACCTTGATCTCATCTGACTTTTCCACTACGTGGTTATTCGTGATTATATATCCATCTGAGGAAACTATTACGCCTGAGCCGAGGCTCTGTTCCTTCCATTTCTTTGGCATTCTGAAGTCATGAAAAGGCTTGAAAAAGTCAAAAAAGGGATCCTCAAAAAAGGGTTCTGTATCTCTTTTGAAAACCTTTGTCGTTGAAATGTTTACAACGGCTGGTGAGACGGTACTGACAATTTCAGAGAAAGCCCTGCTCGTTTCCATTATCTGCCTTGATACATTTGGAGTAGCAGGATAGGGCAGATAGCCATGCTGCCCTGTAATCTTGCCAAGGAAATAAAACGCAAGTCCTCCCAAAAGAAAACCCGATAGGAGAATCGCTGTACCAATCAATATTTTCTTTCTCATAAACTAATTATAATCACCATTTTAAGGTCTTGTAAAGTATACGCATTTTTCGACCTTCAAACATGCTAAAGCTTGCACATTTGCCCTTCAGGGTTTGACAAGAGGGAATCCTTAAAATGTGTTAATGCAGCAGGCCTGAAAATGCCCTTTCGCTGTCAGTAGGAGTTCTTGTATTGCCCGTCTGAAAGTATTATGATATTAAATTATTTTTAGAGAGGTCTTACATTGCCAGAAGAGCGGAAGACAATCATAGACAGGATCTGGGGGCTATTTGCCTCTGTCAAATTTGCGATAGTCATATTTTCCCTGATAGCCCTCACAGCAGTCATAGGGACGGTTCTGGAGCAGAGGGCAGAGCCTGCCAGAAACATACTGATCCTGAGCAAACTATTTGGGGAGACCCTTGCCCCGACAGTATACAAAGTCTTTGAAACCCTTGGTTTCATGGACATGTACCATTCCTGGTGGTTCATGACCCTTCTGGTGCTTTTTTCAGCGAATCTTATCATTTGCTCTTTGGACAGACTGCCGAGGATATGGAAGC
>CAZLFE010000153.1:0-4511 GCA_964558725.1 uncultured Nitrospiraceae bacterium | reverse complement strand
GACATTTTCATTTTGCCTTGACACGCAGGTCTATAAAAGTTGACTTTCTTGAAAAGACTAATCTATACTGAAATTGTCCCTGGGGGAGGCTGAAAGGCCTGAGAGGACAAAATGTCGACCCCGCGAACCTGATCCGGATAATGCCGGCGTAGGAAATGGGAGAGCAGACCGTATCCTTCAGGGATGCGGTTTTTTTGTTTTTATGAGATTGATCGTTAACGGAGAAACCTTAGAGATGTCAGATGTGGAGACCCTTCAGGATCTCTTGAAGAAACTACAGATTGATCCAGGGAGGGTCATCGTTGAAATAAACTTATCTATTGTAAGGAAGTCAGAATACTCAAACTTTAGGCTGAATGATGGAGACAGAATTGAGGTCGTGAATTTTGTGGGCGGTGGATAAAAGACAGTTACAGGTGACGAGTAATGAGTTATGAGTTAAAAACAAAGAAAAATTTTGGAGGGTCTTACGAAATATTTTCGGGTAGCCGCAGGACTTCGGCGTGAGCTCAGTCGAACGCTTTAGCCTGCGATATAGGTTCATCAAAAAATTACGCAAACTAAAATTTGCGGCTACATTTGATTCTGTATTTGCATTGTTTATAAAGAGAGGAGACTGTGATGGATGATAAATTGATAATAAGAGGCATAGAGTTTCAGTCGAGGCTTTGGGTGGGTACGGGTAAGTATAAGGATTTTGAAGAGACAAGGAAAGCCATGGAAGCCTCAGGCACAGATGTCGTTACTGTTGCGGTAAGGAGGGTAAACATCATAGACAGGAAGGCAGAGAATTTGCTCGATTACATTGACCCCAGGAAATACAAAATCCTTCCAAACACTGCAGGCTGCTATACGGTAGAAGATGCGCTCAGGTATGCAAGGCTTGCCAGGGAGGCAGGGATTTCAGACCTTATAAAGCTCGAGGTGATAGGAGATGAAAAGACGCTCTTTCCTGATGTATGCGGGTTACTGAAGGCAACAGAGATACTCGCAAAGGAAGGTTTTATTGTCCTTCCTTATTCCAATGACGACCCTGTGATAGCAAAGAGGCTTGTGGATGCAGGTGCTTCTGCTGTGATGCCCCTCGGTGCACCGATTGGCTCAGGTCTTGGAATCAGGAATCCCTATAACATAAAGATTATCCTCGAAACAGTGAAAGTTCCGGTTATTGTTGATGCAGGCGTGGGAACTGCATCTGATGCCACTGTTGCAATGGAACTTGGTTGCGATGCAGTCCTCATCAACACAGGTATTGCCGGTGCCAAAGATCCGATTGCAATGGCAGAGGCAATGAAACACGCTGTTATTGCCGGGAGGCTGGCATATAAAGCTGGAAGAATTCCAAAAAAGCTATACGCCACTGCAAGCAGTCCGATTGAAGGAATGCTGTGAAGACAGCAATCAGTAAGAGCAAAGAGCAGAGAGCTAAGAGTCAGGAGTCAGAAGTCAAAAAAAGATTCCAGACTCACGACTCACGACTATCGACCCTTGACTTCAGTTTATATTTGATAACTGACAGGAAACTGTTCACTGAAAAATCTTTACTGTTCACTGCTGTTGGGGAAGCACTTAAAGGTGGTTTGAAGGCTATACAACTGAGGGAGAAGGATTTAGGAACAAGAGATTTGCTGGATATGGCATACGGGATGAGGGAATTAACAAAGGCATATAAGGCAAAACTCTTTATCAATGATAGGGTTGATATCGCCCTTGCAGTAGAGGCAGATGGTGTTCAGCTTGGGAAAAAGAGTATACCTGTTCATGCTGTAAGGGAAACATTTCAGAGTAAACTCATGATTGGTGCATCTACGCATAGCTTCGATGAGGCTCTTGAGGCAGAAAGGGGAGGCGCCGATTTTATTACTTTAGGACCAATCTATCAGACCCCTTCCAAAATGAAATATGGAGAGCCAATCGGCATTGAGACCCTGGAAAAAGTAAAGGCTAAAATCTCGATACCTGTTTATGCAATAGGGGGAATAAAATTGGATAAGGTCAGGGAAGTAAAAGAGGCAGGTGCCGATGGTGTGGCATTGATCTCTGCAATTCTTACTGCAGAAAATATCAGAGAAACAACAGAAGAATTTTTGAGGATACTCACATGACGAGAATAGAACTGGCAAAAAGAGGGATTATTACTGATGAGGTAAGGGCTGTTGCCCTTTCCGAGAATATATCACCTGAAAGGCTTGCTTCTGACATTGCAGAAGGACTAACAGTCATTCCCAGGAATAGCCAACACAATATAACACCAATAGGCATAGGAAGGGGACTGAGAACAAAAGTTAATGCAAACATTGGTACATCGAAGGACAAGATATCTCTTGATGAAGAAAGAGAAAAGCTCGATATCCTTGTGAAATATGGCGCTGATGCTGTTATGGACCTCTCAACAGGAGGGTCTATTAAAGAATTGAGACAACTTCTTTTGAACAGATCTCCTCTTTCTATTGGTACCGTTCCGATATATGAGGCTGCCATAAGGGGGTCAGAGACGTATGACACTATAGCAAAGATGACCCCTGATGATCTCTTTGGTGTAATAGAAGAACATGCAGAAGAGGGGGTTGATTTTGTCACAGTCCACTGCGGCCTGACGAGGAAGGCTGTTGAACGGTTAAGGGAAGAAGGCAGGATTCTTGACATTGTCAGCCGAGGCGGTTCATTCCTCCTTGAATGGATGATTTACAATGACAGAGAAAATCCTCTCTATGAACATTATGACAGACTCCTGGAGATTGCAAAAAAATATGATTTGACCTTGAGTCTCGGAGATGGTCTGCGTCCTGGCTGCCTTGAGGATGCAACGGACAGGAGTCAGCTCGAGGAATTACTCACTATCGGAGAATTGAGAGACAGGGCTTTAGAAGAAGGCATTCAGGCAATCATCGAAGGACCGGGCCATGTGCCTTTAAACCAGATTGAATTGAACATCAAAATCCAGAAGGAGATATGTAAAGGCGCACCCTTCTATGTCCTCGGTCCTCTTGTGACAGACATTGCAATGGGTTATGACCATATTGCAGCAGCTATTGGTGGTGCTATAGCAGGCGCTGCGGGTGCTGATTTTTTATGCTATGTAACTCCTGCAGAGCATATCAGGCTTCCAAATATTGAAGATGTAAAAGAAGGGCTTATTGCCTCAAAGATTGCTGCCCATGCAGCAGATATTGCAAAAGGTGTCCCTGGAGCTATGGAGCTTGATAGAAAGATGGCGCAATACAGAAAAAACCTTGACTGGAATGGTCAGATTTCCTCAAGCCTTGATCCTGACAAGGTGCGTAAGTGGCGGGCAGAGGTTCCTCCAACAGAGAGCGAAGTATGCTCAATGTGTGGGGAGTTCTGTGCGATACGAATTGTAGAGAAGGCATTAAAAAAAGGGAAATAAAGGCTTCGTATAGGAAAATGAAAATTAGTAATCCCCTATATTCAGATGAAAATAGCCTTAACCATAGCCGGTTCTGACCCTACGGGGGGTGCGGGGCTACAGGCAGATCTAAAGGTCTTCAGGTCCTTCGAGGTACACGGGCTTTCTGTGGTCTCTGCCATTACGGCGCAGAACACCGAGGGCGTTGATTTTGTCTTTCCCGTAGAGAAAGATTTCTTCGAAAAACAACTCCATACCCTTTTATCTGATATCAGACCTGATGCAATAAAGATAGGGATGCTTTACAGCAGTTGGGCTGTTGAACTTATTGCTGAAATATTAAAGGAATATTCACTGAGCAATCTCGTGATCGATCCTGTAACGGTTTCTTCATCAGGCAAAAGTCTTGTTGCCAATGGCACCTTAGATGCATTGAGAGAAAAACTTTTTGCTCACTCAAAGCTCATTACTCCCAATATATATGAGGCATCTGTTCTGACGGGTATTGCGATTGAAGATAAGAAAAATATGGAAGAAGCTGCCAAGATTCTGAAGGATATGGGTCCTGAAGTTGTGGTCATTACTGGTGGCCATCTTGAAGAGATAGCCCTGGATTTATATTATGATGGTGAGTTTCATGATGTAGAGGGTGAAAAGATGAAGGGTGAATATCATGGCACAGGATGCGCTTTTTCTGCAGCTATTACAGCATCACTTGCCCTTGGCCATACTCCCCTTGAATCCGTCAGAAGGGCAAAGGAATTCATCAACAAGGCAATAAAAAAGGCCTATCATCCTGGTAAAGGGATGGGGTTGCTTTATATATAATTGGCTTATGATGAGTTGTTGTCATTGCTATTATGATTAAAAATATAACCGTCTCACTAATTCTGTACCTCCTACTTCTGTCTCTTGTAATTGGATGCGATAGGCCTCAGGCAACAAGAGAGGAATTTGGTGAGATTGATGTTTCTCAAGAACCTTCGCAGATTCAATGTACTTCCAATGAACCTATTATTAAAAAGAATGAAGATGGTGAGTTTACTATTACTCCTGTAGCAGAGTATAAGATAGCTGCGATTATGGTAAGCAGGAAACGTTATCACGATGGATGGCGTGCAGAGTCAAAATCAATGAGGACTAA
>CAZLFE010000152.1:0-4556 GCA_964558725.1 uncultured Nitrospiraceae bacterium | reverse complement strand
CATAGAACCTCCTTAATACTCTTCTGGAAACAGCACGGTTGTTACTGACCTGTCTGCTTCTGTGATTATCCAGATTTTGTGCTCATCATTTTTATAGGCAGAAAAAAGCCTGAAGCCTTCTCTTAACGAAAGCTCGTTCTCCTTTTTGTCTTCCTCACACAGGTCGCCCCAGTCTCCTTCAGCATGGCGGGCCAATGAACTGTTTACAAACCGCATGAAGGAAGGATCACGGATCATCATTTCATTTACTCTGGCAGAAGAAAATATCTTGCCGAGTGAAAATTTAGTTGCATACTCTTTTCTATACATTGTCTTTATCCTCCTTTTAGGTAATTTCCCCATGTCAAAGACATGTTTTAAAAAAATAAAAAAGCCACAGAGAGTAAAAAGCGCAGCCCTGTGGCTTGATTTTTCGTTACCTGATGAAATTACTACTTATTCATTTATTACTTCCTTTCGATTATTCAGTCAGAGTCCTCCCTAAAAGAACTAAGGATATGTGCCTCTGCAGCTTCCTCGATCTTTATCCTCTTACTGCTGTCCTGCGGAGGAGAAGTGAGCCAGGAGAACTCTCCAACTTCATGTGAGAGGCTATCTGGATTTGTATTGTGCTCTTCCACTATAACTGTCTCCAGCTTATGACTTTCTCCATCTTCCTCGACTGAAACTGTCAAGGCAGTGTATATTGTTCTGCCCGTTTTTTCCCTATCAGTTATTTGTATCCTCATACTTCTTTCTTTTTGTCCTCTCTTTCTTTGACGTCAGCTTTAATAGCCTGCCAAAGCTCATGACATATATTGGTCGTAAAGTCATGTACCATCAATTCTTTGTCAGAAAGTAATGAGTCAAGATGTTTGTATTTCTTGTATGTCTGTTCAATCTTCAAATTCTATTTCCTCCTGAAAAGCAATTTTCACTTTTTTGTGATGAAGTAGTTTTCAGGCTGGAGAATGCCCTTGAGCGACTTTACAAAACCTCTGGTTACCAGTCTTGGCGAAGGGAGCGTGTCGTAACGACCAAATTTGCACTGTTTGAGTACCGAATGCTTTCGGGGCGAGTTTGCAAATTCGAGCGACAGAGCCTTAGAATGGTCAAAGATTTTATTTATCAAGCGAAAGGGGTTTTCTCCAGCCTGTATTTATCACTTGGAAAAGAAAGGCAGAACAGATGCCCTGCCTTTCGATTCATACTAAAACCTGAAGTAAAGATTCTCTCTCCTTTTTCAGAATCTCTTCAGCTATCAGATCACATACAGCATCATCATCCCATCGGCATTCATAACCACCTGCACCACCCCAACCCTTTAGTTTTACAAGATATTCTTCCTTTAACAGGAGTTGCTCTATCTCCGGCAACCATACCTTTTCAAAGGGTATACGTCTTTTTGAGATGGCAGAGTATAGAACCTTCATCCTCTCTTCAGGAGATGTCCAGATGATAATGTCTTTACCAATATTTTCAGTCCAGACCAGTCCGTGCCTTTTACCATAGCCAAGGTTTATTCCTTTAAACCTCAGGCTGCAACCCCACTTCCTTTCCAGGTCAATCTTCCTTTCTTCTATTATCACTTCAATTTTGTGGCCTGATGCGAGCAGAGAGAAGATTGCCTTGACCTGTTGCGGGGAACCATATATGGATAGAAAATATAGGTGGGAATAATCGGAGAGATTATCACAAAGTCCCATATCAGACTTGCATGAGACTCCTCCGCTCTTTATCGTTGCTATCAGCATAATATTCCTCCTCTTTCACAAGAGCAACTGCATCAGTGAAGATACTCTGGGGATTATCTATTATCGACCCAGCACAGTCATCACAAAGCCAGGCATCATATGTCTGTCCTTTAAAGCTAAGTGAAATCAGGGCCGTGCTACTCAGTCCTTTCAATATCTCCAGGGGCTTCTTACACATCCTGCATCTGCTCCAGAATTCGATATCTTCATCGTATGTCATACCATCGACCTCCTTTCTCCATTACCCGGATACCAACGGCATAGGTATTTCTTGTAATTTCCTTGTTATCCTCGATCCTCGTGTGTGAGACCCTTTCTGAAAATCCCTTAACAAGGATGAAGCCTCCATCAGCAGTTTGAATCTTTCCGTCCAGAACTCCGGCTGTGATAAGTGCTACGAGATGTCCTTTTCTTAACGGAAAGAGCGGGCTTACCGCTTCAATCCCATCTTCACAACCTGTTATCCTCCTGATCTCTTCAAGCAGCCGGGGATAATTCTTCTGTATTTCCTCATCGGTAACTGCATCACCACCCTGAAATACCTTTGGACCGTCCGTTGATGGAACAGAGTACCTCTTCGGTTCCACATCTTCTATATGTGGATATTCCAGTGAAGGTGTGATTTCTGAATCTTCAGTCCTTTTGTCTTTCTTCTTTCCAAACAGGACAATCTGCTTGAATTGAGGATAATCCTTCCTGTGCAGCCGCATAACTGTAATGTCATAAAAGTGTTGTCCTATCCAGTTCAGATTCTTCTCGTCCAGTATGTTTTCTGGAACTATAAATATCAGGACACCATCCGTTATCAGCCACTTCATGCTATGTTTGAGGAACTTCATTTCCACTCTTTCATGATCCTCTGTGCTATAAGGTGGATTCAACCAGAGAAGTCCCACTGATCCAAGCGGATTTACCCTGGCATCGAAAATTGAGCATTGTATAACATTATCGAGGTTATTCGATGCCTCCATTGCACGCTCTATGTCCAGTTCGATCCCCCACGTTACTTCTTTATACGGATACCTCACTACACTCTGCAGGGCTTCCCCATTACCACAACAGGGATCAAGTAGGTGAAATGCCAATCCATTCTTACTCTCAGATTGTGTATGACTATAGCCTCCCTCGATCTTGATCCATTGAATAATTTCCCGCAAGGACCTTTCAGGTGTAGGATAAAATCCCATCTTCGCTTCTGATGCCAACCTTGCCATTAAATCCTCCTTGTTTCTCTTCGCTTTACTATTGAACTTTTAACGAACAAGTTCGTTAAGTAAGTCCTCAATATACTCAATTGTTTCTTCTCTGATGCCTTCAGGTAGCATATGAGTCCCTTCAGACCTTGTAAGATCAAAAATAAGATCCTCCTCTGAATAGTCTTCATCGGAAGGCATGGGGTGAGTTTTTATATATTGACGGATTTTGTTCTCATCCAAGTCAACATAACTCGGATCAAATGTTGTCATTGATATACTTTCGTACGCTACAATTTTCTTGCTAATTCTTATCGACATACTTCCTCCTTTTCTTAGGGCACCTCCTGTGCCTTACTTTCCCGTTAGCCATATATATGGCCTTTTCCCACAGTATGGTGCTCCAACACTTCACGCATTTATGCGGTTCAATAACTTCAACCCTTATCTCGAAAATCTTCTTGCACCTTCTGCAATAATCAACACATTTCTGGTTGAAACCATATAAGAACCGTTTCATCTTCCTGTTGCACTCAGGACACCTCATAGAAACCTCCAAATGTCTCAAAATAAAGACAAGCAGACTTCAGCTTCAGTCTCAGTCTTGGCCTCCACCTCTTTAGTTACAGGTTCTGTGTCTCCTTTGCTTTTGTCTGCCTGTTCTGTCCTATTGCTCTCAATATAGCCATTAACTTCAAAGACATTTTCTGCTTTTAGTTCTTCTATCCTGTTTTTGAAGTCATCAAGGCTGTTGCAATCATCAAAATAGTGATAATGCTGCCAGTACTGGTTCTCACCTTCGGCTGCATAGACCTGTCCATTGAAAGCAACTGCAAAAGGTATAGGTGGACCCTGGAAAACCTTTGCGTTCTTTTCTGAATGTCCCGTTGTCCAGCACGGGTACAGTCTGCCCATCCACTCTGCCAGTAAAAAATGTCTGTGTCCTATCTGGTCTGAAAGCAGGATTTTCGGGGGATACTTTTCTATCAGGTAATGGTAGAAGTTTCCATCATGCTGAAGATGCTGTTTTAAATACTCTATAACAGTTGTTAGATTCTCAATCTTTTCGCCTTTTATGAATTTCTCCAAGATTTCATACTGCATCTCTGCCTCCTTTTGAAGGTTTTACCTACTCTGTCAAAGACAGGGTTAAACAAAAAAGGCTATAGATACATTTGACCTATAGCCTTGACCTTTCGAGTCCTAATGAAAATACTTTCTGTTTTATATATTACTTATTCCCCTTTGCTGGTTAGATCCTTATCGGCATAACAACATACTTCCATTCTCTGTCCTTGTCATCCGTCAGAAGTGTTGGGCTCAGTGAATCCCCCAGCTCAAGGATAACTTTATCCGATGTCATTACCTTCAGGGCATCAAGCAAATATCTCGCATTGAAGGCAATGACCAGTTTATCTCCTTTATAGTCGGCTGCTACCTCGTCTTTAGCCTTACCGAGGTTGGGATCCGATGAGGATAGTGTAATCAGGTTTTCTGCCAGATCCAGCCTGACTGCATGAGATACTTCTTTCGACATTATGGAAACTCTATTCAATGCCTTCATAAAGGCATCTCTTTCTGCGGATACCTTGTTTCCGTTTGACTTCGGGATAACCGCCTCGTAAGCAGG
>CAZLFE010000151.1:0-4571 GCA_964558725.1 uncultured Nitrospiraceae bacterium | reverse complement strand
CTTGGCGTGAACTTATTACTCTCAGGGCTTCATGCATACGGGGGGCTTGAGTAAGGCTTAGCTGCCTTGAAAAGGATCTGTCCTACAAGGTATAATTTTTGAAACTCAGGAGGTAATAAATATTATGAATAATATAAAAACATTGTTTCTGCTCGTGACACTAACACTTATACTTCTCTGGGCTGGAGCTGCTTTAGGCGGAAAGCAGGGAATGACTATGGCTCTTATCTTTGCATTGGCAATGAACTTCTTTGCATACTGGTTCAGTGACAAAATTGTACTCAGAATGTATGGTGCAAGGCAAGTCTCAGAAGCTGAAGCCCCTGAACTTTACGGAATAGTAAGAAGGCTTGTACAGAAAGCAGAAATGCCGATGCCCAAGGTTTATATCATAAACGAGGAACAGCCAAATGCCTTTGCGACGGGAAGAAACCCGAAGCATGCAGCCGTTGCTGTTACTACCGGTATCATGCGCATACTGAGCCACGAAGAACTCCAGGGTGTAATAGGCCACGAGTTAGCGCATGTCAAACATAGAGACATTCTCATCAGCACTCTTGCTGCAACAATCGCAGGCGCTATCAGCTACCTTGCACAGATGGCACAGTGGGCAATGATCTTTGGCCATAGAGGAGATGATGAAGAGGGAGGCAATCCCCTCGCTGCCCTTATCATGATGATTGTAGGACCGATTGCTGCGCTGATCGTGCAGATGGCTATCTCAAGGTCAAGAGAATATTCTGCAGATGAAGGCGGCGCAAGGCTTGCCGGAAATCCAAGATACCTCGCTGGAGCACTGAGAAAACTCCACTGGGCATCTCAGAAAATCCCAATGAATGCCAATCCAGCAACATCCCATATGTTTATAGTCAACCCGTTATCAGGCGGTGGGCTGTTGAAACTCTTCAGTACACATCCTCCCATAGAGGAGAGAATAGCAAGGCTCGAATCGATGAGCCTTTAATCCGCCTGAGGTGGATTAATCTGCCAGAGGAGGATTAAGTTGGTCTTGACTCTTATTATTTCCATTGCTCAAAATAGCTTAACCCTATGAAAGCCCTGGTAACAGGAGCTACAGGCTTTATAGGAAGCCACCTGTGTGAAGAACTCGCCAAGCGAGGTTATCAGGTTTCTTGTCTCGTTCGAGAGAAATCGGACCTCAAGTGGATCGAAAATATCGATCTCAAACTTATTATCGGAGATTGCAAAAATATCGATTCCCTCTTTCATGCAGTCACGGATATTGACTATGTATTCCACCTCGCGGGACTAACAAAGGCCTGTTCAAAGGATGATTTCTTCTGTGCTAATACAAAGGGTACAGAAAACCTGATAAAGGCTGTAGCTGAAAAGAACCCGAAAATCAAAAGGTTTGTGTATCTCAGCAGTCTTGCGGCTGCGGGTCCTAGCAATAATGGGTCTCCGCTCAGAGAAGATGCAGAGCCCCGGCCTGTCTCAAGCTATGGCAAGAGTAAGCTCGAGGGTGAGAAGGCAGTCTTGAACTATAAAGACTTAATACCCATAACGATACTCAGGCCCCCTGCTGTATATGGGCCGAGAGATAAAGATCTCCTTGTATTTTTTAAGATGTTGAAAAAGGGTATTTTCCCCTACTGGGGAAAATGTTATTATTCATTACTTTATGTTGACGACCTTGTACAGGGTATAATATTAGCTGCAGAGAACAAAAAGGCAGAGGGAGAAATATATTTTTTATCAGACAGTAAGCTTTATACAAATGAGGAGATCGTTAAAGCAATATCCTCTGCACTTGGTACAAAGGCAATACGCCTCAGGGTACCAAAATGTATTATGCCCTTTTTTGCATATATAGGGGAAAGAATAAGAAGACAGGGAATAATCAACAGGGATAAGATGAACGAGCTCAGTCATTCCCATTGGATATGTGATGTTAAAAAGGCAAGAGAAGAACTCGGTTTTATTCCAAAGGTCGGAATAAAGGAAGGGATGAAATGGACAGCAGATTGGTACAGGATTCACAGATGGCTGTAAAAAAAGCAGCAGACATCTTTGATAAGTGTCTCAGATTTGATAAGGCAAAAGAGCTGATGTCCCAGGGTCTCTACCCTTATTTCAGGGTAATCGAAAGTGCCCAGGAACCTGAGATTATCATAAATGGACGCCGTATGATTATGATAGGCTCGAACAACTATCTTGGGCTTACAAATCACCCTAAGGTTAAAGAGGCAGCAATAGAAGCTATAAAAAAATATGGTACAGGCTGTGCTGGGTCGAGATTTCTGAATGGAACTCTTGACATCCATGTCAAACTTGAGGAGAAACTTGCCCGGTTCATGAGGAAGGAGGCTGCCCTTGTCTTTTCGACAGGCTTCCAGGTCAACCTGGGTGTTATCTCAGCCCTTGTTGGCAAGGATGATATTGTCATCATTGATAAGATGGATCATGCAAGCATTATAGATGGGTGCAGACTCTCTTTTGGTGATATCAGGAAATTCAGGCACAATGATATGAATGACCTCGAAAGGGTACTCAAGGAATATGAAGCTAAAGATAAACTGATAGTTGTTGATGGTGTATTCAGCATGGAGGGAGATATTGCGAGCCTGCCTGAAATTATTACCCTTGCAAGAAAATATGGTGCGCGGGTAATGGTTGATGATGCACACGGTATCGGTGTTCTCGGACAATCAGGCCGTGGCACAGCAGAGCACTTTGGACTCGAAGATGATGTTGACCTCATTATGGGAACGTATAGCAAATCCCTTGCATCTATTGGAGGCTTTATTGCAGGGTCAGCAGATGTAATTCATTATATAAAACACTGTGCAAGGCCATTAATCTTCAGTGCAAGTCCTCCACCCGCATCTGTTGCTTCTGTGAGTGCAGCCCTCGATATCATAGAAAATGAACCTGAAAGAAGAGAGGCGTTATGGAGAAATACAAAAAAGATGTTCAATGGCTTCAACGAGCTTGGTTTTGAGGTAGGGCCGAGCCAGACACCCATAATTCCTATCGTAGTTGGTGAAAACCATAATGCCTTTCTCATGGCGATGATGCTTCAGGAAGAAGGAATATTCGCAAATGTAGCCGTAAGCCCAGCAGTGCCGAATGGAAAAGCCCTTATCAGGACGAGCTATATGGCAACTCACACAGAAGAACAGCTTGATAAGGTACTTGAGGCATTTAAAAAGGTTGGAAAGAAATTAGGTTTTATTAATTAAAAATTACAATATTATCAAATAGTTATATATATATCTTCATAATATGCTTTAGGTTTTATTTTAACCCTTTTTTCTGTTTAGAAAATTGACTTGGGGACGTAGGAATATAATGTTTTGAGTTCCATAGAGACTATAGAGGTTAAATCTAAAAAAGACCTCGATGACTTCATAAAATTACCTTTCCTCCTATACTCTCAAGATCCTTTCTTCGTTCCACCTCTCATTATGGATATGCGCGAAAGATTCTCCCATAAAAACCCTTTCTTCCTCCATGCAAACGCAAAATACTTTCTTGCAAAACAAAATGGGAAGCTTTCCGGTAGGATTGCTGCTATTATTAACCAGAGACATAAAGAATTTCATAAAGACAAGGTCGGTTTCTTCGGCTTCTTCGAATCCGTGAATGACTCTTCAGTTACATCATCCCTTCTTGATACTGTTTCAAAGATACTGCAAAAAGATGGTATGGATAGAATACGGGGACCTATGAATTTCTCCACCAATGAGGAATGCGGTTTCCTGATAGAGGGATTTAACGACCCCCCTTTATTAATGACGCCTTACAACCCTCCATATTACAGTGACTTAATGGTTGGGTATGGGATGGAAAAGGTAAAAGACCTCTATGCATATATTTGTGATATACCAGAACAATTGCCTGAAAAGATACTCAGGGTAGCAGAAATAGCAGAAAAAAGGGGGATTAGGGTCAGGCCAATAAACAAAAAAACATTTGACCTCGATATGAAGATATTCATGAATGTCTATAATTCAGCATGGGAGAAGAACTGGGGATTCATACCCCTTACAGAGGAAGAGACGAACTATCTCGCAAAAAAGTTGAAATCGATAGTACTGCCAGAGCTTACCCTTATTGCAGAGAAAGATAAAGAGCCTGTGGGGTTTATGGGATTATTGCCTGATTTTAACTTTGTCCTTAAAAAGATGAAGGGCAAACTCAATCCTGTAACCATTATGAAGGCAGTTTACTATTCAAAGAAGATAAGAGACCTGAGGCTGCTTCTCCTCGGGATAAAGGCAGAATACAGAAGTAAGGGAGTGGATGCTCTCCTTTTCAGGGAGGGCTTTTTAGGCATAAAAGAGAAATATAAAAGATTCAAACGTGTGGAATTCTCATGGATACTCGAGGACAACATACCTGTCCAGAGGCTTGTTGAAATGATAGGAGCACGATTGTATAAAAAATACAGGGTTTATGAAAAGAGATTGTGAGATTTGAAAACTGTCATAGATGTATTACAGAAATATCGGCATAGGCATTGTTTCTTGACAAATGAAAATGACTACCTTGAGCCTTTTCAATTAATCCGGGTGCATTGATCAGTATAAACTCCAGATACCAAATTC
>CAZLFE010000150.1:1825-4581 GCA_964558725.1 uncultured Nitrospiraceae bacterium | reverse complement strand
TGCAGGATGCAGGATAAACCATAGAATCAAAAATGGCAGCCTCTGCCACAAGGTCTCCATGCCCATGGATATGCAAAGTGTGTTCCTTACCTTCAGGGGAGACTTTATAGATTTTAACCTTCCCCGAAACAACAATAAAGAATGCACTTGCATCCAGTCCTTCTGAAAATATCTGTTCTCCTTTACCAACTTTCTTTAAAGAGGTAGAAGATTTAAGGAGATTTAGCTCCTTTTCCGCAAAAGAACTGAATAAGAATATGTTAGGAAGAAATTTTCGTATATCCATACTTTCAAATATTGTAGTAATCGCATGCCAACAGGTCAATGAGGATTATTCCACACCGCACAAACATGGACTTAATCTCTAACCCTCTTAATTCATAAATTTTTAACCTTATGCCGGACATAGTATTTTCGCTCATTCTCGGCTCGCTAAACATCGAGCCTCCGAGGTAAATTCTTTCTGCGAAAGAATTTAAAGCCGCTCAAATACTACGTCCGCCATTGATTTCATGAATAATGCAGGCTAAGACATTATCAGAATTAACCTTCGTTTTTCTGGAGAAAACATTTGACAGATTTTACCAAAGCATGTAGATTACAAACTGACAGAAAAAGAGGAGGTTAAATCTATGAAAAAAATATTAAAAAATTTTTTCATAATGGTATGGTTCATATCTTTTACTGCGTCTGTTCATGCTCAGAATACATCCTTAGGAAAACTGAACGATGAGGTTATTACCCTTTATCACCAAGAAAGATATACTGAGGCAGCCAAAGTGGCTGAAAAAGCATTGAAAGTAGCCGAAAAATCCCTCGGGCCAGAACATCTTCAGGTAGCTACATTCCAGAACAATCTGGCAATTGTGTATTATGCCCAAGGGAAATATGCCGAGGCCGGGACTCTTTATAATCGAGCACTGTCAATAACCGAAAAGGCCCTTGGTCCAACCCATCCACGGGTTGTAACGGTATTGGAGAGTATGGCGGAGTGTTACAGGAAGCTTGGAAGGGGAGGCGAAGCAGAAATATTGGAAAGACAGGCGCGGGTTATACGCTCCACGAAAGACAAATCTCCTCAGCCTTTGAAACCTTTAAAGACCACATTTACTGTTCAAGCAGGTTCCTTCAATGATCTTTCTCGTGCAAAGGATCTTGAAAGAAGGCTTGATAAAAAAGGGTATAATGCTCATATAACCCTCTCAGGACTAAAAGAGGGGAAGCTTTATAAGGTATATATAGGCAAATTTGCTGACAGGGAAAAGGCCGAGATTCTATCCGAAAAAATTAAAAAGACCGAGGACCTTCATACATTTGTGACTTTGTGGTAGGCCAAGGTATATTCCCTTCGTAAATCTTTAAAATGTTCTAAAAATAATTCTAAAACGATATTGTTTGTAATCAACACGTATTAGTTATCTCCTTGCCGCAACTACATTTCATCCTTTATCAGAAGACCTTCAGATCAACTTTGCGTATTAGTGGTTTGTTGGAATTATTCATTCTTCCACCAAGGTAGAAGGTTGAACCTCAAAAACTAAATTTGTTAAAAATGTTGTATATTTTATGAGTAATATATTGGTTTAAAGGGGTATGAGATGAAAACAGGGTTTTATCAATTTTCGCCTGCCTTTGGCAATAAAGAGGAAAACCTGAAAAAGGTTCTGTCTGCAGTACAAGATACTGATTTAGATCTCATCGTTTTGCCAGAGTTTTTTGTTACAGGATATCAATTTGTTTCGAAAGATGAGGTTGCAGAGCTTTCAGAGCAGATACCAGAAGGACACACGACGAAACTCCTTTCAGAACTATCTCACCAGAAAGGCTTATATATTGTAGCCGGTCTTCCAGAAAAAGGTGGAGATAGATTTTTTAATAGTGCAGTTTTTACAGGTCCGGATGGATTTATAGGGGTTTATCGTAAGACTCACCTCTTTTTTGAAGAAAAGCTCTTTTTCAGTCCTGGCGACACAGGATTTAAGGTCTGGGATACTGGGATAGGCCGTATAGGTATTATGATATGTTTTGACTGGTTCTTTCCTGAATCTATGAGAACCCTTGCTCTTATGGGAGCGGACATCATTGCACATCCTTCAAATCTTGTGTTGCCCTATTGCCCTTATGCCATGCCTGTCAGATGTCTTGAAAACAGGACCTATGCTATAACTGCAAACAGGATCGGTGAGGAAAACAGAAAAGAGGGACAATCTCTCAGGTTTATAGGGCAGAGCCTGATTGTTTCACCAGAAGGAAAGGTTCTTGCCAAGGCACCGGAGGACGAAGAGGTTTTACTGATTACAGACATTGAACCTGAATTATCAAGAAACAAATCGCTTACTCCTCTCAACAACATTTTTGATGACAGGAGACCTGAGGTGTATTCGAATATAACAGTAAAAAATCTCAATAACATAGACTAAAAATTTCTATGTTCGATGTCTGTGCAATAGATATGGAGAAATATTTGAAAATAGGGACAGGGGAAAGCAAGGGCTTGAAAGGCTGGGAAAGACTGCTTCCCCCTGCCCATTCTTAAAAAGTTTCCTCCACCGAAATGCCCCCACCTCGGGGGGCTCCTCCCACTTAATTATCTTTAAATAAATTGTGTTTGCTGAGCGTATAATTTGTCAATGAGGAAAAGGTTTTAAATTATTTAAAACTAAAGTTTTAGATCTCGTCGCTCGCTTTCCAATTAAAAATTACATGCTTTAATTTTATGAATGCTATCTTTCATGAAGAAAAGATAGGAACAATAA
>CAZLFE010000150.1:0-1815 GCA_964558725.1 uncultured Nitrospiraceae bacterium | reverse complement strand
GACAATATTGTGATGGGATGCTTAAATATTTACGGGGGAAAATAAATTTTGAAATAAAACTGACGGTGGAGGAGAAGAACAATGAAGAAAGATGTTACTTGGTTTCTTGATCTTTATCGAAATGAACAATTGGATCTTGATCCATCATACCAACGGAGGAGCGTGTGGTCGTTAAAAGATCGAAAGTTTTTTCTAGATACCATTTTTAAGAATTACCCATGTCCAGCTGTTTTCCTCCATAAGGAAATAAATGAAGATGCTGGAAAGCTCATATACCATGTCGTGGATGGTAAACAACGGTTGGAAACCATTATCCGTTTCGCAAAGAATGATATCGCGATGGACAAGGACTTTGGAGATGCAAAACTGAATGGTAAAAAATGGAAGAGTGTAGAGAATGATCCAGAGCTTAAGACGCGTTTTTCGAATTATCTGCTAGCCGTTGAGTTTATCGATTCCATTGATGGGAACTATGTCAATGAAGTATTTGATCGCCTCAACAGGATTTCAAGAAAGCTTGAGCGGCAGGAACTGAGGCATGCGAAATATGATGGTTGGTTCATAACAACCGCGGAAACAGAGTCAGAAAAGGACGAATGGGAGCGGTTTGGGGTTGTTACCAAGGCAAGAATGAAGAGGATGAAAGATATTCAATTTATCTCTGAGCTTTTGATGGTTATCCTGAAAAATCGTATCGATGGTTTTGATCAGGACTCCATTGATAATACATACGCAGAATATGATTCGCCACAAGAGACGCTAATAGATTTTTCTGAAGAAGATTTTAAGAGCAAGTTAGCATTTGCAAAAGATTATCTTTTACATGTGGAGAATCACAATTCTGCTGTTACTAAATATGCAAGAGGATTAGGAAATTTTTATAGCTTATGGGCTTTTGTTGTTCTGAATCAACCTCGTTTGCAACATCCGAACATTATAGCTGAAAGATATGCAGATCTCATGTCTAAAGTAGAAACTCTGGCCAAAGAGAGAGATCTCGATAAATTCTTAAAAGAACATGGGGGTGCCACTTACTCCAAGGCTTACATATATTTGAGAAATTTAGTTCAGGCAAGTACGGATCAAGCACAGAGAGATGCAAGAAACAAAGTTCTCGAAAGTGTTTTTCTGAGCTGAAAATAGAAAAAGACAACGCGCAATAGCTGGTGCCTTACCAAAAACAGAATTGGAGAGATGGATTAACTCTTCGATCCTGGATTAATAAAAAGTTGATAGCTTTCTGGAATCCCTAAAACCTTAAAGTAAGCCTCACTGTTCTATTACTGTTACCGTGCTAGCCTGTGGGCCCTTTACACCCTGTTCTTCTACAAATCGTACTTTCATTCCTACTTTCAAGTGTTTAAAATCATAGTTCAGAACACTGTGTTCATGAAAATAGATATCCCTGTTGTCTAATGTAGTGAGAAAGCCATAACCCTTATCCGGAAACAGGGCACTAATGTGTGCACGAGGTGATTCTTCATGGTGTTTTACAGCACCGCGCTGCCGCCTGGCAAAATCCTCCAGTTTGCGGCGTGCTGCATCAAAGGCATCTCTGATTGCCACTTCGAGGTCTTCGGCAAGCTCGCGTTCCACGACCAGTTCAGCACCTGGCACAGTCATATGGATGTGAACTTTGTACAAAATCCCCTCATGGGAGTGGCGATGGGGAACTTCTACGACAACCTTGCAGCGCATGATCTGGTCGTAATATGTATCTAATTTTTCAGCCTTCTTTCGGATTTCTTCCCTGAAAACTTCTGCAAGGTCAAGATTGCGGGCGGTGATCTGTAGTGGAATTTTCATAATCTTTTC
>CAZLFE010000149.1:0-4596 GCA_964558725.1 uncultured Nitrospiraceae bacterium | reverse complement strand
CCTACCGGTAAAGATACCGAGAAGAAACCTTAAGCTTACCTTCTTTTTAAGTTAATCTTTTCCGAAAAAAATGTGCTATTATCCTGTCTGTAACATTTCTTTACATAATGCTTGCGGTGTATATAGAGCAGAAAAACAGCAAACAGCATATGAATACCGTCATTCTTGCTTGTCGTTCGACTGAGCCTTCGGCCCGAGCTCAGGCCGAGGGTTCACACCGAAGTCCAGAATCCTTCTTCAGAAAGATTCCCGCAAGTCTATGACCCGTCGGGGTCCGACCCATGGGGCGGGAATGACATCAAAGGTAAAGTTGTTTTACAGACAGGACACTATAATGTTACCGAGTGTTTGCAGCTATTGATAAAAAAGGAAACGGGGCATTTGACCCCGTTTCCTGGAGACTAAATTAATATACTAAGTTATGGTGATGATGGATCCAGTATACGTATCGGGGCCTTTCTCTGGTTGTTTGTTTCAGATATTTCTGCAATGTATTTAAGAGCATCCGACACCGCAAGGATGTAATAGTCACCTGGTACAGGCCATCCCTTACCAGTTAGAACATCTTTTGCAGGGATCGCCAAATAGTTGCCTCCCATGTTGGCTGTATTTGGCGCAAGTTCAGGGACATATCTTCTTCCGAGAAGAATTTTTCCGGGATAGCCTACTGGTTTGATGTAGTAGTTTGTAATGGAAGCAGATAGAGTATCACCGGTACCTTTATTTCTTGTAACATCCGAAATAAAGATCTTAAACCCTGCACCTGCATCGCTCTGGACAAGTAACTCAGAGACAATAAGGTCAGGCTGAAGACCATAGGCTTGCCCTGAGAAGCCTATGCCCAAAGTTACCAAAGAAAGCATCATCATGAGAACCCAAAAAAACCCTTTTTTCATCTTAACCTCCTCCTTAGACTTAAATTTAAGACTTTAAAAGTCTTATCTTTTATCTGCCAACGTTAGAAATGAACTACCCCTCAGTAAACTGCGAGGTATCGAATCTGTCATTCCGGCTCGTCCGGAATCTTTCTGTAACTCTGTATCCAAAGAAGGATTCCCGACAAGCGGGAATGACAAACATAAACAAAAAAATTATCTCACCCTCGAAGCAGAACTTCGAGGAATTCTTTGATTAAAGAAACCTTGAATAAAACTGTCATTCCTTATACACTTTTAAGGACTAATTTAGCTACTAAAATGTCAATTTGTCAATTAATATATCTTTAATAAATTATACGAATAGAAAAGGTTTTATCCTTGCCCAGTATTGTGTACCTAACTCATCTTTACAATAACGTTCCTGCTGTCATTCCCGTGGAAAACGGGAATCCTGGTGTCCTTGCAAACTTTAACATACAAAAACTTACAGATTGGTTACAGATTCGGGAAAACCGTTCTGAAGAGTCAGGAATATGATTAATCATCTCATTGCTTTTCTCCAAAATGTTCTCACATTAGGTTACATTTTGTATCCTTTTTACACACTTTCGGGCTACAGTATTTATGCAAAGTATTTACTCAAGCCCATTTAATGATATGGCCTTCACTTGTTGTGCAAATCCAATGCCAATGATTTTATTCACAAAGGCAATTAACTCACCAGTTGCCTAAATTTTCTTCGTTAGGAGCAGATGTGATGAAAAAGACCTGCCATCGACACCTTACAGCCCTCTCGTGTTGTCTGCCAGCCTTCATAACCTACCCTTCTTCCTCTTAACTTAAGGGGAAGTGAGGAGGGTTACATGTGCCGTCACGTGTATCAGAATAAAATCTTGTCGATCTTGCTAATGCAATGTTTGGGTTAAGTTCGCTATTTCCCAAATCAGATCTCTGAGAAGTCTGCACTTTAGTATTCCCAGCTTCAATTGGCCAGAAGAGTAGCATGCTTTTGTATTGAGCGTCATAGCCCACTTCTTTCATAGTCTGTTCTACCGACTGAGCGATTGTTTTTCTTTCAAGCAAGAGATTCCTCAAAAGCCGTATCGTAGTCACGTCAGTATGGTTTGCAGAGACAAGTCCGTTCCATCCTATGTATACCTTTGCACCTTTCTCCAAAAAAGCTGAAGCCATGGCTTTCTTTATCCCGGTACACCCCATCATAATGATTGTGGTGTTCTTGAAAAAGCCTTGCATACTGTATCTTACAAATTTATCGGTTATCGCAAGATAATCAGGATCGCCCTGGCGGTAGGGCTCAATAAAGCCACGGGCTACCCTGTTGCGAACCTGCTCCTGAACATACCTTTCCTCGCTGTAAGGTTCTGAGGTGAACATAGCCAGGGAAAGATATTTATGAATATAGGCAGAATGAACTCTAAAGACAATCAGGTCATATTCAAGAGCAGGAAGATTTCTGTAGAATTCTACCGTAACTTCCTCTCCTTTATAATAGTCCACTGCATAGCCTGCCTTCTTTAATATATCTGAACATTCATTGACAAACGCCTGATTGGGATGTGAGAGGCTTAAATGGTCAACGATTGCAACTTTGAGCTTATGCATTTTTTCAGGAGCATTATTTTGAGTTGGTTGCTGCAGAGAGGAACAGGCAACAAAAGCAAAGACTATAAAAAATACATTGACAATGTTACAAAGTATTCGTTTGTTATGTGTAGTAAATAACCTCAAACAAGACAGATCCATGCTCCTTCCTGGTTTCTTTAACTCACCTAAATCATAAGTTTACCGGGTTCATGGAGTTTATTGTGTTTTGCAACTAAGAAACTCAAAAAACTCAAGAAACTCTTAACTCTTAGCCCTTTCCTCTTCGCTCTATGCTCTCCGGTCGATTAGGGGCTTAGCAGCATGAACTTATTTACAGGGATGATAACGCCGCCAACAGCGCAAGAGGATTTACATGTTGTGCCACAGGTTACAGCAAATATGGCGCTGTCGCTGTCTGAACAATTATGAGGATCTGTGGCGGTAAAGGTAATAGTCTCACTTCCCATCCAACCAGGAGGATAGGTAATTGTTGCCACTCTATTAACAATATTCACAATGAGGTCATTATTCCCTGAAATACTCCAGGTAATCTCTGAGTCTAAGTTATCAGGGTCCTGCACATAATTATCAAGATTGATAGTTGCGAAGAAGCCTCCTTTCACAATAGTCTGATTAGGAATATCACTTACAATGGGGCATGCGTTTGGTTGAACGGTAAAGGTTGCCGTGTCGCTGTCTGAATGACCATCAGGGTCAGTGGCAGTACATGTAATCGTCTCACTGCCTGTCCAATTAGAAGGAGTATAGGTAATGGTGGCTACTCTATTACTAATACTCGCATGGATGTGAACTCCATCTGGGCAGGACCACGTAATCTGTGAATCACCATGATCGCAATCTGCAACATAATTATCCAGATTAATATTATTAAAGTGGTCCCCAACCCATATCGTCTGATCAGGAATGTCACTAACCGAAGGGACACAGCAGGGTGCTGCGCCATAGGTAAACATTACAACGAGATCTTCATAGTCTTTATCCCCTAAACCACTCAAATCCTCGAAGCCACAAATGTATGTATCATTTCCAAAGGCATAAGTTACCATGTGGTTTTTTCCATCAGCATTCATGTTGTCCAATGAATACCATGTGCCTCCTGTTGTTACATCCTTGAGGTAGAAGTCACCACCTGTCGTATAGAAATGAACATTTGGATAGAATATACCATCTGTAGACGCCGACAGGATGAATCCTGAAGATGAAGCATTCTGCCAGTGCAACGCCTGGTCGTAACCAGCATACGTGGCGTCAATCTTAATGAATCCGTCCCACTCATGCCACCATCCGTCACAATCGATTTCATAAGGACCAAGCTGGGCAGAGCTCGTGAATGATGTCCCCATCATGGCATTGACGACCTGGTAAAGGTTCAGTTCACCTCCTGGACCATGAGGATCATTTATGGGAGTCACTGCATTTGCTGTTACCGGGATTATAATAAAAAGTAAAACAAACAAAAATAAAATAATTCTTTTCATACCCCCCCTTTCATCTTCTCTTAAGATCTATCCCGAATGTTGATCCCTTAAACCCTTGATCTTCTGGTTTTCTAGATTTGAAGAAAAAATGTTTATTTGTTTTATTCATAAAATCTCCCCTTACCCTCTATGAGCCGTTGGCTCCGAGCCATAGGCCTCTTTGCCAAAGAGGGGAATATTACCTCCCTTTGGCAAAGGGAGGTTAGGAGGGATTTTCTAAACAATTTCGTCATACTTTTGGCCTTCTTAATACATTTTGCATTGTTAATTGCTAATTAACACAAACGCATTAAGTAAGTGTCATTGCGAGGAGGGAGATTCCTCGCCTGTCACTGCGAGGTCGCATCGACCGAAGCAATCTCAAGACAGGCTCGGAAAAGCTCCGCAATCTCCTACTTATAAAGTGGGATTGCCACGCTCCCGTTGGTCGCTCGCAATGACAATTTCAGAGTATTAAATGCCCTTGTATAAATTTGTCTGATTTTGGTTATTCTCATATTTGTTTATTGATTATTTTCATATTGGTTATTATTTGGTTATTGTAATTTGATTATTGATTATTCTCCTTTATGATTTTCACTCCTGCCTTCTCGTAATAACGCTGTTTCTCATCT
>CAZLFE010000148.1:4063-4641 GCA_964558725.1 uncultured Nitrospiraceae bacterium | reverse complement strand
CCTTTATTAATAATAAAGGAGTGTGGGTTCGATGTCGCTGGGAGGATAAAGAAAAAACACGCTATATATTAGGTCCCCTAACGGATATTATAGCTGGCATAGCGGCGGCTATAGGTATTTTGTGGACGATGACACCCCAAACCATATTTCAGTTATTAGGTATGGGCGCAGTTTCTGGATACGGCGGAGGTTCTATTCTTCAAGCATTAGTAAATAGACTTCTAGCTGATGTATCTGAAAAAGAAAGAGAAAAGACCGCGAAAGAAAAAGAAGAAATCGCAAAGAAAAAAGAAGAACTTATGAAATGGCGTGAAGAACTTGAGAATAAAGAGAGGCAACTAGACAAAGACGGAGGCAGGTTGGAGATAATAGACACGATTAAGAAGTTTAAAAAATAAGGGGGATAAAATGAGAATAACCTTAGAATATATTAAAGAGCATATTCCAAATATCAAAGATAGTGAAGCAGAGGATCTTGCGTCAAAACTAAATCTTATTGCGACAAATTATAAAATTGACGTAGATGAAATCCTTTCTCTCTTGGAGAAAAAACCTGATGAGCTGGATAAAGAGCGTAA
>CAZLFE010000148.1:2543-4053 GCA_964558725.1 uncultured Nitrospiraceae bacterium | reverse complement strand
GACAACGAAAAATAAAGCATTTAAAATCCTTCTTGATATTGCGTCAAAGTTTTGATAAATAAGCAGTTTAAGCTCACCCGTGTCGAGAAATATAAAGTTTATGTTTCTCACCGGCTTGCCAGTTTCAACTACACGACGCCAAGGTCTGAACAGAGTGCTGTTATATGCAAAATTTTTGTTCTAGCCCAATTTTAAGGTCAAGTTTTATCAAGTCGCTCTGCCATTTTTCAAATATTTTAAATTATACTGCGATTGAGTAAGATATTGAATTGCTCTTACTCATATGCCTGATCTCTGTCTCTCTGTGGATTATTAACTGAATTTTGCACAATTTGAATAGTCTTGAAAAGTGCGAATTTTAGAAAGATATGAACAAAAGAAAGGGGTCTTCATTTTTGTTTAGTACTATGTGTTATAAACAGGCGAGACTTAATCTAACATGTCTGTAAAGTCAAAACTTGTCTACTGCAAAAAAAAACTATGTATGTATGAAGGAATCTTCATCGTGTTTGGCTTGTAGCCAGCTTGAATGTCCGGGGGTGAAGTCTTCATCGTAATAATCTTTATCAGCTCTTTTTCTGAATATTGCTGCCAGAATCCCCATCACCACAAACGCAAAGAACATGGAGACAGCCAGATTCACACCGGTAAAGTAATAAAATACTGCCGTTAAGATCGTAAAAAATGCCAGTATTATTTTTACTCTCTTGGTTAAGATGTATTTATTAAATGCCTGAAATTTACTCATTTTCTTCTTCTTGAGTTCCCTTATCTCCTCTGAGTATTTCTTACCTTTACCATTCTCTCACCTGTTTTTATAATCCCACAGAAACCTTGGTTTGTCAAGAAAGTTAGCGGGTATCTGTAGAAGTAATACTTAGATAAATGCCATTCATTATTCAGACTCTGAAAGGTAAAGAAAAAATAGTCGAGGCAATCCTCAGAAAAGACGGGGTGGACTCTAAGATATCTCCGTTAAAGGAATTCATAATCTGTCAGGAAAGACCGCCTTCATATGTCAATGACATACCACAGGTGTTACAGATTGTAGAGGCTACACCTGAAGAAGTCGAGTATCTACTGAATGACAAACCACCGGAGAAAGAGAATATAAAAATTGGAAGCCTGGTAGAAGTAGTTACGGGAGAATATGAAGGATTTACAGGTCTTGTTCGAAATATCAGAGATGGTGAAGTTACAGTGGATCTGAATGTTTTCGGAAAAATGCTGCCTGTAACAGTACAGACCGGAGAAATAAGGCATGTTGAGGTGGGAGAACAATGGGTATAGCAACACTTACCCATTCAGATTTGTAGTATGAAGCTGAAGGCGAAGATAATGAGTTTCTCGGTTCTCCAGGACGCAATTTCGATCAGGCTGACAAGCAGCAATAGCGATAACAGCGTAATTCAAGAACTTAAAGACCAGAAAAATGAGACTCAAAACATAAAGGTAGGTGATCTTGACCTTAATGCAGAGATTAAGTCTATAAGCATCCGTAATGATATTC
>CAZLFE010000148.1:0-2533 GCA_964558725.1 uncultured Nitrospiraceae bacterium | reverse complement strand
GAATAAGTATGTCATTAACAGGCTATTTGAGTTTATGGATTCCGATTCTCTAACGGTGATAATAAACAGCGAACAGGAAAAGAGGCTTCTTCATCTCCTGAAACTTGCTTCAAACAATTCAAATAAAGCAGAAGGGGAACTTTTATATCAGCTCACAACATTCAAGGGAAAAGACGGAAAACTCGTGGATGGTAAAAGATCCATATACGATATTTCAAAGAAATCACAGGAAGTGGTGATTGATAAATTGCAAAAGATGATCAAAAACGGGTCAAAAAGACAGAAGTCAAATAAGGCATTTTCTCAGATCGAGAACTCGACTGTTCGAGAAGGCATTGTAAGATGATGTTAAATGTTTTGAAAAACATACTTAGATCAGCAATACATACAAGAACAGAGGGAATCACTGTAACGCTCCCTGAGCTTAGCACTGTATGGCTAAAGTATAATCAGAACTTTCAACCGCAAAGGTCAGATGAATTACCCTTTATAGAAAAAGGACAGGATCAAGCTTTAATACCATCTGTCCCCTCTGACACCCAAAGGCCAAAAATAAAATCTACCGATTTCTGCAATGACATTATAGAACCGCATAAGAGTATGCTTATTCAGCAGGGTGTCTTTGATGGTATTTATAAGATAATAGAACTTCTCGATGAACATGGGGGATGCCCCTCTATTGTTACCACGTCCATGGATAAAGACAGTGAAACAGATGAGATATACAGCATAAGAGACACATTATTAAAGGTAAACCTTAAAGACCATAGTTATAAAGTGACAAAAATAGCCTTGAAGCTTTTGAAGGAAACATACAGAGAGAAGGATTATGAAAACCTGATACCCAAGATGATTGTTACCGCCCTGGGTCATGACCTCGGTAAGATACCTGCCCTGAGGGAGAGTGGCCTGTATGCAAAGGCAGATCACCCTTTGATCAGTGCACAGAAGGTAAATGAGATATTTATGGGGGAAGACATAATCTGGCTTAACAGCGCTGTGGATGCTATCAAAAATCACCACAGGCAGACAAATGACCCCTTCACTCTTCTCCTTAAAGAGGCCGATGGTAAGGCACGGGAAATTGAGGTATCAGAGTGCAGCAAGGATATATCTATTAAGGAATGGGATGGGTGGTTCAATGTCCGGTCCTTTCTTGAGATTCTGAAACCCCAGATCAATGTTATCCAGACAGGAAAGAAATGGAAGGCCTTTTCATTCGGGGGTACGGTTTACTGCCAACCTGATTTCCTCTATGAGGCTGCGAGGAAGCTTGCGTCTGAAAATAAGATTATTGACATGACATTGTTAAGGGTCTCAGAAAAGGAAAGGGCATTAAAGAAGATAGTAGAGAGTTTAAAGAGAGAAAATGTAGTTGGTAATGAGCTTGGGGAAGATTATTATGGCATGTTCTATGAGATACAGATGGATAAGGCAAAAAGGAAGATGTTTCTGACTCCCTTTAAAATAGATGCCTTTGGCATGCCCTCTGAGATTGAAAGAGTTAAAGAAGGATATTTGCAGGTAATAAGAAGTGTGATACCAGGCAAGAAGTAATGGAAAAATGTTTGAAGTTAATAACCTCCTCGACTTTTTTAACCCGATGAAATACTTTTCGCAGGCAGAGTATACCTCAACATGGGATATGCTCTTTAAGACCGTGTTTAACGGATTCTGGGCAAGGTTTCTTGCAAGCGTATCGCTCTTTGGGGCACTCTGGTTCGGGGTATACAGGAGAAGACTTTTTTTAGGGGTAATATTGTTCGTGATTTCAGTGACCATAGCGTATCTTGGTGGAATAATCAGGAAGATTTTTTTGTGATAGGTCAATGCCTGCTGAAAGGTCTTCATCAAAGGGAGATATATTTCTCGGTCCAACAGCATACCCGGGGACACCAAAGGGGCTGCTTGATGCCATATCTGAAATACAGCAGTACTATGTTGTAGAGAGGTCAGGAAGCACCATCTCGGATGATTTCCTGACATTCAAGGGAAAGCTCTCCTTTTTCGAGGTAGGCTTTAAAGTAGCAGCAGTAAGTACTCTCATAAGTATTTTGCTGACCCCTGTTGCCATAGGTGTAGTGCAGAGATATATACCCATATTTGGCTCATATCAGCCTTCTCTTTTTGACAAGGTCTTTGCAATGGTTCTTGCATTGAGCTTTTCATCAGGGTACGGACTGATAATGACAGTCCTGGGAAAATACTACATTGGCAGCATATCCAAGGCTGCTATCAGAAACCTGCTTGGCGGTCTGATTTTAGGATCAATCTTTAAGGTGGCTATTGCATTTATACTCTTTCATTTCATTTATTTCATTGTGCTTGAACCAATAAGATTGTCTGGTCTGCTTCTGAAATTAAGGCCTGCACTTAAACCTGAAATAGTAAATTCTATTTATTTCTGGCTCATTGATTTCAAACCCGTTTTTCTCACATCAGCATATTTTATTGCCTTCAGCGCATTCATCATGGTTACTATTCCTATAGGAACTATCCTCATAGTCTCAAGGAGAGCTAAAAGGATTATAGA
>CAZLFE010000147.1:1579-4686 GCA_964558725.1 uncultured Nitrospiraceae bacterium | reverse complement strand
GAATATGTCTTCTTCCAGCCGTTTCTTCTAATCTGTTTTAAAGAATCGATATTCCAACACAAAATCATCAATTTTGTTATAATAAATACAAGGTCGTTTTAAACAGTTGATTAATTTCACGTTTTAACCCTATCTGTTTCCCTAGTTTGTAAAAATCAAATAGGAGTACTACTACATATTAAGCTGTAAGAACCTTTGTGTTATACAGGTAACATTAATAAACTTATTTCAAGGGGTACCATGGAAAAAGAGGATATTTTTGAAGAGATTATAGACAGAGGTAAGAGGCGCGGAAAGCTTACTTATGCTGAGATAGATGATGCTGTTGCTTCAGAACATTTCGCCACGGATGAGATAGAAGAACTTATGGATCTTCTACACGATGTGGGAATTGAAGTTGTAGATGATCAGGAGCCTGACACGATTGAGGAAGAAGTCTTACCTTCAGAGGAAGAAGAGAAGTATGAAAAAACTGATGACATTGTTCAAGCATATTTCCATTCGATGGGGAATATTTCAATCCTTAAAAGAAATGAAGAAATAGAGCTCGCAAAGAGATTGGAAGAGGGAAAAGAGATTATTAAAGGGATAGTTACAGTATTGCCTTTATACAAAAAACTCGAAGCTAATTTAGATGGAAAAGACGAAAAGGACTTGAACGAATCAGAAGAAGAAAAAACAGACGAAGCTCTTGAAATGAGTCTGAAAGTACTTGACAATCTTATGATAAAAATAGAAATAGCAGAGAGAATGATTGCAAGATATGGGACTTTAAAAGATTTAAAAAAATTAGTAAATGAAAAAAGGAAACAGGATATAAATTCTATACAACTTAATATGCTTGCAAAGGAAGTTCAGAATGAGTATAAGCGAGTTGAATTAGAGGTTGGAATCAAGATTGACGAATTGAAAGCCCAATGGGATAGAATAACCAGGGCAAGAACCCTTGTCAGCGAAGCAAAGGATGAATTAATAACCCATAACCTGAGATTGGTAATTAATATAGCTAAAAACTATGTAGGAAGAGGTTTATCTCTGTTGGATCTCATTCAGGAAGGGAATATCGGTCTTATGAAAGCTGCAGATAAGTTTAAATATGAAAAGGGTTTTAAATTCAGCACCTATGCAACATGGTGGATAAGACAGGCGATAACGAGGGCATTAATTGATCAGGCAAAAACTATCAGAGTTCCTGTACATGCAGCTGATTTTTATAACAAGGTTACTAAAGCATCCAGAGAATTAACACAACAGCTTGGAAGAGAACCGAGTAAAGAAGAAATTGCCAAAAGATTGGAAGTATCAACAGGAAAAGTTGAAGAAGTATTCAGGGCAATTCAGGACCCAATAGCTCTTCAAACTCCCGTTGGTGATGATGGTACAACCATTGAGGAATTTATTAGTGATAAAGATAGTCCTACCCCATATTCTGATACGGAAAGGAATAATATCACCAAACACATACTGAAGGTTCTTAATACTCTAACTCCTAGGGAAGAGAAAATTATAAGAATGAGATTTGGTATAGGATTTGATAAAGACCACACCCTCGAAGAAGTGGGGGGACACTTTTCTATTACACGTGAAAGGGTAAGGCAAATAGAGGCAAAAGCATTGAGAAAACTTAAACATCCAAACAGACGTAATGCATTGAAGGTCTTAATCGATTAACTTTTATGTTAGAAGTAAACTACCACCGATCTTGTCGGTGGCTTTGAAGCAGAGGGGTCGAGACTTATTTTATTGAATCCTTAAAAGCCTTTCCTGCCTTAAATTTAGGTACCTTGGAAGCTTTAATCGTCATTTTTCTCCAGTCCTGGGTTCCTACCTGCCCGTGCGTTCCTTTTTCCCACAGAAAAAGTGGCACATGATCCCAAAAAATCGACAGAATGCTGTAAAATAAATACGCAATCTACAGGTGGAATAGACAGCCATTTAGTTTATCCCCAATTTTGCAATAAAAGATAACTCTTCATGTGTAACAGCTTTACACATAAGAGATAAAGGAGATTTTTCATGAGCATCAATAGTCTAAATAATTTAAAAATAGGTTCTTTAACGGCCAAACTTCCCATAATTCAGGGAGGAATGGGGGTTGGGATTTCTCTGTCTGGGCTGGCCTCAGCAGTAGCCAACGAAGGCGGTATCGGAGTTATTGCTACAGCAGGCATTGGAATGAACGAACCTGATTTTTGCAGAAATTTCCTGGAAGCGAATACTAGAGCGTTAAGAAAAGAGATTAGAAAAGCCAGAGAATTAACAAAAGGAATCCTTGGTGTCAATATCATGGTAGCATTGTCCAACTTTGGCGATATGGTCAAAACTTCTATTGACGAGGGTATAGACGTTATTTTTTCAGGGGCCGGACTGCCTCTTAATCTCCCGCAATTTTTAAACGACACTATAAAGACGAAACTGGTACCCATTGTTTCCTCTGCGAGGGCAACCGGTATTATAGTGAAAAAATGGTCAGAAAAATACAACCGCCTCCCTGATGCTGTTGTCGTAGAGGGTCCACTGGCAGGAGGGCATCTCGGTTTCAAAGAACAGATGATTGGCGACCCTGAATATTCGTTAGAAAAACTTGTTCCGGAAGTGATTCAGGCAATAAAACCATATGAAGAAAGATACAAAAAACCTATTCCGGTAATCGCCGCCGGAGGAATCTATACAGGAGAAGATATTTATAGGTTTTTCCAGTTGGGAGCTTCGGGTGTGCAGATGGCAACGCGATTTGTCACCACTTATGAATGTGATGCATCGGAAAAATTTAAGCAGACTTATGTGGATTCAAGGAAAGAAGATATTGTGATTATCAAAAGCCCTGTCGGGATGCCAGGGAGAGCAATTAGAAATGCATTTCTTGACGAAGTCAGTCAGGGGAAAAGGAAACCGTTTAAATGCCCTTATCACTGCATCATAACGTGTGATTATAAAACCAGTCCGTATTGTATTGCCTTCGCCCTTATAAATGCAAAGAAAGGTAATCTGTCACACGGCTTTGCATTTGCTGGAGAGAATGCATATAGAGCAAAGGGAATTATTTCAGTAAAAGAATTGATAGAAACTTTAATAGAAGAATATAAGGATGCATCTCGTTGACATGA
>CAZLFE010000147.1:0-1479 GCA_964558725.1 uncultured Nitrospiraceae bacterium | reverse complement strand
CTGTGCTATTTTTCTACTCTAAGTTTACTGATAGTGGCATAAACCTCTGGCTCAAGATTTGCATATCGTCAAATAAAATCTATTTTTTACAACTATTACCGCGAAAGCCTCATTAACGTATCATGGAACTCTCCATAAGCTACAGGTCTAGGAAGTCCTGCTATCTTATACGCTATTAAAGGGTCAGGGAATTCTTCATAGGTACAGTCTTTCGGTTGATGGATATTTATGCACACATAGCGGGGAATTGGAAAAGCATTAAATTTTTTATAGTATTCCCTCATGAACTTTAATATCTCGATTTTTTCCTTTGTAAGAGGGCAGGTCTTGCTCGCTCCTTCTCTGTCTGCAATAGCACAGGCTACTTTTTCATTCCAGTCATCAAATTTGACAAGATATCCCTCTTCATCTAACTCAATTTTTTCCCCTTGAACATCTACTACTGGCATATTTTACCTCCTTAGCATTTTTATTTTAGTCTTGCTTCTACAGCAGACCAGTTTATATTTTTAAAAAATGCCTCAATATAATCAGCCCTCTTCAAACCATAATCAATCATAAAGGCATGCTCAAAAACGTCCATTATTAATAAGGGAGTACCCCCCGCAGGATGAGAGATATCATGTTCGTTTATCCAGAAGTTTATCAGCTTTCCATTGGTAATATCCTGATAGAGGACAGCCCAGCCGATTCCCCTCATTGTTCCCACTGCCTTAAAGTCCTTTTCCCATGCCTCAAAACTTTCAAAATCCTCCGCCATCTTTTTGGCAAGCTTCCCTTCTTTATTCATACCTCCTTTTCCGCCAAGGTTTTCAAAGTAGTATTCATGGAGCCTCATACCATTAAATTCCCATCCAAGCCTTCTCTTGAGTTCAGCAAATTCTGGAATGCCTGTTTTTCCTTCCTTCAACAGCTGTTCAAGAGTATCCAGCACTTTATTGGTATTAGTCACATACCCCTGATAGAGCGTAAAGTGATTTTTCAAAAGTGTCTCGCTAAATCCCTCCATCCCGATAAGTTTTGCATAATCCTTTGCAGTGTACGGCATAGTTTTTACCTCCTTTTTTAATGTGGCCTTAAGAGGAAGCGAATAACTGAATAAAAGAGCTGCCCCTCCCAAACCCGTTATTGATAAAAATTCACGCCTATTCAGCATAACGACCGCCCTCCCCTTACAAGTAACGGGTGTTTCGTATGAATTATACAGCAGATAAATAAAACAGGAATATCGGTATAAATCTGATTTTTTTGTAGGATTTTACCTTTTTCTCTTATCGGTGTTTATCCTACAAAGAATATGAAATTCCCATCTTCCAAGACCTGAGTCTCAAATGAGTTTCTGAACGGATTCGAGAGCTTTATCATTAGCTGTCAAAATTTCTCAAATCGTACAAACTCACTGAGTTCTCTCCTGAATGCCCTCGGAAGTAAGGTAATGCCGGACCTCAGATAACCAACAGCTACGAGCATAGGTATTAT
>CAZLFE010000146.1:0-4695 GCA_964558725.1 uncultured Nitrospiraceae bacterium | reverse complement strand
AACCACAAACTCGGTAAGAATATGATAGGCACATTCTGGCAGCCGAGACTCGTCTGGATTGATGTGGAAACACTGAAAACCCTGCCGAAAAGAGAATTCCTTGCAGGACTCGCTGAGGTCATTAAGTACGGTGTGATATGGGATGAGGAGCTATTTAGTTTCCTCGAAGTCAGGAGAGACGAAATTCTCAATCTCGACAGCAATGCATTGAGGCATATTATTAATCGCTCGTGCGGGATAAAAGCAGCGGTTGTATCGAAGGATGAGAGAGAGTCAGGGTTAAGGTCAATTTTAAATTTTGGACATACGATTGGCCATGCCATAGAAACTGCGACAGGATACGGAGAATACCTTCATGGAGAGGCAGTTGCTATTGGTATGTGCCTTGAGGCAAGACTTTCCAGTATGCTTACCTTTATTGATAATAATACGGTACTCAGGATAAAAGCTCTTGTTGACTCATACGGTCTCCCCTCAGAGATGCCATCAGATATAGACATTGAATATATCCTCTCATCAATGGAACTCGACAAAAAGGCAGTTGCAGGGGAATTGAGATTCATCCTCCCTGAGAAAATAGGAAAGGTGAGGATACATAAAGGAGTTTTAGAGAAAGCAATAAGGGATGTTTTACATTTTTGATGGTAACTGTCTTTGCGAGGTCGCCTCGATCGAAGCAATCTCATCATTCCTGATTGTTATTTATAACTACTATACTATTTAATTAATGCATGGCTACCCCAAAACATATCCTTGTTGTTGATGATGAGGCTGACCTCGTTGAGCTTGTTTCATACAATCTTAAAAAGGAAGGCTTCAATGTAGACTCGGCCCTGGACGGGGAGAAAGCCCTTTCAAAGATTAAAAAGGGGAGATATGACCTTGTTGTTCTCGATCTTATGCTTCCCGGAATTCAGGGTATGGAACTCTGTCGAATTTTAAGGAATGATCCAAAGACTGAGGCTCTGCCTATCATTATGCTTACAGCAAAAGGAGAAGAGGTGGACAAGATACTTGGTTTGGAAATGGGAGCAGATGATTATGTTACAAAGCCTTTCAGTCCAAGAGAACTGGTGGCAAGGGTCAAGGCAGTCCTGAGAAGAGCAATGGAAAAACCTGCCCCTGAAAAGATACTGAAGGCAGGGGAACTTGTTATAGACAGAGAGAGATATACTGTTTCTGTAAAAGGTAAATCCATTAAACTGAGTGCCACAGAGTTCAAACTTTTACTCTTTCTTGCTGAAAGAAAAGGAAAAGTATTTAATCGGGAGCACCTCCTTGATGCAGTCTGGAGTGACGAGGCATTTGTTGAACCGAGGACGGTTGACGTTCACATCAGGAGGTTAAGGTCTCAGATTGAGGAAGACCCTGCGCATCCCCGATATATCAAGACCCTCCGTGGTATTGGATACTTCTTCAACGGAAAGTAATGAAACGAGTTCTTCTGAAACGAGTCTTCTTCTTATACTTTATTTTAGCTTCTGTCTTGATTGTTGTCCTTGGGGAATATCTCTCAAGCACAATCAAAAATAACTACCTCTCAAAACTGAGAGAGAACCTTACTGTACAGAGCAGATTGATTGCTGAAAACATCCCATTATCGTTTAAAGATAATCTCGATGATTTCTGCAAGAGATATAAAGATAAGACAGGAGCACGGATAACAATCATCGATAGTACCGGACGTGCTTTGGGAGATTCCAATGAGCCATCTGCTCTTATGGAAAATCATTCAAACAGACCGGAGCTCATAGAGGCTGAAGCGAGTGGTATTGGCAGTTCAATCAGGTTTAGTAAGACTATTCATAAGAATTTATTCTATCTTGCTCTGGCAATCACAAAGGACTCAGAAAAAAGATTCCTGAGAATGTCTGTGCCTCTTCATGATATTGAGGCTGCTGTTCGCAAGATAAAGATTCAAATCCTTACAGCATCTTTTGCATCCCTCCTTATAGTCTTTTTGATAGGCTTTATACAGACAGGGAGGATTGTGAGAACCATAGAGGAAATTGCAGCTTTTTCAAAAGAAGTAGCATCAGGGAATTTCAGAAAGAGACTTTTCCCAAGAAGGAAGGACGAACTTGGGGAACTCACGAAGAATGTGAGTGATATGTCCCAGGAACTTCAGGGAAGGCTTAAACAGAGCGAAGAAGAGAAATACATGATTGAGGCCATCCTCATGAATATGTCAGATGGATTAATGTTAACGGATCTGAAGGGCATGATACTCTTAAGTAATGCAGCAGTAAAGAACCTTTTCGGTATTGAGTCAGGCATTGAGGGAAAGACCATCATGGAGACCCTGAGGAAAGCAGAATTGGTTGATCTCATTGATAAGGTGGCTGAAACGGGGAAGACCACATCACATGAAATGGAGGTTACATATCCCAAAGAACTTTTGCTGATGGTCACTGCAGCGCCGTATTCCGTGAAAGGAGAGTTATTTGGAGCAGTTTTAGCATTCCATGATATCACAAGGCTCAAGCAACTTGAGGATATAAGAAAAGATTTTGTAGCAAATGTGTCGCATGAGATAAAGACTCCTATTACCGCAATAAGAGGTTTTGCTGAAACACTCCTTGAGGGTGCCCTTGATGATAGAGAGAATGCCTATAAATTCCTGGAGACTATTAAAAACCACAGCGAACGTCTGAATTCCCTTGTAAGTGATCTGCTTGCCCTCTCCAGGATTGAACTCGGGGATATAAAGATAGAAAAGGAAGCCATCAATCTTGATAATGTGATAGATACAGTCTTTGAAACCTTGAGGGAAAAGGCTCAGAGCAAGGGTCTGTATTTGAAAAAAGAGATAGCTCCTGCCCCCTTTGAGGTAACTGCAGACAGGAACCGTTTGATCCAGATACTCCTCAATCTTGTAGACAATGGGATCAAGTTTACAGAGGACGGGGGAGTCACGGTAAAAGTCCAAAGTCGAAAGTCAAAAATTCAAATCCCCCCTTATCCCCCCTTTGCTAAAAGGGGGGATGGGGGGATTAATAGCTCGTCACTGGGAGATTTCGTAGAAATCTCCGTCGAGGATACCGGCATTGGTATTCCTAAAAAACACATTCTCCGTCTCGGTGAGAGATTTTACAGAGTTGACAAGGCTCGCTCAAGAGAACTCGGGGGAACAGGACTCGGCCTCGCAATTGTCAAACACCTCGTAAAGGCTCATTGGTGGGAAATGGAGATCGAGAGCACACCGGGCAAGGGGACAACAGTAAGAATTATCATTCCTTTTTTAACTACTGATTCATAAACTTATATCCGCTATGATTTATGCTATTAATCTTCAAAGATCTTAAAAGTTGTTTAAGTTTTTCCCTCTTCCTGGATTCCCGTTTTTACGGGAATGACGTCATTCCTGCGAAAGCAGGAATCCAGAGATTTCAGCCATTGGACCAGAGTTCGCCATGAATTATAGAGGTTAACCAAAAATTAATCCTGCCGTAATATTCCCGTAACAATCGATCAGCATACTAAGTTCCAATTGAAACTGAGAAAGAAGAAACGTATTCATTTTTTAAAGTTCTCATTTCTTAGTTCTAAATTTTTATGAAAAGGAGGTATGTGTATGAAAAGGAAGTTGGGTTTTCTTGTCTTATGTTTGTGTGTAATGCTGCTGGTGGCAGGGACGGCAATAGCTGCAGAGATCAAAGACCCTATTCTCAAGAAGCTGGTAGAAAAGGGTATTCTTACACCAGAAGAGGCTACGAAAGTAATGCAGGAGATGGAAAAAGAAACTGCTGGAAAGGAAAAAGAGGTAGAACAGAAAGTTGAACAAAAAATTGAAAAGAAAGTTAGCGAGACAATGCCAGAGGATATGAAAGATCTTGGGAGCATTACTAAGGCCCTCAAAGGCTTTAAATTCGGACTCCTGTGGTATCTCTCCTATCAGAATGGTGAAACAGGTGATCTGGATAACGGTAGAGGATACAGTCAGTTTGCAGTAAAAAGGGGCTATTTTACAGTGAAAAAGGAATTTCTTCCCTGGTTCAGTAGCAGAATGACCCTTGATGTAACAAACGTCAAGCCTGATGATCCGAGCTCACTTGCAGGTTCAATTGTTGCCCGGATTAAATATTTGTATGGTCAGTTTAACATACCTGACTTTGCCTTCTTTACAAAACCCTTTGTCGAAGTCGGCGTCGTCCATATGCCCTGGCTCGACTATGAAGAGAATCTTAACTGGTACCGTTGCCAGGATACCATGTTTATTGAGAGAAACGGTATATTCAACTCGGCAGACATAGGCATAAACTTTGTGACCCTCTTTGGTGGTTTAATGAATGAGGAATATCAAAACAGGGTGAACAATGCATATCCTGGTCGTTACGGTAGTATGTCTCTTGCTGTTATGAATGGCGGAGGATACACTGCAGCAGAAAAGAATCAGAATAAGGTCCTGGAAGGAAGATTGACCATCAGACCGTTGCCAGATATTATTCCCGGTCTCCAGCTTTCCTACTTTGGTATAACCGGAAAGGGGAATAAGGACACCAACCCTGACTGGACAGTGAATGATGGATTTGTGAGTTTTGAGCATGAATATGTCGTTTTGACGGGGCAGTATTACTGGGGCAAGGGCAACCAGAAGGGCGATGATGAATTTGATAAAAAAGGTTATTCGTTCTTTGCTGAATTAAAACCACATAAGAAGTTCAGCATCATCGGCAGGTATGATTACTTTGACCC
>CAZLFE010000145.1:0-4882 GCA_964558725.1 uncultured Nitrospiraceae bacterium | reverse complement strand
ATATTGAAAAGTCACTGAAGTCTGAGGCTCAGGCCAAGTTTTTTTGAAAGTCTCTTTAGATCGTGGACAACGTATAAGAACGCCATCCATGCATATTTCCCCCACCTGCGTATGCCTTCCGCCTTGATCTTGCCGATCTCTGCCCTGCCATCTTCAGGCTCATTACCATAAAAGAGTTTTCCGAAGACATCCGCAGACCATACGTCGATTGGGAATCCGCCGTGGGGGTTGATGATGTCTGACGAGTAATCGCCGATGCCCGGCAGTTCGAGAAGCCTGCTCTTAGCCTCTTCAGGCGAAAGACGCTTGAGTTCTTCAATCGTGGGAGAATTTTGTGTTTTCAAAAGCAGGGCAAGCTTTTGAATGTGTTTAGCCCTGTATCCCAGCCTGCAGCTATTCAGTTCATCTATACTCAGCCCTGCTACTTTTTCGGGTGTTGGCCAAGCGGGGATATGCTTGCTGTCGAAAACTGCCGTTTCACCGAAATTCCTTATCACGCATTCCATCATCTCCTCGCTCCTCTTCAGAGGAGCCATTTGAAGCAGAATCGCAAGAGTTGCCTCTGCAAAAAGTGTAGGCGAATCCGTGTCGTGCATTCCATAAAGGTCATTTACGGTGTATTTGAGAATAGGGTCTTTTCTCGCCATTCGATAGAATCCTTCCAAGTCTTCATAAACAGACAATTTTGAGGACAGCATATGTTTTATTGCTTCTTTCTGTTCTGATGTAGGGAAATCCTTGAGAAAGACTCCTATCTTGAGGAGGGGCTGCTTTGTTGAGCCTTTTGAACTTAGCTTAAGGCCGACCAGCATACCGTTTAAGTGAAGGGCTGTCCACAAGATCCCTTTTTCAAAAACCTCAAGAGGGCTGAATAGCGACCATCCTGCAGGCTTATGAACCGTAAGTTCGAAATTATACGGCGGTCTGGGTCGGAGGGTGAATCCCAAACGTCGGGTTAGCTCTGCCATGTGAACATTGTGGTCTTAGACGCTTTCTTTCCTGATAAATTCTTTTACCTTTTTGAGGAAAGAAGTGCGAATTTTGACCTTGAGGTAGAGGTCACCAGGTTCTCCACCATGACTTCCGTCCCTGCCCATGCCTCTGAGTTTTACTCTCTGTCCTTCCTTGATTCCGGGTGGAATCTTAATCATGAGGTCACGGGAGTTACCAGGTTTCATATAGTGATACTGAACCTTGCCACCAGCCAATGCCACCTCAGGAGGAATGGTAATCTTATCCTGAATATCCCTCCCCCTCTCAGGTAATTCCAGTCCGTATTTCTTTGCAACATGCCTCTGGAATGCTTCTAAGCCCTTGAGCAGTATTCTGGAAAAGAGGGAATGCCGATAGGCTGGAGCTTCACCCCTTTGAGCCAGGGATTCCTTCATCATATCCTGATAGACCTTTGACATTGGTCCGAAAAAGAAAAAACTGCCAGAGAATCCAGGACCTCTGAATTCAAAAGTTCTATACTGTGTCCCGTAGAAGGTGTTACGACTGAAGATATCTTCAGGTCCGCTGAAGCCGAATACCTTACTGAGTTCTTCAAATATGTGAGAAATATCAGAATCCCTGAAGATATCCTGCTCTGTATACGCCTGCCTGAACCGGTCTCTTGCGAAGGAACCATAACTCTGTCTGTAGGAATCATACTCCCTTCTCTTCCGGGGATCTGAAAGGACAGCGTAAGCCTCATTGATCTCTTTCATCATCTCTTCATTGCCCGGATTTCTATCCGGATGATATTGAAAAGCTAACTTCCGGTAGGTCTTCTTAATCTCCTCTGCGGTGGCATCCTCACTGATGCCAAGTGTTTTATAGTAATCCTTATTATTCATCTCTTTTTAAAATTGAATTACTAATGCGATCATTAGTAACGTCACATACAACATCTTTGTACGTCATGCCCGAAGTTCTTAATCGGGCATCCAGCGTCTTTCTGGATTCCCCTGTTCCCCGATCGGAGTCGAGGACAGGCAAGCCAAGGAATGACAAGAATGTGGCCTTACTTATAACCTCCTTAGTAAAGGCGATTCTTTTTTACGGGCCAAGTACTATTATAATATGACGTGGAACATGGAGAGAAGAGAAGCTAAGAGCGGAGAGCTAAGAGCGGAGAGTGAAGGAAGATCGTGAACTAATTAGATTATGCAATGCCTTAGAATAGTGGACAACCTCTATCTTTGGAAATTCCACTGAGGCGAGCTGTACTTCTTGATCTCCAGTTCTTCGGCAAGAGATATCTCATCCTGTGAAGGGGAAAAAAGAATAATCCTTGTGTCGAAGGTCTCCTCAAAAGAGACTCTTATAGCATCCTTGAAACTCTCAATGTTTAAATTTGAAAGTATTTTTTTTAATCCGGTAAACTTCTTTCCTATTTCAGACGATTTGAGCCTGAATACCTTAGCGATTTCATCCTCATCAATAATGAAGGGGATAGAACCCTGCTGAAGAAGACCATCAGTCCATCTCTTCTGAGCAGAGCCTATAACTTTCTTACTATTGATAGTTATCTCTCCGTATGAAGTTGACTGAAAACATAAAGGACTCCTATTGCGATGAGGTTCTTTCTGTAGCTTTAATTCTGATGCAAGGCCAATTTTTGAGAGTGCAAGACCAAAAGCCCTGCTGATCTTTTTATAGCTGTCGAGTAAGCCCTTCGAGAATACTCCATATTCTGTCTTGACAGAGAAACTGTATGTGATCTCATGATTGTGCAAGATAGCACGGCCTCCTGTGGGTCTTCTGACAATTGGGATACTCCTCTCTCTACAATAATCAATGTTAATATCCCTCATCCTCTGAAAGTATCCAACACTGACAGATGGGATATCCCATTCATAAAGCCTTAATGTTGGAGGTGAATTTCCTCTTTTGACTGCCATAGCAATCGCCTCATCCAGGGCCATATTATAGGGAGCCCTGCAGGCGCCTGTATCAATAAACCGCCATGTATCTGCCATGAAAAACTATAACCCCTATAACGCCCTTTAATCAATAACTATAAGAGGCTCCAGTCATTTCCAATTTTGTGATGACAGGATATTGTATTTGTCCCGCAAATCCCCCCTACCTCCCTTTTCTAAAGAACTATTTTTCATGACCCTTTGTGCCGATGAATCGACATAAGGGTTTGAGCGGTTTCTTTTGTCGATAGTTCAAGACCCTGTTACTTGAAGCCTTTTTCCTGATATACTATTTCATGAAAAAGGTATTATCTTTCTTCACTCTTATCACTCTTCTGGTCTTCACTTGTTCTTCTCTCTCTGCCTCTTCGGGCGATGAAGAAATGCAGAGGATCCAGAAAGCTTATGAGAACATCAGAGACATGAGGGGAAATTTTATACAGAAAAGCACCATAAAAGACCTTAAACGCACTGAGACATATAGAGGTCAATTCCTTATTAAGATCCCGAAGAAGGTGAAATGGGAGTATAAGGGAGAAGCAGCCCAGGAAGTTTTTATCAATGATGATGATATCATTATATATCAGAAAAAGGAAAAACAGGCATTCAGAGGGAGATTTGACTGGAATACCTATGGCCAGGCACCAATAGCCCTGTTGAGCGGATTTGGAAAAATTCATGAGGAGTTTACAGTATCCCAACAGAACAAACATCTTCTCCTGAAACCAAAAAGTCCCATGGGTGGAATCCTCTCTATAGAAATTGAACCTTCCGAGGGTGAATTTCCAATAAGTTCTTTCACCATAAAAGATTCACACTCTAACAGGATAGAGATAATACTGAAAGATATAAAAGTTAATACGGATTTGAAAGAGAACCTGTTCGTGCCTTCCTTACCAGGAGACGTTAAGATATACGAGTATAATCCTTAAAGGCACTTAATTTGCTAAGCTGTTTACAGCATCGCCTTTTATCTCGCCGGCAACCTCATTTTCACGCAATTCCAAGGAAAATAATATCTCCTTTTTAAGGTCATGAATCATGCATTATTTTGAATTTTTCCAGGTTTGATAAAAACGAGAAGGTTTTTTCCCCGGCCCAATTCCTGCCCTTTAGCGGTTTCCTGTATTTCTTGTAAAATGTTAGGAGATCCTGAAACGTATCTATATCATTCCATGGAGGAAGCAGCACGGTTTTGATACCTGATTTCTTGGCTATTTCAAGGCTTTTAGAAAGAACATTCCCCGTGCTCCAGGGAATACCTGTAAATAAGTCAGGATAAATGTTTCTCATCCCTATGAGATAATAACCTCCATCATTACACGGCCCGAAGACAACATCAGCCTGATGAGACAATAGTCGAAATGATTCGGCTACCAAAGACTTAGGCAAATCCGGGCTATCGCTATTTATGATAGAAACAGCCTCATACCCTTCCCCAAGTTTTTCCATAAAAATATTGCACAGTCTCTCACCAAGGTCTTTTCCACGCTGAGGAAAAAGCAGAAAGCCCTTCAAAGCGATGGAGGCAAAGGTTTCTCTTGCATGCTCAGGAGTGTAGGCGATGGCCAACTCAATATCTTCAAGATCACTCATTTCTGTCATTATGTCTTGAAGGAAACATAAATAAAGATGAGCAGCTTCCTGGAGGGACAACCGGGGAAAAAGACGCGTTTTTACCTGGCCAGGCACAGGTTCTTTTGCCATTACGATCAGAAGCTCTTTTGCTAATTTTTTATTCACTCAAAGACTCTGAAGAACTCTGCAACCCTGACAAGATTTTGGAGGTAAATTTGCTCATATTGTTCAAAACGTCCATTATTCAGTAAATTCTCCGGGACTGATAGGTTGGTATCATTTCTGTAAACCCCGTTGGAATTCTACACGGGCATTGAACCCCATGCACAAAAGCAGAAGATTTCTTAACCCAAAAACTGCAGTTAACCTCAAATAATACTTAAAAATAATTCTCCTTT
>CAZLFE010000144.1:0-4937 GCA_964558725.1 uncultured Nitrospiraceae bacterium | reverse complement strand
TTACAGCGATATAAACTTCGAAGTCCTCGGGGAACTCGTTCGCAGAGCATCAGGCAAACCACTTAATGTCTACTGCGCCGAACGCATATTCAAGCCTCTGGGGATGATTGATACTGGTTTCAAACCTTCACCGGCACTGCAAGATCGCATTGCACCCACACAGTATCGCAAAGGAGAGGTTCACGATCCCACATGTCATAACATGGGGGGGATCGCTGGCCACGCCGGACTTTTCTCCACTGCTGACGACCTATCAGTCTTTTCTCAGATACTCCTGAACGGCGGGAGTATTCATGGTGTACGGCTCCTGAGTCCTCCTATCGTCGAGGAGATGACCATTCCACAGTCACCACCAACTAAGGCTAAGCTGCGGGGGCTTGGCTGGGACATTGATGCACCCTTTGCCTCAAATAGAGAAAACTTGTTTCAGGTAGGCTCTTACGGCCACCTGGGCTATACAGGAACAGCGATCTGGATCGATCCAATAACACATACTTATATTATTCTTTTAACCAACCGGGTCCACCTGGGCGGAGGAGGCGATGTGAAGGAGTTACGGGCCAAGATTAAAAAGATTGTTGCCGATGCGCTCGGGCCGCTTTCGAGTGAGCAAGTTCTTATAAGAAGACCCTTACTTAAAAATTATTATGAGCTTATGAAAAGATATGCGGTTCAGGATAAAAGCGATTGAAGTATTAACACTGAATCGGTATTCTGGATGTAAATCAATTCTCATCCTGATGCTCTCAGTGCAGAATACTTATTCATTAAAAATTCTTTCAGGACATCAACCTTATCAATAGGTTCGTAGCATACATTCTTAAAGCAGGGCACAATGCGGCCCTTGTCTTCTCCATATACGATACTCATGTAAGGGATTAAAAATGAAATAGCGCTATCAGTCAACTCACTTTCAGGTGATGCCTCTATGGTAAGTTTAAGCATATGAAAATATGCATCCATCGCACAAAAATAATATCCTGAATGAATCCCTATATCTTTTGCTCTCAAAGAAAATGTCTCTAATGCCTTCTTTGCATATTCTTGATACTTACTCTTATCAGTCATGTAGTAAAGTTTAAGCAAGAAAATAATCCCAAGGGAGTTAGCCGATGGATGAGGAACATCTTCTATCCCCTTGAGTCTTAATCCTACAATCTCCTCCTCTGTATCAAAAAATCCTCCTCTCTCATAATCCCAGAATTTCTTTATACAGAGTTCCATATGCTTATCTGCTATCTGAAGATAAGATGGATCTCCTGTAACCTCATAAGAAGCAATCAGAGCTTCTATAAAATAGATGTAGTCATCCAATAATGCTTTAACACCCTCTGTGTGAAAAAGCTCGTCATTTCTTACATTACTTTTCATTATCCTCTGAAGACTCTTAAGGGAAAAGTCCTTTAAATAACTTTCCTTTAAAACCCTATATGCCTTGAGATAGGCTGTGATAAGCATTCCGTTTAAGGACGTATATAAGGTATCATCAACAAATGGCGCTTTCCTGTTGTTCCTTTCTTTGAGTAACTTCTCTTTGCCAGAGATAATTGTTTCTTGAACACTGTTCATATCTTTCTTTAACATATCAGCAATTTCTTTTGCTTCCAGCGCAACAAAAAAGACTTTTTTCGATTTATCATGATGCATTGATCCCCATTCATGGAGAAAGTGGAGGGATAGCACTTTATACTCTTCATCATTGAGTACCCTTCTGAAATCCTCATCTCTCCAGGTGAAATACCCTCCTTCATCATCAGGCGTAACATTAGCGTCCTGATTTGCATAAAATCCGCCCTCCGGGTCAGAAAGCACATTTCTGATAAAACGAATTATCCCTTCTGCAACCTCTTTAAAGTGTTCATCCCCAAAGAGAAAATAGGCATCTATATAATTTCTCAAAAGCCATGCATTGTCATCAGCCATCTTCTCAAAGTGAGGTAAGATCCATGCATCATCAGTGGAATATCTGTGAAACCCGCCACCAATCTGATCATGGAATCCACCCTTAGCCATTGATTCAAGAGTCTTTTTGACAGCGTAACCAAGAGACTCATTCCTGGTGAAGAAATACCTGTTGATAAGCAGTTCCAGTGCACCTGACATGGAAAATTTAGGCGCTGAGCCGAACCCGCTATACTGAGGGTCAAAGGTGGAAAGAATGTTTGCCGTAGCTTCATTTATCATAGATTCCTTTATCTCTCCAGACGGCAATGGTTTTGATTTGAGGGAGTTCATGAGTTCCTCAGAATATTGTGAAATCTCATCTCTCTTAGCTTTATAATAATCAACAACCGCCCTCAACACTCTCTTGAATCCCGGCCTGTCAAGGATATCCTCAGGAGGGAAATATGTCCCTCCAAAAAATGGTTTTCTGTCAGGAGTTAAAAATACACTCAAAGGCCAGCCACCACCAAATCCCATGGTAGCAATTGCCTGCTGGTACCTCCTGTCTATATCAGGTCTTTCATCCCTATCGAGTTTTATATTGATAAAATTGTCATTCAAAAGACCTGCTATCTCTTCATTTTCGAAACATTCCTTTGCCATGACATGACACCAATGACACCATACAGCGCCCGTGCTCAGAAATATAGGCTTGTTCTCTTTTTCTGCCCTCTCAAATGCCTCGTCAGACCATGGGTACCAATCAATCTTCTGATGAGAAGAATGTCTGAGATAGGGAGATTTCTCTCTGGAGAGTCTATTCATTTTTAATTAATAGTGCTTCTGCTACCCTTTCTGAGGTGTCTTTAGCAGTTTCTTTATGTCATACGACTGCATTTTAAGCTTCTCGAGAATGCTATTGTATAGCTCCTCATCCATTTGCGGTGAACGGCTCAGTATCCATAAATATTTTCGTTTCGGATGTCCAACGACAGCATATTCATAGTCCTTCCCCAGGTCAATAATCCAGTAGTGTCCTGAGAAAGGCCAGAAAAATGAGACCTTCAATTTTGCATTTGTCTTATTATCCACTACCCATGCCTTCCCCTTAACAGAGGAAACTCTACCTTCAAAACTGTCCCTCTTGCATTCGTTAACAACCCCGATTTTGCCATCTTCGAGGAGAGAGTAAATAGCCTTGGTTCCGACACAGCCTTCCTGGAAGCTATTAGGAAACCGTGCAATTTCATACCACGTTCCAACATATCTCTTCAAATCGACATAAGGAACAACCTGAGGCGGTGGAAGCGACTCTCTCTTTCCTAATATGCATGAGGAAAGGAAGAAAAACAGAAATATCATAAGTATGAGATATTTAACTGACATACTAAATTGAAACATTTGTATGATTTTTAAAATATACTCTGACTTGATTCAAATAAATATTCTATAAGTACCTTTATGAAAATCTGTCCTCTTTCCATGGGTCTGCAGAATTACCGTATCCCCTTGTCTCCCAGAATCCAGGTCTATCTTCTTTTAAAAATGCTATGCCTCTTACCCATTTTGCGCTTTTGTATGCATACCTTTTGGGAACAACAAGTCTTAACGGAAAGCCGTGCTCATGTGTCAAAGGTTTATCACCAAGCCCATAGGCAAATATAACATCATCATCCATTGCCGCTGCAATTGGCAGATTCGTAGTATATCCAAGCTAAGCGATTATCTCAACAAATTTTGCTTCCTTAAGACGTTTTGTCATAGAGGCTATAGTTTTAAAAAGAACCCCCTTCCATCGAAGGTCTAACTTGCTCCAACCCGTAACACAGTGAAAATCAGCAGTAAGCTCTGTTGAAGGCAAGGAAAGGAGTTCCTTGTCCATGAATTTCAGAGGTTTTTCGGGAATTGTTAGGGAGGCTTCCTGGAAGTGTGATTTTTAAATATTGCTTTCCAATACAACATTACAACAGTAATCGATAGATAAGTTTACTATGCCATTTTTTGAGCACCTCTATACCAAAACCGCCCACATTATTTTCAGAAAATGACTACAAATATAATAAACCATTATTTATCAATATGTTAGCTTTGATCTTACAATTGGTGTGCTTCTTGGTAACGAAGAGGGTAAGGTAAGGAAAGCAGGACAATATGGAAAGATATGAAACAGATATAAGAGAACCGAGGGAATTCAAAGGCAATGCTATCAAAGATCTTAATCTTGCTAAGGTACTTAGGGGCGGATGCCCCACACCCCACCACTGACATTGTCAGTGTTTTGTCCCATTAATCAAGAAAAAGATTAATTTAATATTGCGGGCTATAAGCCGAATCTAGTAAAATTCATTTCAAGCGAAGATACTTGACTAAAAAGATAAAATGGTGATAATTCTAAATATCATCTCATCTTGAAGGGGAAATTCCTATGGCGGATGAACATTCGTTCGATATTGTTAGCAGAGTCGATATGCAAGAAGTATCGAATGCTGTGCAGCAGGCTGTGAAAGAAATAAGCCAGCGGTTTGACTTCAAAGGAAGCAAAAGCAGCATCGCTCTTGATAAAGATAAGGCGGAGATCACGCTCGTGGCGGACGATAATTACAAACTGAACAGTCTGACGGATATCCTCAATGCTAAGCTCGTGAAGAGAAATGTCTCACCGAAATCTTTAAACTTCGGCAAGATCGAAAGGGCAGCAGGCGATACTGTAAGGCAGGTTATAGCCCTCCAACAGGGCATACCTACTGAAAAAGCCAAGGATATTGTGAAGCTTATCAAGGATATGAAACTCAAGGTCCAGTCTGAAATCCAGAAAGACCAGATACGTGTCAGGGCGAAGAAGATAGACGATCTCCAGTCAGTCATAAAGATGCTGAAGGAAAAAGATTTCGATTTCCATACCGAATTTATTAATTACAGATAAAGCCCTAAAAGGATTGCGCCCCAAGAAAAAGAGACAGCCTGCTGTCGGGATGGTTCGTGAGAGAAAAGATAAAAAGAATATGTCTTCTTCCAGCCGTTTCTTCTAATCTGTTTTAAAGAATCGATATTCC
>CAZLFE010000143.1:3175-4948 GCA_964558725.1 uncultured Nitrospiraceae bacterium | reverse complement strand
AGTCGAACCATTTTGCATTTGGAAAGTAAGTCGTATCCATGGCCGGCCATGGATAATTTCTATAGTCATAGTCAACTATGCTAACCAATTCCTTCTTCGTTGGAAGCCGCCAGTCCAAGTGGTCGCCGAGATTAAGCGAGCCGCAGACATCTTGTGAAGTTGGGTTATATGTTGCGTCATAAGTACCCGACGCCACATACCAGTTGTAAGTCTGCCCGTCATCCTGCTTCTGCCACATGAGACCGGTGTTGTTGTCAGTCACGGTGCCGTTGCCGTTGTCAGTATAAGAGAGAGGATTGATATTGTAGCTACCGTCCTGCGCAAGAGGCTCTCCGGGCGCAGGACATGGGATTTCGCCATAGGGCGAAACAGCTTGATAACACTTCGCCTGCCCGGTATCGGGGAGCTTGAAAGCCCCAGTAGAAACAGCGGTTGAAATCACGAACAAAAAAACAAAGGTAAATAGAAATGGAATTCGTTTAAACATTGTGCCCCCCTTTTTCAATGCCGGGAAATTTCATTAGGAAATGAATCAAGAAAACTTGATAACTGTAGAATGGAAATGATGGAAGTTTCTTCACCCAATACCCCCTAAAGAGAACCAAAACAAAAAAGCCGAACTACCGAAATTCTCCTTCGGCAGCTCGGCCATGCTTGACTAACTTAGCATCCGTTGCTTTCCGCCCCCTTCTCACAGAGGTTTGGCTTTGTCGGAAAGATTTAATTAATTTTATGGAATGCGAACGCTTCCGGTCAAGAAAAATTGAAAATAATTTAAAAGGGTGTGATTTTATAAGTAATTGCTATAATTATACGGTATGCAATATAAGACCCGCCTGCTCAGATGAGCAAGCGGGTTATTTCTTATTTCCATTCTCTGCAAGGATATCTACATATGAAGAACCCTGCCGCAATACCTGCAGGGTTCTTAACGTAAGGAGTTGTTTTTATCATATTCGCTCGCTCACCCCGCACAAGCTGCGGGAATGCGCTCACTATCCGTTTCAACTTTGTTTCGTTGGGATTCTTGATCCTGCAAATAATGTACTTCAGGTTTTTGAGAGGCCATGAAGAACCCTGCGGCAAGCCCGCAAGGTTCTTAACGCAAGGAGTTCTTTTTATCATATTCGCTCACTACCTCCCCGCAGAAGCTGCGCGGAATGCGCTCGCTATCCGTTTCAATAACTAAGAACACTCACAAGTCATCGGGTCTTTTGTACATTTATCCTTTTCCATTTCTCAGAATCCTCACATAATTCTGAAGATTGGTGGTAAGCTGGCTAGCCAACTCGTGGCTACACTTCATGGAATAATCAAAGGACACATACTTCAACCTTTGCAAAAGAGATATCTGTTCAGTTGACAGATAAGGAAGTCCGAAATTGCATACAGATTGTCTTCCTGAAGAGATAATCCTTATGCAATCGAACATATCTGTGGTAAAGTGGACATCTGTTTCCGGGTCTATCCGATGGTAGTTATAAAGATAAAGTTCAGGATTGAAAGATTTATGAAAAACTGGCTTAATATCTTTCATTCTGATCCCGTAATAGGCGATCCGTTTTCCGTCCTCATCATGAACAGTGAAAGCAACGCAGCCGCTTAGCATAGTTTTCCCTTTAGGAACGCCTATCCCATAGGCACTGACAATTTCCTCAGAGATGCCCTGTGCTTCCTGAAATCGTTAATCCTTTGCCCTTCCCTGCTGAGAAACACATATTGACAACCTGGATAATTCGTATCCCTGATAGCCTTCTGTTTCAGGATTGCTTC
>CAZLFE010000143.1:0-3075 GCA_964558725.1 uncultured Nitrospiraceae bacterium | reverse complement strand
CTTTGAGTGCGAGCTTTCACAGTAGGGCTTACCATTGCGATAATATTTAATCCAGAAGATATTGCCACGCTTATAAATCAAACAAATTTGACTAATAAAGCATTTCGTGTTTTACTTTATTATAGGAGATAACGGGAAATTGCTTCATATTTTTAGTTTCTGGTTTCAAGTCTTGAATTATTCATTCAGCAGATTTTTCGCCTTTTCACAATCAAACAACCCCATTTTTTCCTTTAGAACTTAAATGATGTTTAAAAGAATTTTCTTAATCCTCACACTCCTTATTTTGATGGCAGGGGTTTCATTTTCTTCACCAGGGTACCTTGACTCAACATTTGGCGACGGTGGTGTTGTCACATATAACGGCGGAGGAAATGATTGGGATTCTGGCAACGCAGTAGCTATACAGCCAGATGGGAAAATAGTAGTTGCTGGCTATTGCGGAGGTTTAGAAATTCCTTTATTATCTCCTTTTGATAATACAAGGTATTTTTTCCCATGGACACCAATCGTAGTCTCTCCAATTGGCATCGGATCTTTCTTCAGCCAGTGGGGATTGACGGTTATTAAAAATGAACTTCTATGGATCTGGCTGCCTTCTTTCTTGATTGTTGTTGTTTCGATGATTATTCGTTTTCTATCGGAGAGACGCTAAGAGAAAAGATGATCAGGGAAGCTTCGCTCTATCGAAAGTTAGATGACAGGGTGCAGTGCAGAACCTGTTATAGATTCTGTCAAATAGCACCTGACGAGGTTGGATTCTGTAAGACCAGAAAAAATATTGACGGAAAGCTTTTCACTCTGGTTTATGGAGAGATTTCTTCAACGAGTGCCAATCCTGTCGAGAAGAAACCTTTTTTCCATTTCTGGCCAGGGAGTAAGGCTTTAACTGTTGGTACCTGGTCGTGCAATTTCACATGTCCCTGGTGCCAGAATTACAGGATATCAAAATATCCGCAAGATATTGGCAAAGGCAAGTATCTTTCTCCTCAAAAGTTCATTGATCTGGTGAGAAAATACGATTGTCAGGGAACAAGCATTTCTTTTAATGAACCGACCTTACTCCTTGAATATTCTCTAGACCTTTTCCCCCTGGCAAGAAAAGAAGGGCTTTATAATACCTTTGTCACCAACGGCTATATGTCTTCAGAAGCCTTAGGGCTTCTGATAGAAAGTGGTTTAGATGCGATGAATGTTGACCTGAAAGGTAATGCCCGGACGGTAAAAAAGTATTGCGGCGCTAAAGTGGAGAAGGTCTGGCAGAATATTATTGAGGCGAAGAAATCGGGAGTCCATATTGAGATCACCACTCTGCTTATCCCGGGAATCAATGATGATGAAGAAACGTTAAGGACAATTGCGACCCGAATCAACAGAGAAGTTGGTCAGGATACTCCATGGCACGTCACCCAGTATTATCCAGCGTACAGGGCTTTGGAAATTGGCCTTTATCCAGACAGAACGCCAGTAGAGACAGTCGAAATGGCCTGGCGGATCGGAAAAGAGTGTGGTTTAAATTATGTTTATGTTGGTAATATCCCGGGACATCCCTCAGAAAACACCTATTGCCCGAACTGTCAGGAACTTTTAATCGAGCGTTACGTCTTCGATGTAATCAGGTATTTAGTTACCCCCGATAAAAAATGTCCGAAATGTCAAAAAGAAATTCCGATAATAGGACAATATATTAAGGAATAAGTTCCACTCTCGCTCAGTTTCTCCTGAAAGCCTCAATTATTAGATTCTTATAAATAATGCGGGTTAATGGAAATCAATAAGCAATGTCTATTTAAGAAAATAAAGATAAGATAATGTGTTATGATAAGTAACAGAGAAAGAGAGGCAATAGTCGAACAGGGAAACTGATAAATAGATTTCATTTAGCAATGCTCATCTTTTAGCAGTATCCCAATTAACAAACATTTAATTTTTCATATTTAAGGAAGCACGGCTGTAAAAAAACAGCACGAATGCTTATGGAGGTGGATATGAAAGCACTTATTGAACTAATGGCGAAGTTTCTGGTAGATAAGCCGGAGGAGGTTGCAGTGTCCGAGGTAGACGGAGAAAGAACCGCTATTTTAAAATTGCGTGTTGCTACAAGTGATATTGGAAAGGTTATCGGAAAGCAGGGAAATACAGCGCGAGCAATGAGAACAATACTGAGTGCTGCCGGTGCTAAGCTCGACAAGCGTTGTGTTCTTGAAATATTGGATTAAACTGAATAATACCCAAAAACTGAATTTTAATTGCTTAGTCGCTGAGTATAAATAAAGAGAAGAGTTGTGACCTTCCGAGAAGGCTGCTCTTTGTCCTCATTTTTTCTTGCTCTTATGCACTATTGAGTAAAGAGTCATTTTTAATTTGTCAAAATCAAGAGGTTTGATAAAATATCCAGCAGGCTCAGTATCTTTTATTCCTTTCATCGTCTCCTTATCGGAATAACCTGTAATAAAGATGATTGGTGTACGGAAACGCGAGCGTATCTGTCTAGCAACCTCTATTCCATTTATTTCACTGTTAAGGTTTACATCTATTATTATGATGTCCGGTTTTTCACATTCCGCTTTCTCAATCGCCAATGTTCCTGATGTAACATATTCGCACTTTTCATAACCCCAATGCATAAGTATATGTAGCAAGCTCATAGCAGTAATGATTTCATCTTCGACTATTAAAATCTTTGTTTTTTTCATTGTTCTATAATATTTTCATGCCTTTTGATTTCCCTAAACTTTATCAGAAAAACCGTTCCTTTTCCACCTTCCTGTTCTACTGTTCCCCTTAGCTGTTCTTCTGCTAATTTACAAATAAGTTTAAAGCCCAGGGATTTCGCATTCCTAAAATCCAACCCCTCTGGTAAGCCAATACCGTTATCGCTAATCCGGAGTTTCACTTCTCCTGCATCTGTCGAATGACATTCTATTTTAATTTTACCTTTCTTACCATCTGGGAAAGCATATTTCAGGGAATTGGACACCAGTTCACTGATTATCATTCCGCAAGGAGTAATGGTGTCAAGAGACAGGAAAATATCATCAACATCCACTTTCAAAGAAATTCTTCCTTTACTTC
>CAZLFE010000142.1:0-4996 GCA_964558725.1 uncultured Nitrospiraceae bacterium | reverse complement strand
TTATCATTACAAATGGCGGGGGCTCAGGAGTGCTGGCTGCAGATGAGTGCATGAGGCAGGGGCTTGATGTAGCTAAGTTGCCTGGAAATAAAATAGGAAAGATAGGACAGATATTTCCTTATTTCTATACAATCAATAATCCCCTTGACCTTACAGCTCAGGTCAGGAATGAGGATTATATCATTGCACTCAATGAACTAAAGGACGATTATGATGGGTTTATAGTCATTGCATTGACAGGTGTTATGGGAATTACAGAAAAGCTCGGGGTACTGATGAAGAATTTAAAAGAGGATATAAATAAACCGATAGTTTTTCATGTTGCTCACGATGCCATATCCAGGAAGTTGATTGCTATTCTTGAAAAGAACGGGATTCCGGTTTATCCTTCACCAGAAAGGGCGGTTAGGGGATTAAAGGCACTCCTTAATTAATTTGTAACTTATGAACTCAAAGTTTACAAACTCACATGAGCCTTTGGCTCACGAAGGAGCATGAAAATTAGTAATCCCCTCACCCCCCTTTAGAAAAGGGGGGTGAGGGGATTTGAAAAGTTATTTTCGTAGCAAATGATATGCAGAAAATAAAGGACATTATTGAAAAAAACAGAGGCAAAACCGTTTTTCTTGAGCATGAAGTAAAAGGGCTCTTGAAAGAGATGGGTTTTTCTGTACCCAAAGGAATATTTGTCGATAAAGATATGGCAGACCATATCCCTGCGATGATAAATATCCCGTACCCACTTGTTGCAAAGGTATCGTCATCAAAGATAGTCTCAAAGAGTGAAGTCAATGGCGTAAGGATTGGTTTAAAGAACGAGAATGAATTAAAAAAGGCAGTCATAGAGCTTTTACAGATAAGAGATGCAGAAGGAGTACTTATAGAAGAAATGGCTAAGCCGGGGTTAGAGGTTATCGTGGGTGGAGTTATTGATGATCAGTTCGGGCCTGTTGTGATGTTTGGTCTTGGAGGGATCTTTGTGGAATTATTCAGGGATGTTGCCTTTGCCCTTGCGCCGGTTAAAAAGGAGGATGCCTTCTGGCTTGTTAGACAGGTCAAAGGATACAAGCTCCTGGAGGGTTACAGAGGAAGGCCACCTGCGGACATAGAAGTCCTTTTGGAGATGATTGTTAAGGTTTCGGGGATGATAGCAACCGGGTTGATTAAAGAGATAGACCTGAATCCTGTCTCGCTTTATTCTGAAGGCGCTATGGTTCTGGATGCAAAAATATTAGCATATACTGCTTGATTGTAAAAGATAAGGCTTACCAAACGCCCATTTAATCTATATGACCAGATATGTATACTGGCTAAATATTTCAAGGAGAGAGCGAGTATCCATCTCTGGCGCGTCTTTATTGTCATTAGCCATGCCAATGTATACCAAAAACGCTCACTTATTTTTCATAATAACGAATGCTAATCTTAAATATTATTATTTATCAATATGTTAGCTTTAATTTAACAAATTGGTATGCTTTTTGTTACGAGGTAAGGTAAGGAAAGGAGGACAATATGGAAAGACATGAAGCAGAGATAAAAGAAACCATGGGATCCAAATGTGATGATATCAGAGACTTTAATCTTGCAAAGATACTTATCTATTTAAACAGTAATAGGAAGACAGGTATTCTGACGGTAAAGACTCCTTTCTTTACAAAGAAGATATATCTGGATAAAGGAACCGCTATCTTTGCCTCATCAACATGCGAAGATGACAGGTTAGGCGAGATGCTCGTAAGATCTGGAAAGCTTAAGATAGGGCAGTATGAGGAGTCCGTAAGACTTCTCAAAATGACAGGTAAAAAGCAGGGCACTATACTTGTAGAACTCGGTTACCTTACACCAAAAAACCTGTTCTGGAGTGTGAAATACCAGGTAAAAGAGATCATCTGTAGTCTCTTCACCCTTCAATATGCTGCATATGAGTTTCTAGAGGGGGAAATACCTAAACGTGAAAAAATGATTCTAAAGCTGGATATGGGGGAACTTATATATGAAGGGGTAAAGAGGATAAATAATTTCAGCAAAATAAAGAGAGAAATGCCAGACTTGAAATCTCCTTTGAAGGTCAACATAGTGACATCAATCCCTTTTGATGATATAGAATTCAGCCCTGTAGAAAAAAGTATACTCTCTATGATTGATGGCCAAAAGACTATTTTAGAGATTGTTGATAATGCTACCGCTGACTGCAGCCCGTTTGAAGTCTTTAAAAGTCTTTATGTCCTTTGGCTTATAGGAGTACTACAGAAGAAAGAGACAAAAACAGAAGAAGAGGAAACAGAAATGACAAGTGGTGCATGGTCTTTAGAAAACGTTTTGATGTTTTCTACGGATTTAACAAGATGAAAGTGAACTGCATAGTTGAAGAGTAACAAGGTCAAGTTTTAACTTTTGCATCTTAGCATCCTCTGAATCTTACTACCTTTATTTCTTTTTAGAAATGCCTTTTGCGCCATATTAAAACTGTAACAATGAAAATTTGGAAAATGCATAAACATGTGTTACCATGTGGGGTGGGACTATCACCGAATATAAAGAACTATGAAAAAGAATATAAGGAATTTTCGCTGAGAGTCCCTGAACAGTTCTCTTTTCCACTGGATATCTTTGACAGATGGGATAATGGGATGGCCCTTTTCTGGACTGATGGTGAAAAGGAGAGGAGAGTTTCATTTAAGGAAATGAAGACCCTTTCATCAAAAGGTGCAGCTGTTTTTAAGAAGATGGGCATTAGCAAAGGAGACAAGGTGCTTGTCATGCTTTCGAATATTCCTGAGTGGTGGGAGGTCATGCTTGCCCTCATGAGGCTCAACGCAATTCCAATCCCGGCAACAACACTTCTTACATCAAGGGATATTGAATACAGACTGTCAGTAACTGATATAAAAGCAGTTATTGCAGCAGACGAGGATGCTGTGAAGGTCGAGGATGCAGTAAATAGTTCTTCTACTAACCCCCTTGTTATAATCGTTGATAGAAATAATAATTCCCCTTCATCCCCCTTTACTAAGGGGGGACAGAGGGGGATTACAGTAAAGGGGGTTGAGTGGGGATTCTCTGAAGAAAGGAAGGGCTGGCACGATTATATTAAAGAAAGGGACATGTCAGATTCCTTTGAAGGTGAAAGGGCTTTCTCAGATGATCCAGCATTGATCTATTTCACATCAGGGACAACAGGTCCTCCCAAAATGGTACTTCATACCCAGGCATCCTATCCCTTTGCTCATCAGATAACAGGCAGGTACTGGCTGGATCTTAGGCCAGGGGATATTCATTGGAACCTCTCTGACACGGGATGGGCAAAGGCAGCCTGGTCAAGCCTTTTCGGCCCATGGCATCTGGGGGCTACAGTCTTTTCTTTCTACAAAAAGGGAAAGTTTGATCCATCATTAACAATAGAGATTATGCAGAGGTATCCCATCACCACATTCTGTGGCCCTCCAACAGCCTATCGGATGATGGTTAAGGAGATACCTTCTCAAAGATTTACCTTCCGATCCCTGCGCCATTTCGTTGCTGCCGGAGAACCCCTTAATAAGGAGATAATCGAAATCTGGAAAGAGAGAACAGGGAGATACATCTATGACGGATACGGTCAGACAGAGTCAGTGAATGTTTTGGCAAACTTCAGATGTCTCCCAGTGAAACCCGGCTCTATGGGAGTGCCTGTTCCCGGGTTTATTGTAGATGTTGTTGATGACAATGGAAATCCAGTCTCTCCAGGCGTTGGGGGTGACATAGCAATAGAGATCAGACCGGAAAAGCCTGTTGGAATATTCAAGGAATATCTCGGAAACCAAAAGGCGACAGAAAAAACCATAAGGGGACAATGGTATATAACAGGGGATATGGCATACAAGGATGATGATGGTTACTTCTGGTTTATTGGAAGGGCTGATGACATCATAATCTCGTCAGGATACCGGATTGGCCCCTTTGAGGTAGAGAGCGTTCTGATAGAACATCCAGCTGTAAAAGAATCTGCAGTTGTTGCAAGCCCTGATGAAATCAGAGGCGAGGTTGTGAAAGCATTTGTTGTCTTGACAGAAGGCCACAGGCCATCAAATGCCTTAATGAATGAGCTTAAGGAGTTTGTTAAGAAACAAACAGCACCATATAAATATCCCAGAAAAATTGAATTCATTGATGAACTTCCAATGACTATTAGTGGAAAGATAAAGAGGAAGGAATTGAAGATAAAGGAATTCGGGAAATAAATTGTATGCAAGCAGCCAATCAACAAATTATAGGAGGACCGTCATGAATAAAATATTATTTCTAAATGCTTCTTTTATATTGGTCTTTTTGCCAATTTTCGCTACGTTGACTTTTGCAGAGGAACTTAATCCAATCCAGCTTTTGAAACCGCAATTTGATAAAGGCAGACCCTTAATGCAGGTGCTCAAGGACAGAAGTTCTTCGCGTTCCTTCAGCAAAGAGAAACTGCCTCTGCAGGTAATTTCAGATCTGCTCTGGGCAGCGTTCGGAGTGAATCGAACAGAGACCGGAAAGCGCACTGCCCCATCTGCGGTGAACTGGCAGGAAATTGATATCTATGTCGCCATGTCTGATGGACTCTATTTGTATGATGCGAAGGCTCATATGTTGAAGCCAATTCTCTCCGAAGACATCCGAGCTATGACAGGCCGTCAGGAGTTCGTAAAAGATGCGCCTATTAATCTCATCTATGTGGCAGATTATTCCAGGATGGGTACGGCGACAAAGGAGGATAAGGACTTTTATTCAGCCGCAGATACGGGCTTCATTAGCCAGAATGTTTACTTGTATTGTGCTTCCGAAGGCTTAGCAACTGTTGTGCGTGGATCAATTGACAGACAAGCTATGGCAAAGGTGATGAAGCTGCGATCCGATCAGAAAGTCATTCTTGCGCAATCAGTGGGGTATCCGAAAAAGTAGTCTTTTGCTTCCCATATCAGATAACTCTTTAACTTGCATACAACTCTGGGACTCGATAAAGACGCAGATTAGA
>CAZLFE010000141.1:0-5004 GCA_964558725.1 uncultured Nitrospiraceae bacterium | reverse complement strand
TAGTCAAATACAGTGTGGAAATAGAGAGGCAAAAGCCTCGGAGGTCGGAACGACCGAGAATGAGCGACAATGCTCTATCATCTGTGCAAACACAAAGATTTATGAATAATCAGAGCTAAAAACCTTTTTTCAATTCGGGTAAGAGCTTTCTTTCAGGTAACCTTAGTGTAAAATTCTCTTTGGCTAGTGAAAACAGCTATTTTTTTCTTTTCAGTGCACAGAGGAGCAATACCGTTGCGCCTATTCCGATTAGAGAGCGCATAACCACACCTGATACCAAAATGCCCTTTTTCAAAATTCTCTTCACCTTATTTGTGTCACCCATCTTCAATCATAATATCATCTCTAATAAATAAAAGGAAAGCTAAGCCCTCATTAGGAAGTAGCAAAATGTTGTGGGGTCAAACTGTAAAATTTCCTTCTCGCCCCCCCTTTAGAAAAGGGTGATTAGAAGGATATATTATGGTTCCATAAAAGATTTGATGCTTACCACTCACTTATGTAATAAGTCCATTGATAAAAAGATGAGCTGTTATCATAAGAAGCGGGTGCTTTTCCACAGTCCTTCATGTATCAATCTTCCCGGTTAACCATGAGTCATACCAGCGCGGGACTTTGATACTCATACCACTCTTGGAGAGCCTTATAGCCTCCTCTATCCACCACAGCCTGTTCTCAAGGCTTTCACACCACTGTCTCAACTCATCCAACTGCTTGAGCATGATATCGAATAACTCCAAGTCATGCATCATCATGACTCTTACGTTATCCCTGCGTGGCACGTTGTTCCGTCCATTGTTCGATCGCACCCGTTTCTTCATGACACTATCATTATCTTCTTAAGAGCAGAAATCTGTGATAGAAATCACGGGAGCATGAAAAAGAAGGCACATATGAGAAATGAATAACCTTGCGGCAAGACAGGCTGTCCGACAATTCAAAGCGTCTTGGTTTTGTCATTCTGAATTTATTTCAGAATCTCATGTTTTTAACACATTACAACTGCAAGAGATCCTGAAACGAGTTCAGGATGACAATTGTCAGACAGTCAGCAACACTACAGGGAATCCTTCAATTTAATAAATTATTCAGCTTTTGCAACTTCTAATTTCTGAAATGCTTCGAATCTTACTTTTTCCAAAGCTTCTTGAGCATAATCATCTGTTATAGAACTACGTACATTACTGACAATACCGAGCATCCTTTGTAATGATTTACCAAAAAACAAGTTTATTCCATATCGATACGTTTTTTCTAATTCATCAATATTCCCATCAGGAGAATTCATCAATCTTTTAAATTGTGAGATTGCATAGTCAATAAACCGACTCATAAAATTCTTTTCTAGTTCCAAAGCTTGCTCAATATGTATATCTGCACGAACCATTCCCCGATTTGCAAGCTCACTAAACACCTGGTCATACTGCTTTTTCCTTTCTTTTTCGAGAGAATCCAGTTCTTTGTTTAATAAAGCTTGATACGACTGACCTATATCTTCCATGAATTTCCTGTTTATAAATCTTTAGGGGACTCTCTTAATGATCTCTTGATCTCCTCTCAGGTACTTTTACATGCTTAACTTTTCCTTCATTCCATTCTTTCGAAACATAGAGACCGCAGTAACAGCTCCCGAATTCCTTAATGTCAGGGTCTCTATAAACACATGGGCAGATAATGTCAGCATCCTTTTCCTTTACCCCTGTCGCAAGTCGGCAGGGGCATGAACGATACCCATACCGTGATTCATTGGTGAGCAATCCTTCCAGTATCTCCAGGACATATTCTCTGTCCTTGTTGAGCTGGATGCCCTGCGATTCCGCATATTTACTGAGGATTGCATAAAGCCGCTCAGGGGTCATTTTATACCCAGAGTCTCTTTTATAGCTTCTTCATCAAACTCCACTATAACCTCTTCTATCACCAGTGTAGGATAAGTCACCGCAGGATTATACCTCTTGATCTCCTTTGACGTAACCCATTGTTCCCCGCTGTCAAGCAGGTCAACTTCGATGAGTTCATATTTTATATTATGTTCGTCAAGAATTTTTTTCACCCTTTTACAGGTAGGGCACGTAGAAAGCGAATAAAGCCTGACCTTCTTTTTCTGTTCTTCCACATCTTCTCCTATCATTTCTTGTTGGATTACAGGTATATTCCCTGCACTAAAATCTCCCTCAAACTCCAGTTTTACAATAATAAAAATTACCACATTATACAAGGTCTTATCTATGTATGATAAAATTCATTGCTTATATGTTCACAGACAAGACAGGCTTACAAAGGTAGCAATGGACCCTCTCGGTAAAAAGGAACTTCTGTATTTCTATAACAGGCATCTGAAGGACTTCGGAGATTCACCGCAGGCTGTAAGATGGACACCTGGGGGCCAGCTCCGAAGATATGAAACCCTCATAAAGATAGCAGGTGACTTTCCCGGTAAAAAGATCCTCGACTTTGGATGCGGGAAAGGAGATTTTTATGGATATATGAGAGAAAAAGGCATACCTGTACATTATTGTGGTATTGATGTAAACGAAAATCTGATTGAACTTGCCAGAAGGAAATACCCTGAGGCAGAATTTATCGCCATGGATATCGATGAAACTGAGTTGAATCGTGATTTTGATATCATTTTTGTCTGTGGGGTATTCAACCTTCGCATTGCAGGGATAGAAGAATCCATGAAAAATGTGCTGAAAAAACTCTTCAGGTTATGCAAAGAGGCTCTTCATATAAACCTCCTCACGTATTATACCCTACAAAAGAACGTGGAACTGTTTTATGTTAAGCCTGAAGAGATACTTCAATTTGCTATTGACGAGTTTTCCTGGTCTGTAACGTTAATGCACACCAAAGAAGATATTTTTTTATCTATCTACAGGTAATAAGTAAGAAATCTGATACCAATCGGTAATTCACTCGCATCACATATCAGCCTTGCTTTATCTTCTTTTTAATAAACTCTTCGAGAACAAAAAGGGTAGTCAGTTCTTTTCCTGTAATCTCTTGCAGTTTGACCAGACTATCATGTGGAATGGTTTTCCGAAGTCGCTTACAAAGAAAATTAACACAGATTACATGCCGAGCCCTGAGAACGCATCCATTCTTTGTCAGAAAGTAACATAAATGAGGATCCTGTGGCTTAGGAGGTAGGGTTTCCCCCAGCAGGAGATTGATTAACAGGAGTATGCTGTCATATTTGTGACCCGTGCGTTTCCTACAACAAGTGCCTTCACCATTGACTGCGCAGTCAGCACAATCATTTACTAATCCGATAACAATCATCTCTTTCTGGGTAGCCTTAATGTTCTGGTTCAGCCGAAGTAGTAGAGTCTGGACATCTTCATCTTGAAGCAAAGCTTGACCGAATACCGTGTAAAGATGATAGGCTAAAACGATTGTTTGTCTAATATCACTTTTATCCAACATCTGCCTTAAAGCCGGGGACTTTTCCTGTCAAACTCATCCAGCCTATCAGCCAGACTCTTCCAGTTGCAAGTCTGTATGAGCTTGACGAGCTTATGCACAGCCCCGCTTTGAATGATCTTCCTTCGCTCAGATGCATCTTGTACTCCGTAGAAAGGGAGCATAATGAAAAATGCCTGGTCTACATACTTCTTTATGGGTGGGAGTACATCTTTCAGTCTCGTGTAATAAGGGTCTTCGCTTTCAGCACAGGGCTTGCCAAAAACAATGAATTGACGGCATGCGATGGGTCGCATGGGGTGCACCAAACAGGACCCATTCAATAAAAATGGGCAAGGGTCATCTTCCTTGTACGATCTAAGCTGATTCTTGAGTGCTTCTCGATCTGGACCTGACATCTTTTCCGTGGCATACCATGAGATGCCCACAAGCTCAAGCGGGTAGACAGGGATGGTCTGATGAGTTTTACAGCAGCTTGAACACTCCTTGCCACAAGCTAATTTTCTCCCTTTTTTTGTCTCCCTCTTAATAGCTTCAGCGATGCCCTTATCCACGATGTAATAGGCTTCCAGGAGTGGGCGGAGCCAGTCATAGACTTTTGCATCAATTGGAAAAGAGAGTCTCGATGGTTTTAGATAACCAGTATTCCTTTCTTTCGCATTTGCCATAGGATTAACTCTTTCCTGATTAGCTGCCAGCTGAATAGGCTTTTACCCAATCAATCTCAAGGCAGAAATGTCCTTCCTGGTTATCGGCAATCATGAAGCCAATTCGACGAACATGGTCAGGGTGTAACACGGGCGCATCAGAAACCACTCTCCCCCGAAAAACAGGCACAAATTCTCTGAATGGCAACTGAACGTCAATCCACTTTTCTGACTGTGTCATAAAGCTTGCTTGGTAAGCGATCCCCTCAAACTTATCATCGGTTCGCAAACGTAGACGATATCGTTTGCCATCTCCTTTAACTCGAAGGATCAGACCAGCATAACCAGTCAACTGAAAGTCCTGGGGATTAGTCCGGACCGAGGCAAAGCCACCATAATTTTCCAATGATAATTCTCCTTGAAAAAGAGCTGTTTTATTCGAGGTAATTATCATTCGGCTAAGAGAGATGCCACCCATAACCTCATCGTTTACAACCTCCCACTTTTTCTCTTCACCGGGTAAACTAAAATCAATGAGAAGTTTATGCTTCATCTTTCTCGTGTGTAATTATCTAACGAGGTTTGTCTTTGTAACAGATTAACAGCTGCAATCAAAACAATTATAACAGTTTTTACTATCAAGATTTCAGAAGGGTCTTATAAAAATCATGGAGGATGCCTTGGTTGCTTAAGAGTCTTCTCTTCAAAATGATTTATACTAAAATCCTCCTCTTTCAAAAGACTATCTGGCAATACTATCGGAGATTGTTTAGTACACTTACTTATCCTCTTCAATTCCAAGGTTTCCTAACCCGTGTTTATTACTTCATCAAATGCGCAGACAGGGAGGTACTAAAACTTTTACGAATTCCTCACAGAAGAACTAAACCGCTGCGCGGTGGTTACGAGCCGTCAGCCTTTTCTGGATAAG
>CAZLFE010000140.1:0-5035 GCA_964558725.1 uncultured Nitrospiraceae bacterium | reverse complement strand
ATCCCTGGTTCATGAATAAGCCCATCTTATTCTCTACAAGCATTTACAAGATCACCAGAGAATACATAGCATACGACAAAAAGGCAACAGGATTTGGGTTCTCATTTGGTAAAGATTTTTCAGAATATGTAAAGGGTGAAATTGAATATAATTTTGAGGATGCAACAATTTTCAACGTATCTAAAGATGCTTCTATTGTTATAAGGGAACAGGAAGGCACAAACACAACCAGCCGTATTACCCCTTCCCTGGTAAGAGACACCAGAGACAACTATCTTGATCCATCAAGGGGTTCAAGAAATTCCATCTACCTAACCTATGCAGGGATTGGGGGAACGAACAAGTACATTAAGGGTGAAGTCGACTCTGCACGGTTTTTCCCTCTTGGAAAGACAACGTTCATGCTTAGAGGGAGATTTGGCTATGCCGCCGGTGTATGGGGGAAGGACTTACCCTTATACGAGAGATTTTATACAGGTGGAATATACACCATAAGGGGGTTAGGATGGGGTGAGGCTGGACCGAGAGATCGAGAGACAGGAGACCCGATAGGAGGAACCACAGAGTTAATCTTCAACGCAGAATATATTTTCCCCATCATCAGCGAATTAAGGTTAAAAGGGGTGGTCTTTGTTGATGCAGGGAATTCCTATGAGTCATTTGATAAATTCGGGAGTCTCAGGTATACCACTGGAGGAGGCATACGATGGATTTCACCGATGGGACCCATCAGGGTTGAATGGGGTTACAATCTTAATAGGCAACGAGACGAAAAAGCCAGCAGAATTGAATTTACATTTGGGACATTCTTTTAGGAAAGGATAAAGGAGGAAAAAGAGATGAGAAAGGTAGTTCTTTTATTATTTGTTATCATGCTTTTCGTGCCGGCTTCCCTATATGCCCTTGATGCAACAACAAAGATAGGGTGTATCGATTTCCAGAAGGTTTTGAATGAATCTGAAGCAGGGAAAAAGGCTAAATCCGACCTTGAATCTCTCATAAAATCAAAACAGTCAGTTATTGACGAGAAAGGCAAGGTCATAGAAAAGCTAAAGGGCGATCTTGAAAAACAGGCCTCCGTGCTTTCCGCAGAGGCAAAGAAAAGCAAAGAGGAAGAACTCGAAAAAATGCTCAGGGAATATCAGCGGCTTGTCCAGGATTCACAGGCCGAAGTTAAAAAGAAAGAACTGGAACTAACGGATGAGATCATAAAGGACATTCGTCAAATCGTAGAGAAGATGGGAGAGGAAGAAGGATATACCCTCATAATAGAAAAGGCCGGGGCAGTAGTCCTTTACTCTAAAAAGGACATCGACATTACCGATGCATTCATAAAAAAGTATAACCAGGGAAAGCCTAAATCGAAAAAATAGTGAAACTCAGAGAAATTGCATCCTTGCTGAATGGCGAGGTTATCGGGGATCCTGATATCGAGATCACGGGAGTATCAGGTATAAATAGTGCTCAGGAAGGGGATATTACTTTTCTCTCAGCAGATAGGTACAGAAAGCACCTCTCTGGGTCTAAGGCGTCATGCGTGATGGTAAAAGAAGTGATAGACGGTCTTAACATGACGCAATTGAAGGTATCAAACCCGCATCTCTCTTTCGCAAAAATCCTCGGACATTTCTATGTAAAGCCGCAAAAACCTATAGGGATTAGCGAGGATGCTATTGTGTCTGCCAAGGCAACAATTGGAAAGGATGTATCAATCTTTCCCTTTTCCTATATATCAGATGGCGTCTCCATAGATGACAGAACTATTATTTATCCATATGTTTTCGCAGGCCATAATACTACGATAGGAAAAGACTGTGTCATCTATTCAAATGTAGTTCTCAGAGAGAATGTAAAAATCGGCAACAGAGTCATAATACATTCCAGCTCAGTAATAGGGTCTGACGGTTTTGGTTATGTTTTTGAAGAAGGCAGACATTATAAGATTCCCCAGGTGGGTGGTGTCATCATTGAGGATGATGTTGAGATAGGTTCAAATGTCTCTGTTGATAGGGCAACGACAGGAAATACCGTAATAGGCGAGGGGGCAAAAATAGACAACCTTGTCCAGATTGCACATAATGTGACAATTGGAAAGAACTCAATTATCGTTGCCCAAGCTGGAATCGGAGGGAGTACCGAAATAGGTGATTTTGTTACCTTAGCCGGTCAGGTAGGTGTTGCTGATCATGCAAAGATAGAGTCTGGGACGATGATTGGTGCCCAGTCAGGCGTCATGGGGAATATCTCAAAAGGAATTTACTCTGGTTCCCCCATAATTCCTCATAGGGAATGGTTAAAGGCGCAGGTCATATTCGCAAAACTTCCTGAACTTCATAAGAAGATAAGGGAACTCGAAGAAAAGCTCAAGGAACTCGAAAGGAGGGATCACCCTAAATGATGGATATAAAAGAGATACAAAAATTTTTACCCCACAGGTATCCCTTTCTTTTAGTAGACAGAGTTGTAGAGATAGAACCGGGAACAAAGGCCGTTGGGATTAAAAATGTGACCATAAATGAAGAGTTTTTCCAGGGACATTTTCCCGGGCAACCGATAATGCCTGGGGTCTTGATAATAGAGGCAATGGCACAGGTAGCAGGCTTACTGGCTTTCCGTTCAGGAGCGACGGTTGGTAAATCCGTTTATTTTATGAGTATAGAGAAGGCAAAATTCAGAAGACCCGTCGTGCCGGGAGACCAGCTCAGATTAGAGATACATGTCCTTCAGCAGAGAGGGAACGTATGGAAGTTCTCAGGGAATGCAACTGTCGAAGGAAAGGTAGCTGCTGAGTCTGAATTTACTGCCATGGTTACCGATAGAGAGATATGAACATATGAAAAACGAAATTCATCCTACTGCAATCGTACACCCTAAAGCAGAAATAGAGGAAAACGTCGTTATTGGGGCCTTCTGTATTATCGGTGATGGTGTCCACCTCAAGAAGGGCACGAAGCTGATTTCGAATGTGATCATTGAAGGGGATACAGTGATAGGCGAAAATTGCATTTTTTATCCCTTCACGAGCATCGGACTCCCACCGCAGGATCTGAAATACAAGGGAGAAAAAACAGGCTTACATATAGGGAACAACAACATAATACGAGAATACATAACAATTCACAGGGCATCTGTTGGTGGAGATGGTGCAACAACTATTGGAGATAATAATTTTCTTATGGCCTATGTCCATATTGCCCATGACTGTAAAATAGGCAGTCACATTATCATGGCAAACGCAGCGACCCTTGGAGGACACGTAGTGGTTGAAGATTATGCTGTTATAGGTGGACTAACTGCAATACACCAGTTCACAAGGATTGGCGCTTATGCAATGGTTGGTGGATTCAGTGGCGTAGGACAGGATATACCACCTTATACCATAGCATCAGGAGCAAGGGCAAAACTCTTCGGCCTTAATACGATCGGGCTAAAGCGGCATGGCCTTTCTGATTCAATGATGAATGATCTTAAAAAGGCATATAAGATTCTCTTCAGAGAGAAGAGGACCCTAAAAGACGCGATTAAAAAAGTACAGGAAGATCTCCCATACACCGATGAAATAAAGCATCTCATTGAGTTCATTCAGAAGAACAAAAGAGGCATCTGCAGATAAACACCGTTTACGGCTTGTTCTCTATTTATTACGGTTTCAAAAGTATAACGACATTAGTTATAAAATCCCTCCTAACCTCCCTTTGCCAAAGGGAGGAAATACCCCTCTTTGGAAAAGAGGGGTAAGGGGAGATTTTAAGGTAAATGTATTTTCAATTGTGATATGTATCATTGCTAATAATGCATTGGAATAAACGTCTGCACAAACAGGCATGACAGAAAACGTGAATAATGTCTTAGAAGAGGGATTCAAGGGAAGCGATTTTCGATGAAAAAATTGGGTCTGATTTCCGGAATGGGAGAGCTCCCAAAGGTTATTGCTTCAGAGGCACGAGCCCAGGGATATACCGTCTTTGCGATTGCCCTCGAACCCCTCGCTGATAGATCACTATCTTCCTATGTTGATGAGATAAAATGGGTGAATGTTGGCAAACTCGGCAGGATAATCGATACCCTGACAAAACACAACCTGAAAGAGGTAATCATGGTTGGGAAGGTGCCGAAGTCATTGCTCTATAAAAGCAAAATCACTCCGGACCTGCGGGCGATAAAACTCCTCTTTTCATTAAAAGACAGAAGAGATGAATCAATCTTACAAGCAATCGCACAAGAGTTAGAAAAAGAAGGCATCACCCTGCTCAACATAGCATCGTTGGGCTCCGGCCTCCTCACACCCGGGGGAATACTCACAGATGATAGCCCTACAGAGGATGAATGGAAAGATATAGCCTTTGGCTGGAAGATTGCAAAGGAGATAGGCAGACTGGACATAGGGCAGACCGTTGTTGTTAAAAATCAGGCTGTGATGGCTATAGAGGCCATTGAAGGAACAGATGAGGCGATAAAGAGGGGAGGAAGGCTTGCAGGAAAAGGAGCTGTGGTCATAAAGGTCAGTAAACCAAACCAGGATATGAGATTTGATGTGCCTGTCGTGGGATTAAATACAATAAGATCTATGACTGAGGTAGGCGCAAAGACACTGGCTGTTGAGGCAAAAAAAAGCATTATCCTTGACAAAGACAAAATGATTGAGGAGTCAAAAAAAGCAGGCATTTCAGTTGTTGGTTATACAGGATTAATACACTCTTAGCCTCTGACATTGAACTGAATAATACAAAAGAATTTAACAATTTAATAAATTGACATTAATCCACCCTCCCCTTACCCCTCCCATCAAGGGAGGGGACATTCCCTCTCCCCTTGTGGCCTATGGCTCGGAGCCAACGGCTCAAAGAGGAGAGGGCAAGGGTGAGGGGGATGTGGTTTTACTTATGACCTCCTTAGTAATCAGTTAGCTTTACTCGACATTCCCATTTTTGATAAGCTATACAGGTTGCGAAGACGAAAACCCGTCTCAGGCATTCATTCCAATAAGCTGTATACCTGCTCCGGTTTTGAAAGAATTATTTTTATGCCTTCAACG
>CAZLFE010000139.1:3524-5072 GCA_964558725.1 uncultured Nitrospiraceae bacterium | reverse complement strand
CTTCCCTGTTCATCCACGTACTGGGAGTAAAAACCCTTGTCAAAGGGCGAGGGTGAGCCGGTGAGGAAGGCCTTGAGCAGGGAGAAAACCTTTGCCGCAGGCTGAATGAGGGTGAACTTACTGCCGAAGATCACTTTCGGCACAGGCAGCCCCTCGCGGGAAAAGCGGTAATTCATGAGCAGCGAGTCAATGGTGCTCTCTGTGCTGTGTACAAAGACGATGTGCCCCTTCTGGGAAAGGCTCGTTATTGATTCCTTGTACAGTGCGGGGATATTGATCTGGTTGAAAAGCCGCCGCATGATCGGGTTCAGTAAGAAACCGTATCTGCTTTCGAAGAGATATGGGTATTTCTTTTTCCTGGAACTCATAGTCGGCGGGATTATAGACCATGGTTGTGTGCTTGTGAAGATGATTCTTATGCTGATATATGTGCACTCCCTCAAACGAATTATGTACGTGATGGATATCTTATTAAGAGGTTGAGATTGTCTCCCTTATGAAAAGAATAAATATCCAGTCCAAACCTGGAATGCATGATCATTTTATGTAGACTCTCGATATCATATGTTTTCTGAGGGTGAGATAACTTTCGAGTGCGTGCCAAGATCTTGATTTTCTGAGATTAGTGTCTCTGTCGGGGATGGTGGAAACCCCTCGCCTTCAGGCGAAAGGATGTTTTTACGAAGTCCCCAAAAGGGGACGAGCAATATGCAAACATGCTTGCCCCGACAATGTTCTTTGAGCGGCTGCATAAGTCGAATTTATTCGACGCAGCCGCAGAACCCCTCGACTTAAAGTCGAGGGAGAGTCAGTCATATTATCCATATCTCCTCAGGAGAGTAAACCTGAGAGTGCTGTAAATCTGTTACCTGTTTTAAGACTATATCGGGAATGCTAATTTACAGACAATCGGGGACTTGACTGGGGACTTGACTCTTGAACAGAACACTTCCTGGGGTAGTAAGATATTTTTTCAAAGGTGTTTTCATGGTTAGGCAATAGGTTATTCTTGTAGTAAAAGTTATCGACACTTTATTTGTAACTAACTATTGACGAGTGTTCTAATAAAATTCCTATTGTACAAATAAGACCTATGGCATAATATACTTAAATTACATAACAATATATCTGTATTTCTAAAAAAAATACATCTACTAATCTCTGCTATATAGGCACAGTTCACTATTTGCCATTCCTTTATACCATAATTTGTGTCGAAAAAATTATCAGTCAGGTTCTAAAAAAAGAACGTTCTTTTTGTATCTAATTAATAAAACAAAATTAATTTTCATGGCAACATATATGCATGCCATATATGAAAAAAATGAACATATGGGGGTTAACATGAAAAAGTCGTTGGTTAGTATTGCTATGACCTTGGTTCTACTCTTCTCTCTTTGTGGAACTGGTAATGCTCTTCTCTTTACCGACACGGTAAATTTTTCGGGGAGCACAGTGAATGGTCATACAGGAGCATTGATTTATGGGGTAAATGGATGGACATCGTGGAGCCATGATGTCACCAGTGATTTCAGTATTCCCTATGAC
>CAZLFE010000139.1:508-3514 GCA_964558725.1 uncultured Nitrospiraceae bacterium | reverse complement strand
ACAATATGTGGGTACGGAATTGGTGGCAGTAATGATAATGTGTATGTTGAGTTGGTTGCTCAGGGAACATTGATCGGATCGAACAACGGTAGTTCCCCCGAGTGGAATTTCTCATCCACTCTTTTTGATATAAGTGAAGTCTTTGGAACATGGATAGCTGGATCTGCTTTAGATGTCACACTCAATTATAACGATAATGTAGGTGGATATCTTCTTACTTCATCGAGATTTGACCTTGATTATCAAAACAACAGCGCACCAGTACCTGAGCCAGCATCCCTTATGCTCCTTGGAACAGGTCTTCTTGCTCTCACAGGATTTAGAAGGAAAGTGGCAAAGTAATCCAAAACAATATATTAAATTGATACCAAAAGCAGGGTCGCACTAGACCCTGCTTTTTTCTGACACCAAAGGTTGAGTGATAAAAGATTAAGAGATTTTTCAGTAAGGTTATAAATTGTTAGGGAATTTGGTCACGTTTCAGATCACCCCATGGGACGATAAAAGGTTGCATGCCTTCTAAAAACCCAGTTCCATTCTTCGTGAAGAGTGATTTGAATCAATGTTTAAAGATATATACCGTTATGGATATATACTTCCCAGAATAATTATACCTCTCGAATATCACAACAAGAGAATAAATGGTTCAAAGTTCATGTTCCTATAAGGCCTTGATTTATTGGCTAACATAAGATCTCTTAAGGAGATAAAAGCATTTCAGATGACAGAAGATAACGCTCTTAAAAAAATATTGTAAGTTGCAAAAATTGGAAAGGGTGAAACATAGTCCACCCTTTCCAGCATATGTCAGCAGTAAAGGTTCTCAATCCATCGAAAGGCCTCTTTATCAGTCACCTTGCCAAGATATCTCTGCGTCGTTGAAAGATTTGCATGACGAAGAATGACCTTGCTTACAATCTCGATGGGAACTCCTGACCTGGATGCAAATGTCGCTGCAGGCCTTCTCAGGTCATGAGGTCTGATAAGTGTACCAACCAATTCACCGGCCTTGTGGACAATTGCCCTGGCAGCTGGATACGTCAGAGGGAAGATGCGCTTATTAGACTCAGTCTTCTTTGTTGTTATGTACTCCTTCAGCCTGTCAGCAAGCTTCTGAGGAATATATACCACTTCATTTTCTTTCCCGCTTTTGGGGTTTCTCAGGATCAACTTCTGATCCAAGACATCTGCAGGGGTCAGTTTCAATACTTCACCAACCCTCATTCCTCCACGAGCCATTAGTTCAAGTATGAGTCGATTCCTGGGATTGGTTGTCCTGAAGATTACTTCATCAACAACTTCTTTCTCCAGGATATCCCAGGGTGTTGCTTCCGGGTGTCGGTAGATTCTTCTGAACATCGGTGTGTCACACGGATTGACGAAGTTGTGATCAATATTGTTCCTGATGAAGTTGAAAAAGGATCTTAGATTCGAGTATCGGGACCGCTTTGTTCTTTGCATTGTCCCGATGCACAATTGGTTGAGGAAGGAGAGCATCTCCTCAGAAGTGAGAGATTCCATCTCCCTGCCTTCAAAATGCTCAGATAGTTTTCCGAGGACATACTCGTAGCCTCTGATTGTATTATCCCTGGAATTTGACCTGTGAAACTCCATACAGACCTTGATACCTTGTGATAGTTGCATAGCGCACCTCCCATGGTGGTTTTCCAATGATTATAAGGAAATAATGGGGATAATGAATAACCATCATGGCTTAAAGCCAGACAGAGCGCTAAAAGAAGGGATCAATTTCTCTCATTCCAGGTAATACTCTGACAACCTCTATACCATTTGGAAGTGGAAGATAGAAAATCAGGTAGTTCCCAATTGCGAGGCTGCGCAAAGAGGGCATAAGTTCATCACGCTTTATGCCCATGTCCGGGAACTGTGCGAGAGCATGTAATCGTTCCTCTATCTTATCGAGGAAATGATCCGCAGCATCTGGGTTGTCCTGGGCTATGTACCACCAAATATCATCGAGGTCGGTTTCTGCCTGTGAACGGAGAAGGACCTTCGGCATCAGAATTATTTCTTCCCCTGCTGGGCTGCCAGGCGTTTACGACCTCGTGCTTTCACTGCTCCAATATCCATTGGAACAGGGCCGCCGCTATCTAAACCCTTCTTGATTTCAGCCCTTAATTCTTCAAGGCGCAAGTTCCGCAGTCGGTCACGTTCTTCAAGAAGTCGCAGTGCATCTCTCATGACCTCGCTTACGGAACCATACAGGCCGCTCTCGACTTTGCTTTTAACTAATTCTTCTAGCTGAGGGGTAAGTGATATATTCATGATAAGCTCCTTACTATCAAATAGCATGATAACAGGAATTGTCAATTCTTGTTATCGTGATAAAATATCGGCAGAAGAAATAAGATAATAAAAAGATTTTGATAAGATGTTTAAGGTTTTGTATTCAATCTAGAAAAAGACATGGTATTACTTATTCTAAATGTAGATTCTATAAAGTAGAATATTAACCATAGCCTTAATGATCTCCCATGAAGATAGAAGCTTAGAAATGTGACCGATAAACTATGCTCTCCGAATGAGATCTAGGATTCCATTGTGCAATCATCTTAAATTTGGGGGGAAATGCTTTCGCTGTCGTGCCACTATCATAACAAAGACTTTCGCTTCAAAAAGTATTGCTATGGAATTGAGATCATAGATCTGAAAACTCTGATAAAGTTGCTGTCCAGTAAAGGTATCGTAGTCTCAAGACCCACTTATCTCCCTGTCCTAAAAACCGGTACCACTTGTGATCAAGCTATTGTTTCTTTTGGCAGACGTAATAAGAATAAAGTTCCCTGTTCAGCCTGTAGCAGCTCAATAGTTCCGCCGTGAGCTTCAATCAGCGCTTTCACGATCGATAATCCCAGGCCGCTGCCTCCTCGCTCCTTGGCCGTGGTGAAAAAGGGACGGAAGATGCGATCGGAATTGGCCGGGCTGATACCTTTACCGTCATCGCGCACCGTGATATCAACCATTGATCGCCCTGCCATGAAAGAT
>CAZLFE010000139.1:0-498 GCA_964558725.1 uncultured Nitrospiraceae bacterium | reverse complement strand
AATGGAGGCGAAGCTCTCGCGCGCCATGTTGACCTGCTCTGCATCAGGCTCCAGGTGCATTTCAACCGGAAGGCCTCTGGATTTGAAACGATTGCACACTTCATTTAGGATAGGAGAAATCTCCGTGATCTCGCCACCGGGTTTGAACACTTCAGCCCGGGCCAGATCCAGGAGCCTTCGCACCATTTTATCCAGGCGACCGGTTTCATCATTCAGGATAGCCAGGAATTTCTCCCTTTCCTGCGGTTCCATGTCCTGAAAATGATCGCGCAGGATCTCGATAGCACCGCGCATCGATGTGAGAGGCGTCTTGAACTCATGCGAAACATTTGTGGCAAAGTTTTTAATATACTCAGCGCGTTCTTCCAAGGTATCGGCCATTTGAGAGATGGCCTCGGATAACTGGGCAACCTCTTCGATCACCGGCTTGGCGATCGGCGCCACCCTCCCTGCTGTGCCGGACTTGACCTTTCTGACCTGTTCTATCAGAGCCTTGAC
>CAZLFE010000138.1:0-5103 GCA_964558725.1 uncultured Nitrospiraceae bacterium | reverse complement strand
ATCTATATTACCCAGATCGGAGTTTATCTAAAACTTATTTTGGACAAGTCTGTCCGAAAATATATTTTCATGTTCATTTTTGAGCTGTAGCCTTATCAATGTTTCTACTGGTAATCCTTAATTCCGAGACTTACTATAAGCGGAGACTTGTAGGTGGAATCAGCAGTCTATGCTATTTTGAAAAATGGTGAAAAATAGTAGATATTGTCTATCACCTGAAGTATCGTCAACTGCACTTTAATTTACTAACACGCTGCTGAAAAAGTATGTTTTTGTCATCCCGAACTTGTTTCGGGATCTTATAGCTCATTAATTTTACGAGATGCTGAAACGAGACTTCGACGTGAGCGCTCAGTCGAACGTTCAGCATGACAAACCGAATATTTGTTATTCTGTATAGAAATGTTTACTCTCTCAGTCTCGTAAGCACACCTGTATGTCCAATACACTCTTTCGCCTCTCCTATTGTATAAAAAGAACCTGTAACAACAATAAGTGAAGAGTCAGTATTCCCTCCAACCTCCCCTTTTTCAAATCCCCCCGGCCCCCCTTTTCTAAAGGGGGGTGAGGGGGGATTATTGGGGGCTAAGTCGAGATTTGACTGTTGACAAATATTTTGAGCTAATTCAAGAGCATCTTTTACGGTAGGTGCAATATGTACGTCAGGAAATCCTAAAGATGCAGCCACATTGGCGAGTCTTTCAGGGGAGGCTGCTCTCTCGTAGTCGGGAGAAGAAAGTATTATCTCAGAGGCAAGGGGAAGAAGAGGCTTCATAACACCTTCTATATCTTTATCACCCATAATGCCGAGGACAAGGATAATCCTTTTATATCTTCCGAGAAAGGTTTTTGCCAATGCATTGGAGAGAGCCACGGCTGCGGCAGCGTTGTGTGCCCCGTCTATGAGGATAGGCGGTTCATATTTTATCATCTCAAGTCTTCCCGGCCACCTCGTTGTTGCAAGCCCATCCCTTATCAATGACACGATATTTTCTTCCGTTTCTCCCTTTCTCCAAGTCGCACTGTTCTTGCTCAGAAGAACAGTTACTGCTTTTATAGCAACTGAGGCATTCTGCATCTGATGTTCACCGGTCAGGGGAAGGTATAAATCATGAATCATAAAGGAGTCATTGTCAAAATAATCGAAATGTATTCCTGAAATATCCTCTCTTTTGAGTACCGATGAAAAATCCCTGTCATAAAGATAGACCTTGGTATTCATCTCCTCTGCCTTTGATTCAATAGCTTCTAAAACTTCTGATGTCTGAGAAGAGACAACAACAGGAATGCCCTCCTTAATAATGCCTGTTTTCTCATGAGCTATTTCCTTGAGAGTACTCCCAAGAAATTCTCTGTGATCATAACTTATGCTTGTGATTACAGAAACTTCAGGTATTATTATGTTCGTAGCATCAAGCCTTCCTCCCATACCCACTTCTATCACTGCTATATTTATCCTTTTCCTTTTGAAATAAAGCAGTGCCATTGCAGTTACTACCTCGAAAAATGTAGGTGTAAAGTTTGAGTCTGAAGATTGGAGATCCGAGATTTTTCCCCTAATTTCCTCTGCCAGATTGACGACTTCATATTCTGTTATCTCTTCATCATTAACCCTTATTCTCTCTGTGAAACTCACAAGATGGGGCGATGTGAAAAGACCAACCTTCAGACCTAAGGTTCTGAGAACAGATGCAATAATGGCAGAGGTTGAGCCCTTTCCGTTGGTCCCTGCGATATGGATAGAAGGGAATGATCTATGCGGATTTTCAAGAGCCGACATCAGCCTGATGATATTATTGAGACCGAATTTGATGCCCTGTTTCTGGAGATTATAGAGATAATGAATCGTCTCGCTGTAGCTCATTGGAGAAGTTCGAAGAGCTTGGCGAGCGTATCTCTCAAGTTCTTTCTCTCTACAACCATGTCTATGATGCCATGATCGAGAAGAAACTCAGCTCTCTGGAAGTCCTCCGGAAGAGGTTGTTTGATGGTCTGTTCGATAACCCTCGGGCCCGCGAATCCTATAAGGCTTCTCGGTTCAGCGATAATGATGTCACCGAGCATAACAAAGCTTGCAGTGACACCCCCAAATGTAGGATCGGATATAAGGGAGATAAAAAGAATACCGTTATCCTTCAACCTGCCTATAGCAGCAGAGACCTTTGCCATCTGCATAAGCGAGAATATCCCTTCCTGCATCCTTGCACCACCAGAGGATGAGACCGTCACAAAGGGTTGCTTCTTTTCCAGAGCGCGTTCTGCCGCCCTTGAGACTTTTTCACCCACAACAGAGCCCATACTTCCACCCATGAAGGAAAAGTCCATGACAACAAGACTGACAGGATAACCTTTGATAAGGGCCTCCCCAGAAATCACAGCCTCTTTGAGACCGCTCTTTTTCTGGTTCTCCTTTATTCTATCTTTATAAGAAATAGTATCCTTAAAATCGAGAGGGTCGCCTGATAAAAGATCGCCATCGAATTCTGTAAAGCTCCCTTCATCAACAAAGAGCTTCAATCGTTCCCGTGCGCTTATCCTGAAGTGGTAATTGCATTTTGGGCAGACCTTGAGGTTCTTATCGATCTCTTTTTTATATATGATCTCCTTACAACTATCGCACTTGGCCCACAGACCCTCTGGTATCTTAACCTTCTTCTCGGTCTTTATATCTTTTGTCTTTTTAAACCAAGCCATTTGACTCCTGACTCCTGACTCTTGACTCCTGACTGTTAGCTTTATATCTCATATGTTTCGCCATCTTTTACTGTCTTCATATTCTTCACCCGAAGAGCCTTTATCTCCTTATGAATCTGTTTAAGGTACAGAGGTTTTTGATGGGTTATAAGAATCTTTCCAGGAAGACTCTCCATCTTATGTAACTCTTTTATGATAAGCCTTGGCGTTAGATGACCGGTCTTGATAGCCACCTCTTCCATCCTGTTCGGAAAAGACACCTCCATAATTACGCAATCTACCCTATTTGCAGCTCTCCATATTGAATCTGTGGGTCCTGTATCTCCTGTATAAAGGAGCCGTTTTCCTTCTACATTCTCAATAACATATCCCACGGCAGGTACAGAATGGTTTACTCTATATGCTACAATTTTATGCTTACAGGCATGAAATGATTGGCCAGGTGTTATTGTCTTGAGCTTCAGTACGGGGTTTTTGGCATCAGGGATTTTCGTAAAATCTGGCCATAAGATGTTGTTTAAGAGATTATTTTTTAATGCTCGTAGTGCATGGGATATACTTATTATCGTAACACTGCGCCTTTTATCTCTCATGTGGAGATTATCTGCAAAGAAAGGAATTCCCTTGATATGGTCGAGATGTGTATGGGTTATCAGGATACTGTGGATTTTCCACTGCTCAGCCTCTTTCACAGCCAGACCTATGGTGCCTGCATCTAGGAGCAAGCAACTGTCTAATAAAAAAGCCGGCAGGTTATATCTGCCGAATTCTGCTCCAGAGCTTCCTAACACCTTCAGCTTCATACAATGACCCTCACGTTTTTTTCACGTCCTTATGAACGCCTCTACTACCTTTCTGTCGAACTGTGTCCCCATGTTATTTTTGAGTTCTTCAAAAGCTCTCTCAAGGTCTATGGCCTTTCTATAGGGTCTGTCCGAAGTCATTGCGTCAAAACTGTCTGCAACAGCTATTATTCTGGCTATTAACGGTATCTCTTCCCCGCTGAGACTGTCTGGATAACCTCTACCGTCGAATCTCTCATGATGTCCCTTTACCCCTAAAGTTACATCTCGCAGATGTCTAAGATGGTTGAGTATTTCAGCGCCGTATCTTGTATGCCGAACCATTTCTTCGAGTTCCTCAGGACTGAGTCTTCCCCTCTTTAAAAGGATGTCATCCTTCACCCCGATCTTTCCGACATCATGGAGTATCGCTGCAAGCTCAAGGTTCTCAAGTTCTCTCTTTGAAAGCCCCATAGCCTTTCCAATAGCAACACTATAGTCCATTACCCTTTTTGTATGTCCGCCCGTATAAGGATCCCTTTTTTCGATCGCTTCTGCAAGTGCCATAGCTGTGCAGTAAAATGCCTCTTTCACTTCTTGATAGAGGTTTGCATTTTCTATTGCGATGGCAACCTGATTTGCCAGAGCTATCAGTGCCTCCTTATCCTCCTCATCAAAAAAATCATGCTTCTTATTAATTACCTGGAGGACTCCTATAACCTTCTCTTTTGACTTTAGAGGAACACAGATCAAATCCCTTGTAATAAAAGTACTCTTTTCATCAACTGACCGACAAAACCTATGGTCTGACCGCACATTGTGGATAATCAGAGGCTCCTCTTTCTCTGCTACCCATCCAGCAATCCCCTCTCCTTTTTTAAGCCTGATCTCTTTTAATTCTTCCCCCTTTTCCCCAAGGGCGACCTCGAAGAAAAGTTCCCCTGTGTGCTGATCAATAAGGAGAAGGCTACCTGCCTCTGCATCCAGAAGACTTGTGGCTGCATCAATCGCATGCTTCTTAATCTCCAAGGTATTAAGGGTTGAATTAATAAGGGAGGATAGTTCTACCAAGGTACTCAGCTGCTGGAGCTTTTTCTTCAATTTTTCGTTCATTGTATTGCCTCCCTGAGACTGATGATATACCTCTTCAGATCATCAGGGGATTCATGAAGCCTTTTTACTATGGCACTGCCCACTATCACACCATCAGATACCTTTGAGACTGCCGATGCCTCTTCAGGTGTAGAAACACCGAAACCAACAGCTATTGGTTTGTCAGTGTACTTTCTTATTTCTGATACCAATGTCTCTATGGAGCCATCCAGTAAAAGCCTGCTTCCTGTTATTCCTGTTACCGAGACATAGTATATAAAACCCCTCGATGCCTTTGCCACCTTCTTTATTCTTTCCGGAGTTGATGTTGGCGCAAGGAGAAATACAGTGTCGAGGGATGTCTTTCTCGAAGAACGTATTAAACTACCTGCCTCATCAGGTGGAAGGTCAGGGATGATTACGCCATCAACTCCGGCATCCTTTGCATCCCTTACAAAATGTTCCTCCCCGTATTTAAACACAGGATTGTAATAGGTCATAAGAACAACAGGTATCTGTGTGTTTTGCCTCAGGT
>CAZLFE010000137.1:0-5133 GCA_964558725.1 uncultured Nitrospiraceae bacterium | reverse complement strand
GGCTTGGAAATCAAGATTGAGAAGAAGAGCCCTAAAAGAGAGTATAGTAAAGTGTAAATCGAATAAAAAATGTCGATAGGAGCGTGAACAAAGGCTCCTGTCGGCATTTTTTACTTTATTGTGAATATGCTATCATCACACCAACGAGTGGATAGAAACGGGAGTATGTAACTATTCCCATCTTTATGATTATTCTTGATAATATACGAACTTTCGAATAGAATTGTGGTTATAATTTGTAATGGATTATATTTTTATACGGAGTCAACAGTTGTTGCAGGGGGTGTTGCAATGGAGTATATGACAGCGAAGGAAAGAGAATTAATTGCCATCATTGAGCCTGATGGAGGGTATACGCTTGATTGGCAATATGTGAATAATGACATTGAAAAACATAATACGGAATTTCAACAAAATATATATGATATGTATCTTGCAGATCGTGACATGGCTCTGCTTATGCTGGGGACAGTTAAAAAAAACGTAGTGCTTTCCGAAACGGTGGAATACTTGTTTAAAGTAGCATCGGTTTTTGTGAAGTGCCTTTCGAGAAACCCGGATTTGGAAGCTTTGCGTGAAAAGGCAAAAGGGGTATTGGAGGATGATGAGCAGGATGAACTGCTCGCTGAAGCACCCTTTATAAATGGTGCAGAATACCTTGACAGGCATTGGATTACATGTGTATGGGACAAGCTGAACAGGACTTTTTCTAAAGAAATGAAAAAATACCAGGGTACTGTGGCAGAATACTTTATCAGTAAAAATCCCGACATTCACTTTGTCGGGAAAGTATATTTCCATTTGGTTGAAAGCAAAAAAGAGGATTATCCCTTTGCGTTTCTTGCGACGTATGCTGCGGAACCTTCTGCTATTGGAAAGGCTAAACATCTCCCTCTGAAAAATGCTCTGATGGAGTATGGACAAAACAGCAAAAAATTATTGGAATTGTTATCTACTGTCAATAAGGCAGCTCAGCAGAGCTCGTTTGTATCCGGATTGGTGGAAACAGGTGAAATATTCTATCCAATAGGACTAAACCCTGATGAAGCATATACTTTCTTAAAGGAAGTACCTTTATATGAATCGGTAGGTATTCTCTGCAGGATACCCAATTGGTGGAGAAAAAAAGCAGAATCCCTGAAAATGTCTGTGAACATAGGGACAAAAGCACCTTCACTCGTGGGGTTGGACGTACTTGTGGATTTCAATGTGCACCTGTCCCTGGGAGGAGAAAAAATAACAGTCGAAGAATTAAAGAAGCTTATATCTGAATCAGAGGGTCTGGCATTCATTAAAGGTAAGTGGGTGGAGGTAGATCCCGAGCGGCTCCGTGAGACTCTCGCAGCATATGAGAATGCCCAAAAGGAAGCGCAACGAGGAGATCTGACTATGATGGAAGCCATGCGTATGCAGCTTTCAGCAGAAAAGATTCTTAACATAAAAGAGAACATCTGTGAAATCGAGGTCAGTAATGGAGAGTGGTTGGAAACGGTCCTGGCACAGCTTAAAAGGCCGGATACCATCAAAGCTGTGGGGTGTGGAACCGATTTTAATGCTAAACTCAGGGAGTATCAGCAAAAAGGGCTTGGGTGGCTTTACACCATGAAAGAGCTTGGACTGGGAGCATGTCTTGCGGATGACATGGGACTTGGAAAAACAATACAGGTTATTGCCTTGCTAAACAGTATACGGGTGAAAAAAGAGGAGAAGGTTCTGCTGATTGTGCCAGCCTCATTAATCGGCAACTGGACTTCAGAAATTACAAGATTCGCTCCAAGGCTTAAATACCATGTAATACATCCTCAAGAAAGTAGAAGTGTAACAGAGATTAATGACTCAAGCTGGGGTATCTATATAACCACCTACGGTATGTTGCTAAGATTGGATTGGATAAAAGAAACCGAGTGGGACATGATTATATTGGATGAAGCGCAAGCTATAAAAAATCCTGGTACAAAACAGTCCAAAACCGTAAAACAATTGAAAACACGGAGTAGGATCGCGCTGACAGGAACTCCGGTGGAAAACAGACTATCGGATTTGTGGTCTATTTTTGATTTCTTAAATAAAGGGCTTTTAGGAAGTGCAAAGGAATTTACTGAGTTTACTAAAAAGTTAAAGGAAAGTAATGAAGGATATGCAAAGCTAAAGCAGATGATATCACCCTTTATATTGCGCAGGCTGAAAACTGACAAGAGTATTATCGCTGACCTGCCTGAAAAAATAGAGATGAAAACTTATTCAACTCTTACCAAGAAACAGGCTGCTTTATACAGCTCCATGGTGGATGAGCTTCAAAGAAAGCTGGAAACTACAGAAGGTATTGAGCGGAAAGGTCTTGTGTTGGCAGCACTCATGAAATTCAAACAGATATGCAATCATCCTGATCAGTATCTTGGCCAGGCGATTTATGCAGAAAACGAAAGCGGTAAGTATGAAAGACTTAGGGAAATTTGTGAAACCATTTACGAAAAAAGAGAACGCGTCATTGTGTTTACACAGTTTAAAGAGATTACAGAACCGCTTGCAGCATTCTTGAAAACTGTATTCCAACATGAGGGGCTGGTGCTTCACGGAGAGACACCTGTTGCAAAACGTAAGGACATTGTTGCAAAATTTCAAGGACATGAATATGTACCGTTTATGGTGTTATCCATTAAGGCCGGTGGTGTGGGGCTAAATCTCACAGCAGCAAACCACGTGATACACTTTGACCGGTGGTGGAATCCAGCAGTTGAAAATCAGGCTACGGATAGGGCGTTCAGGATAGGCCAGAGGAAAAATGTACTGGTGCACAAATTCATTACCAAGGGGACGGTGGAAGAGAAAATTGACAAGATGATAGAGGAAAAGACAAAAATAACGAATGAAATTATGCCGGATATAAATGAAAGCTGGATCACTGAAATGGATAACAGGCAGCTGATCGATTTATTCAGGTTAACAATGTAATTGTAACAATGTAAGGGGATAACCTCTATAAGGAGTTAAGCAATGTCATCCGAGGAATGTCCCTTTTCGATAGAGAGGTGAAGCATATGTCATTTTATGGATTTCCGGAATATGTGCCTGTAGCAGAAAGAAAAAGAAAGGCGCAGAAAGCTGTTGAGAAGCTTAAGAAAAAGAATTCAGATATTTCACCTGTAGTGATACAAGGTAGGAAGCTTGCCAGTACATGGTGGGGAAAGGCATGGAACGATAATCTGGAGAGTTATTCGGACTATGCAAACCGCATTGATAGGGGACGCAGCTATGTACGCAATGGTGCGGTTCTTGACCTGAAGATAGAAAAAGGTACGGTAGTTGCACTGGTGCAGGGCAGTTCCTCTAAACCCTATAGAGTTGAGATTGAAATTCGTCAGATTGAAGATGATGTATGGGGAAGGATAAAAAAGTCATGTGAAGGTAAAATAGAATCACTGCAGGAATTGATTGATGGAAAATTTCCAAAGGCACTTTCTGAACTATTTACTGCAAAAGGAAGTGGCTTGTTTCCTTCACCGAAAGAAATAACCTTGGGTTGTAGTTGTCCTGATTGGGCCGTCATGTGCAAGCATGTGGCTGCAGTACTTTATGGAGTTGGAGCAAGGCTTGATGAGAATCCTGCGTTGTTCTTTACTCTAAGAAGCGTAAACATAGAAGAGCTAATTACCGAAGCTATTAGAGGAAAAACAAAAGACATGCTCGGCAGAACTGGAGCAAAGAGCCGACGTATTCTGGAAGATGCAGATGTAGCAGCCATGTTCGGAGTTGAAGTGGAGAGTAGCGGCACTGTTCGGGACCTAAAAGAAAAAGAAGAAAAGAAGAAAAAGGGGAAAAGGTGATAAACTTAAGTGAGTGAATCAGGTCTGATCCACTCACTAAAATATTATTATGTATACACTGCTTTTAATTCTGATAAGCAGCTGTAATTATTGGCCTCTTGCCATGGTTGTAGGAGGTTTTTTTCATAGTAATAAGTTGGTTTACCGCACATTTCACAAAAACGTGAGTTTCCCAGATTGGCAAAAGAGCATTCATACACTGCACCTTGACAGTTGAATAGAGATTTATGCAAAGGCTATCTTCCAAAAAGAAGGGAGATGGCTTTAATGAGGATTATCGAAAAAATCCGTCAAAAGAAGCAAATTGTCCGTGCAGTGTTATATGCAAGATTCAGTTCCGATAATCAACGAGAAGAGTCTATCGATGCACAGGTCAGGGCTATCAGGGATTATGCCAGGAAGAACAGCATAATCATTATAGGTGAATACATCGACAAGGCAAAATCAGCAATGACAGACAATAGACCGGAATTCCTGAGAATGATATCGGATTCAGCCAAAGGAGGTTTCGACCTTGTCCTGGTACATAAGCTTGACCGCTTTGCCAGGAACCGTCAGGACAGCATTGGTTATCGAATGGAACTTAAAAAGCATGGAGTCTCACTTGTGAGCGTGCTTGAGTACCTTGATGATGAAAGCCCTGAAAAGCTCGTATTAATGAAATTACAACTCAGATTAATAATCTTGTGGACATTATCGTCAAGTCAGGTTCTGAGGTGCTTGCACAAAAGCTTTCGGAGATTGAGGTGGAAAAAATCCATCTTGAAGCAGAGTATAGTCAGATTTGTGAAGCGCATGAAATGCAGGAAATTACTATTGAGAAGTTGAATGAAAGCTTTTATATGGCAAGAGAGCTTCTGGAAGCCGGAGAACTATCGGCAACAAAAAAGCTTATTGAGCTCTATGTTGATAGAGTAACTGTTTACAAGAATCATGTGGATGTATTGTTTAAGTTTCATCCTGATTTAACCTTTGATAATTCTGACGATGGAAGTGGACGAAGACAGGTGTCGGGTTTCGACACCATAGAATCCACGTCCATGGGAAGTGGACGGGAGAAAGCAAGGCCTCGCCTCCACCAAAGTGGAAAAGGTCACCTTGCAGGTGGCTTTTTTATTGGGGACATTCCTCGGAAAGGATGACCGGCGTAAGCAGAGGAGTGTCCCCATTCCTTAAGTATTTCTCGTAAGCAGACAACGGTCTTTTTGGTGAACAGCTATCGTCCATGTTCCCCAAACCCCTACCACTTCGTCCTCAAGCCGGACGGGCTACCTGCGCTAACGCCTCCAATTCGCTCCTGCTCAGTTCC
>CAZLFE010000136.1:0-5145 GCA_964558725.1 uncultured Nitrospiraceae bacterium | reverse complement strand
TATTTCTGGATTTTTTCCAAGTTCTTTGCAATAACCGCCTTGAGAAGATCGCCTTCAATCTCGGCTATTTCGAGACGCTTGTAATAATCGAGCATCTCCATAAAATGAGCCATCACGATCTTTCCCGTGAGGATGGGATGGTTATTCGTAACGTTATACGGGTTGAACATCGTGCCATGTTCGAGTTCCACCTCGATGCCTGTTCTGAAGTCCTCAAGAGGTATCTTCATCTTTTCAGTATTGACATGAGACAGGATGATCTTCGCTTCCTTCAGCAATACTTCAGGTTTTTTTAATTTCGTCCAGTCTCTTATCTTGAGTTCTTTACAAACCCTTCTCACTTCCTCCACAGAAACGTATTCCGGTAGTTTCATAGAGCCTCCTTCATTATGTTATAGCTTCGATTAACTACTGATTGTCAATCGTAATCTTGTATATTAGAGCAAAAATATCAGTAAAAGTAAACTCAACAATCTTTCGTTTTTTGTCATTTCCTTTCCCCTTTGACCCACTCCTCACCAGCCCTCTATTGGCCACGCCTACCCCCCCTGGCAAGGGGATGTTTCTGGATTCATGCTTTCGTGAGAATAACATATGGCATAGTTACTAATGCGGTCATTAGTAATGTCACATACAACATCTTTGTACGTCATGCCCGAAGTTTCCCCGCTTACTACCTGCGGGGACAGGCTTAATCGGGCATCCAGCGTCGTTCTGGATTCCCCGGTCTCGGTTGCGAGTCGTACCGACAAGCCGGGGAATGACAAGAATGTGGTCTTACTTATGAACTCCTTAGTAAGTTACAAAAGGCGATAAGGATATGCACGCTTTGTCCATTCGCCCTTAGGATCACGAGCATTGAGTTTCTCATACGCCTCTTTCAGCGGCTTGGGGTCATGCGTGCTCTTGTACAGGGATACACCCCTCATGTATATTGCTTCAGATGTTGAGTCACTCTCTGGATACTCTGATAGGAGCTGGTTCAGGTTTGCCAGTGCATCATTAAACTGGTCTGCATCAAAATGCTTCTTGGCTATACCCAGAAGAAGCGAAGGAATTAATTCCTCAGATGCAAGAAAACCTACTGTTCTATGGTGTTCCTTGCCTCTGGAGTCAAGGGTTATGATCGTCGGTGTCCACTTGACATTGAAATCAGTTGCTATCGGCTGTGCATCGAATCTCACCTGCAGAGGTATCATCCTCTCATTTACAAATTTGATTACCTTTGGATCTGGGTACGTAACTGCACCCATCTGTTTGCATCCAATTCAGTGGGGGTTGAAAAAATCAAGCAAGATAGGCTTGTTCTCTGCCTTGGCTCTCGCTAACGCTACACCCAGAGAAGATTCCCATTGTATCGTGTCCGCCATAATAGTACCTCCTTGTTTACCCCGTAGGAATGCCCCATGGCTTGCTATGGGTGATAAATTAAGAAATCTTCCGGCTTTTGTGCACGGGTTCAATGCCCTGTGCACAATTCCAACGGGGTTTACTTTTTATATTTGGAACTCAAAATCCTCTATTAGATACTATATCGTTGAAAGACTAAGAAAAATATCAGCAGAAGTCTGATTTTTTTGTAAGATTTCTGGTTGTTTCCCTGTAGGCAATTCTCTTACAGAACAACTTGGTTTCGTATTTACAAATTCTTTACAGAGAAGCTCGCTGTTGATTTTATTCGTTTGCAATACAGTACTACAAAACTAAGTATCAAACTTTCTCCTAATATAAAAAGGGGCCATTGGTAGTCAGTCGGGATATAGTGTGCAACCATCTTCTGAAAATGAAGGTCTGTTCCTAACGCCAAGAACCGTGAGATAATCCCTCCCTGTATCATGATCTTGGAGTAATCCCAAACAAAAGTGGCAAAAATAAATGAAGCACCTGAACAGAGTAATACCCACTCAAGGAAATTAATCCTGACCAGGTAGCCCTTCTGCTGGAAATGAAGAATACATCCTGCAATGATTATCATTGTTGCAGCGCAAATTATGGGTGCTAAGACAGGTCCTGCCCATACGACAGGAATGAGAAAGAGAATATCCCATGTGAGGAATGAAGGAGGCCAATTCAAAAGAACCTTTAACCAGACATAATAGAAGATATCCCAGATACCAAAACAGAAAAGGAAGTATGATAGCCTCTCATAAAAATTTCTACCCGTAACGATACCAATGGAGAAGAGCATGACAATAGTCGAAATCTCCCGTAAATATTCAACAGAAATCTCCTCTATAGCAGTGAATCTTAAAGGGAAGGCAAATCCTTCAGGGTAATACAGTTGCCTTAAGTACACAACCACTGCAGCTTCGAGGAAGCCCATGGCTATACTAAAAGTAGTAAGAAAAATGATTTTGTTTCTCGTAGAAGTCATGAATGTATTAATCCAATTCCTGAATTATAGCAAAGGAAAGATCATCTTTTAATGTTCTTCTATCTTTCCCTTTAGGCTTGTCTCTTTTTTCGCAGCCTTTTGCTCAACTTTACCCTGAAGTCTCTTTTCCTTCGCCTGATCCATGTGATATACTTTTTCATGTCCTCAGTGTTCAGCACTTTTCCCAGTGTCATTTTGGCTAATTCGGTCTCCGAAAACAACATGTGGATCTGCCGCAAGCAGGTCCTACAGCATTCTATTGTCCCATTATGTTTCCCGCCTTTGACCTTGGGAACCACATGATGTCTGTATACTTTTGCAGTAGTTCTTCCACAGATCCTGCAGACCTTTACCTGCTCACTATACATGTCATTTCAAAGTTGCCTTATTAAGATGTCTGTTGTGCTGTATAATTATAACAATGGAGCACTGAAAGGAGAAAACTATAGAAATCAAGATTACGTTCCCTGGTGGGAAAAAGGTCAATGCAGAAATAGACGGAATGGTCATTCCAACTGACCAGCCCATAAAATATGGTGGAGAAGGCTCTGCCCCGACTCCTTTCGACCATTTTCTTGCATCGATTGGCACCTGTGCTGGCATCTACGTCCTCGGCTTTTGCAAAGAGCGAAAAATTCCTGCTGAAAATATCTCTCTCATTGAACGTCTTGAACATGAAAAGAGAGGAGACAGATTGGTTCTCACAAAAATCATCCTTGAGATCATCGTGCCTCCGGAGTTCCCGGAGAAATACCATAAGACACTGATAAAAGTCGTTGATCAATGCGCCGTGAAAAAAACCATCATGAACCCACCTCAATTTGAGATAAAGACAGTGGTACAGAGAAGTTAGAAACTATCGGCTTATGATTTTGAATACTATTATCTTCATAATTTTTCATAATGTATTCATCGGTTCTTCATAAACTCCGTGTATTCTAAACTCATAGGTAAAATATAAAAGGAGGTACGAAATGAAAAAGAAGATCTTATTAGCTCTTATGAGTTTCATCTTTCTGGGGGCTGTAAACTTTCTGTTACCGGCTCAAGCCTTATCTCATGATGTCGATGTTCATATCGGAATCGGGATTGGTGTCCCTCCTCCTGCGGTTGTAGTCCCTGCGCCGCCGGCCGTATTTTTAATTCCTGGTTCCTATGTCTATTTCGCACCTGACGTTGGCCTCCAGCTCTTTTTCTACTCTGGCTACTGGTATTCTCTGCATAATGGATACTGGTTCAGGTCAACTTACTATAATGGCCCCTGGTACTACCTTCCACCTGCACGCGTTCCGGTCGCCTTCCTCCACCTTCCACCGGATTATTACAGGATTCCTCATGGACAACGGCTTATCCCTTATGGACAACTGAAGAAGCATTGGAAGGAATGGGACAGGAAACACTACAAAGAGCAAAAAGACTGGGAAAAGAACCTGCACAAACAGTGGAAAGAACAGGATGAAGGCTGGAAAAAATGGAAATCGGAGAAGCCAGGCAAGGGAAACCATAAGAGATAACGGATTGCCCTCACTTTAAGGTCACAATTTGTGACCTTAAGATTGTCAGCTTTTACTGAAAAAGTTATGCAGCTTCTTGCCTTACAACCTCTTATGCTTGTCAACTATGCAGAAGAGATTCGGGAGGGGAATGTAGACAGAATCCTGCAGAATTTTGTAATATCCAATTACGGAGAGGGGGTATGCCTTTATATTCCTACAGCAGGTTATCAACCTATGAAAATTGCCCCCAGCAGTATAAGCTCAGGTATGTTGACCGTATAACGCCACCGGAAGATGAGGAAGGAATAGAGGCATTCCTCGGGAGCAGGGTCCACGAGACCCTTGATAAACTCTACAAAGAACTCATCCTCACAAAACTCAACAGCCTCGATGAATTGATCACTTATTACGAAGAACAATGGGATAAAAACTGGCATGAGAATGTAGTCATTGTTAAGAAACAATTCACAAAAGATAACTATCAGAATGCAGGGAAGGCAGGAATAGCTAATTACTACAAACGTCATCATCCTTTCAATCAGTCAAAGACCCTGGCAACAGAGCTGCCGGTTTCCTTTAAAATTGAAGACTATACCATACGGGGAGTTATAGACAGGTTAAGTAATATTGAAGAAGGGGTTTATGAAATACATGACTATAAGACATCCGGGTATATTCCTTCTCAGGACAGACTGGATGATGACAGGCAGCTTGCCCTTTATCAAATCGGGATTAAAGAGAAGTTCAGAGATGCAAAGGACATAATCCTCAAATGGCATTACCTTCTTTTTGACAAAGAGTTAATATCGCAACGGTCCGATGACCAGCTCGAGGATCTTAAAAAACAGGTCATTTCCCTTATAAAAACCATAGAGAAAGATTCTGTTTTCAAGCCAGTTGAAAGCAAGCTCTGTGACTGGTGCGATTACCCTCAATACTGCCCTGCTAAAAAGCATGAGATGAAAGTCCAGGAATTGCCAGTAAATAAGTATCTGAAAGAAGAGGGGGTAACCATTGTAAACACATATGCATCTACCAGGTCACAGGTGAAGGAACTTCAGTTAGAACTCAATTTCATCGAGGAGGCAGCAGTCGATTATGCGAAGAGAGAGGGAGTATCCAAGATCACAGGAAGCGATTTTGCCCTGAGGATAACAGAGGAGAAGGTCTTACAATTCCTCCGTGCCGGTGAAGATGGCCGTAAAGAGCTCGAGGAATATGTCAGGAAAGCAGGGATATGGGAAGAAGTCTCAGGGCTTAATCTCAAAAGACTTG
>CAZLFE010000135.1:0-5169 GCA_964558725.1 uncultured Nitrospiraceae bacterium | reverse complement strand
ATACAGGACATTTTCATTTTGCTCTAATAGGACATTATCATTTTGCTGTTACACTTTTATAGACCTGCGTAAGCATTTCCTTTTCCGTAATAAGAGAGAGGTCTTTGTGAAATTTTTAATTAAATCAACTTTTGCTTTACAAGTAGTCTTATACTTCTCATTGTCATTCTGGCTCTTGTCCCTGTTTGTCAGGGATCGGTCCAGAATCCTCGATTCTGTCATGCCGGCTTGTCCGGCATCTTTCTTTAAGAAGGATTCCAGACAAGCTGGAATGACATCTATTCGGATATTAAGCTGAGATAAGAGGAAAGTAACAGGATGGATATTTTTCCAATCACAGAATTGGAGATGCTTCCATGACCTGCTAAATGAAGGCAAGGGATAGCCCTGAGAGCGGCTTTAAATTCTATCGAAGATAGAATTTACCTCGGAGTTCCGACCGAAAGTCGGAACGAGAATGAGCGGCAGGGCTATCTCTTGCCTTATAAAATATTTATCTTATGTGCAAGACACCCAGCCCCGAAGCCATTATCTACATTCATTACTGCAATGCCAGGCACGCACGAGTTGAGCATGGCAAAGAGGGCAGTGAGCCCACCAAAGCCTGTGCCATAGCCGATTGATGTGGGAACCGCAATAACCGGCTTGTCTGTAAAACCACCAACGACAGAGGGAAGAGCACCTTCCATACCGGCAACAACGATGATCACCCGTGCAGCATTGATCGAGCCCCTGACATCACCAAGCCTGTGAATCCCTGCTACGCCAACATCGTAGGCGCTCTCAACCCTGCTCCCAAGAAATGATGCCGTGACTGCTGCTTCCTCTGCAACCGGGATGTCAGACGTCCCTGCAGAAAGAATAAGAATATGACCCTTTCTCTTTGTTCCCCCCCCTGCTGATATTGCACCCGACGAAGGATAAAAAACGGCTTTTTTAATGCCGAGTTTTTCATATATCTCTTTAGAGGCCTTTGTGATCAAAAGTTTTTTGCTTCTTTTATACAGAGAGCGTGCTATGGCAACAACTTCTGCTACTTTTTTCCCCTTTGCAAATATAACCTCGGGAATCCCCTGCCTTATATGTCTGTGATGGTCTACCTTAGCAAATGACAGATCTTCATAGGGAAGATGTTTTAACTTTTTGAAGGCAGCATCTATACTGAGTTTGCCGGATTGTATTGACTCGAGAATCTCTTTGATTTGTGACTCATCCATAGCAAACTCTGTTCCAATGGTTGTCTGTCATTCCCTGTCGGGAATCTTTCTTTGAAGAGGGATGCCGGACAAGCCGGCATGACAAAAATACAACCAAAAATCTTAAATAACTTTTAACATCTTTGAAGATCAATAACATACCTATCAGTAAAACTCCGTTTTCAAAGGACGGCTCATTAAATCATTGACAGCGAGAGCAGGGTCTTTCCCCTCATAAATAATTTTATAGACCTGCTCCACAATGGGCATTTCGATATGGTATTTTTTGGACAGTTCAAAGGCAGATTCTGCAGTTGCAACCCCTTCTACAACACTCATTGTCTGATCCAGAATATCCTTAAGCCTCATGCCCTGTCCGAGTTTAGTTCCCAGGGTGTAATTCCTTGAGAGATGGCCTGTACACGTGAGAACCAAATCTCCCAGACCACTAAGCCCGGAAAAGGTCCTCTCCTTTGCACCCATCGCAACCCCGAGCCTCGTCATTTCAGCAAGACCTCTCGTTATGAGCGAAGCCCTTGCATTGAGGCCAAGGCCAAGGCCATCAGAAATTCCAGATGCTATGGCTACTACATTTTTCAAGGACCCTCCGATCTCTGCGCCAAGGATATCATCATGCGTATAGACCCTGAAGTTGTTTGTATTAAATATCTCCTGAAGTATTAGTCCTGTATCCTTGTCTTCTGTAGCAAGGGTAACAGCAGTCGGCAAATTTTTCATTACCTCTTTGGCGAAACTCGGACCTGAAAGTACAGCAACCTTACGTCCAGACAACTCTTTTAATACTGAAGAGATCGTTATCAGTGTCCTTCTTTCTATGCCCTTTGCTGCACTGATGATTATTGCATCACTCGATATAGAGGGAAGAGATTCTCTAAAGACTGATCTTGTATACTGCGCCGGCACGGCATTAAGGATGTACTGTGCTTTATCTACAACCTCATGAATCTGATGAGAGATCTTTATGTTTTCAGGAAGACTGACATCAGGAAGATAGATTTTATTTATCCCTGTTCTCTCCATCTCCTCAGCAAGATCTTTTTCATAAACCCAGAGTGATATATCAAAGCCTTTCTTTGATAGGAGGTATGCGAGGGTTGTTCCCCAGCTTCCAGCACCTATGACAGCTATGTAGCTCATCTTTTTTTTCTCATCATTTCTTATCATTTGTCCCGAAAATGTCATTTTGGCTTGTCCAGAATCCTTCTGAAGAAAGATTCCCGACAAGCGGGAATGACAGCTCCGTCAGCATATGTAAATATAGTTTGGGACATTTTTCATGTCCTTTTGTGAGCCAAAGGCTCATGACGATTGATACATGATGCAGGATGTGCGATGCTTGATATTTTTCCTGAATCCTGGATCCTGCATCCTGAATCTTGCTATTTAATTTGCGATTTCTCGATCTTGGCCCACATATCACGTAATGATACCGACCTGTTGAACACAAGCTTGCCAGCCAGAGAATCAGGGTCAACGCAGAAATAACCCTGCCTCTCAAACTGGTAACGACTACCTGGAACTGCATCTGCAAGATTTGGTTCAACACGGCAGGACTTCAATATCTCCAATGAGTTCGGGTTCAAATAAGCTTTGAAATCAAGACCACCCTCTTCATCGCCTGGGTCCGGTTTCAGGAATAAATGATCGTACAAACGCGCTTCTGCCTCAAGCGCGTGGGCAGCCGAAACCCAGTGCAGGGTTGCCTTGACCTTACGTCCGTCTGGTGCATCTCCCCCACGTGTTTCCGGGTCATAGGTACAATGCAACTCAACCACTTCTCCTGTTCGCTCATCCTTAATTACATTCACACATTTGATAAAATACGCATATCGCAACCGTACCTCGCGTCCGGGAGCCAAGCGGAAAAACTGTTTCGGTGGGTCCTCACGAAAATCCTCCTGTTCGATAAACAGTACCCGTGAAAAAGGAACCTTCCGTGTCCCCATACCTGGGTCCTCAGGGTTGTTAATGGCCTCTAACTCTTCCACCTGGCCTTCTGGATAGTTGTTTATAACCACCCGCAGGGGACGCAGCACACCCATAACCCTTGGAGCCCGCTTATTCAAATCTTCGCGAAGACAGTGCTCCAGCAGCGCCATATCTACCAGGCTCTCCCTTTTGGCTACTCCAATGCGGTCACAGAAGTTTCGGATTGATTCCGGTGAATAGCCACGTCTCCGCAACCCGGCTATTGTAGGCATCCGTGGATCATCCCATCCAGCGACATAACCACCCCCTACTAATTCAATAAGCTTTCGTTTACTCAATATGGTATGGCTGAGATTGAGGCGAGCAAATTCAATCTGCTGTGGATGATAGACCCCCAATTCATCAAGGAACCAATCATACAATGGTCGATGATCTTCAAATTCCAGCGTACAAATAGAATGGGTGATCCTTTCGATAGAATCCGAAAAACAATGGGCAAAGTCATACATCGGATAAATGCACCACTTATTGCCTGTCCTGTGGTGTTCTGCATGCATGATCCGGTACATGACAGGATCACGCATATTGATATTCCCTGATGCCATATCAATTTTTGCTCGAAGGGTGCGGGACCCTTCCTTGAATTCACCTGCCCTCATGCGCTCAAACAAATCCAGATTTTCTTCAACTGAACGATTACGATAGAGACTCTCTCTGCCGGGTTCAGTTAAGGTGCCGCGGTATTCCCTTATTTCATCCGCACTCAAGTCACAAACATATGCCTTACCATTTTTGATTAACTGCACAGCATACTGATAGAATTGTTCAAAATAGTCTGAGGCATAATACAACCTGTCACCCCAGTCGAATCCAAGCCATCGTACGTCCTCTTTGATCGATTCCACATATTCAACTTCTTCCTTTGTCGGATTGGTGTCATCAAATCGCAGATTACAAAAGCCTCCGAATTCAGCGGCTAATCCAAAATTGAGGCAGATGGACTTAGCATGTCCAATATGGAGATAACCGTTAGGCTCAGGTGGAAAACGAGTATGAACACGACTACCGTATTTATTGGTCTTCAGGTCTTCTTTTATGATCTCTCTGATAAAATCAGAGGGCTTAGAACCAGTTTCATTCATGCTCTGAACTCACTTCCTCAGTTATAAAGCTTCTGATACTTTATTTCCAGTTTTCTATTTTTAGTCCGCTGATCCTTTTAAAATGCTCAATATTATTTGTTACAAGAGTAGCATTGTTTAACAAGGCAATGCTTGATATAAGCATGTCTGCATCATCGAGTACCTGACCCTTTGACTCTAACTCAGCCTTTATCTTTCCGTATAGAGATGGAATACCGCTAACTGTGTGAAGTGTCTCTATCCTTGTTTTTAACTCCTCTACTATTGCTAAATTCTTATCTTTCTTCATAGATTTATATGCACCATAAAAGAGTTCACATTCGGTGATAACAGTGATAAAGATATTTCCTAGTCCATGCCTGATTATAGATCTTTCAATATTTTCATTACCTTTTAACCAGTATATACAAGTGTCTGTATCGAGGATAAATTTGTCCATTTCAGTTCTTCCGCTTCGTAAACCATCTTCTATGAGTTTTGATATCCCTTATGATCTCTTCAGCTGTTCTCTCATCATCCCAGCTACCACAAAGACCGGTCTTCTTTTTCGTGGGTACTTGTTTATCGGGTGCATACAAGTATCCATGAATAAGCTCTGTAATAATATCTTTCAATGTTTTATGGTTCACGGCAGCTTTCTTTTTAAGTTCTCCATGCATTTCGTCTGGAAGTTCTACAATTAACTTTCCCATATTTCTCACCTCCTAATTGTATTGATAGTATAATATGCAATATTTAAATATTTATCAATATGTGCCCTTATTGCAATTATCATCCCTTCCACCTAAACTGCGCACAGTGATCATCCGTGATCGGGTGCGCATAACAGTAGGGTCAAGGAATGGCGAGTTACCTTAGGCATCTCCTTGGCTGTAACCACC
>CAZLFE010000134.1:1766-5173 GCA_964558725.1 uncultured Nitrospiraceae bacterium | reverse complement strand
AAGGCTTATCAAGCTCTGGCGCCCTATTGTCAGCATAGATCTCCGAAACTCCCGTTATAAAAAATTTTATACTGTCCAACTTATACAAGGTCTTTACTTTATAGACGAGATATATTAAAATTTCCTAGTTTTAAGGAGGTGAGGGCTTGGTAAAAATCAGACTTACAAGGTTAGGAGCGCACAAAAGACCTTTCTACAGAGTAGTAATAGCCGATTCCAGGGCAAGGAGGAACGGGCCTTTTATAGAAATTCTCGGGACATATGATCCCTTAAAGGAACCGTCCGAGGTTAAGCTAAATGTAGAAAAGGTAAAATATTGGTTGCAGCGGGGAGCACAACCTACTGATATTGTTAAAAAGCTTATACAAAGGGCTGGTCTATAGGCAGTCCAAAACTCGAATGGAGGTGGGTCATGAAAGACTTAGTAGAAAGGATGGCGAAGGCTCTCGTAGATAAGCCTGAAGAGGTGGTTGTTAACGAGGTTGATGGAGAAAAGACAACAGTTTACGAGCTCAGGGTCTCACAGAGCGACCTCGGAAAGGTTATAGGCAAACAGGGAAAGACTGCCCGAGCCATGAGAACAATACTCAGTGCTTCAGGTACAAAAATAGGCAAGCGCTGTGTACTCGAAATCCTCGAATAAAAGACAGTCTTAAGGGCTTAATCCCTCACCCCAAAATGACAATCAGGGAGTGGGAAGTGGATTCCTTGCTTCCCACTTTCAGTTTCAAAAAGTGTATAATTCTTGAACTTCTAAACGATGAAATGTGAAATTATTACCATTTTCCCTGAAATCTTCCATGCCTATCTCGGTGAAAGTATCCTTAAGAGGGCACTTCAGAGGAAGCTCATCGAATTAAGGATACATGACCTTCGCGATTATACAAAGGACAAACACAGGACCGTTGATGATTACCCTTATGGCGGAGGTGCTGGCATGGTTATGAAACCCGAACCTTTTTTCGCTGCTGTTGAGGAATTGTACCCGGAAAGGGCAGAAAGAAAAGTTATTATGTTGAGCCCTGCGGGTAACAAATTTGATCAAAAGATGGCGGAGGAACTTTCGCGAGAAAAAAGGAGACTTTTCTTTTTATGTGGACGATATGAGGCCATTGACGAAAGGGTAAGGACAGCCATTGTTGATGATGAAGTATCTATCGGAGATTATATTTTAACTGGTGGAGAATTAGCTGCCTTAGTTATAATAGATGCTGTTGCAAGATTAATTCCCGGTGTGTTAGGAGATGAACGTTCTGCAGAGGAGGATTCATTTTCAAGCGGTCTCCTGGAGTATCCTCATTATACGCGTCCTCCGGTCTTCAGGGACATGCCGGTACCCGAGGTCTTGTTATCCGGAAACCACAGAGAGATCTGGCGGTGGAGAAGAAAAGAGGCATTACGACGTACATTGGAAAGAAGACCTGAGCTTCTTGAGAAGATCAGTCTCAGTGATGAAGATAATAGATTAATGAGTGAATTAAGGAGGGAATTGCCATGAGCTTACTCGGAGCTGTTGAAGAGGGCTTTAAGAGAAACATCACAGACTTTAATATCGGGGATACCGTAAGGGTTTTTGTAAAAGTTGTAGAAGGTGACAAAGAAAGAATCCAGCCGTTTGAAGGTGTTGTAATCGCCAGACGCGGAGGCAGTACGAGAGAAACGTTTATGGTGAGAAAGGTATCCTTTGGCATCGGGGTCGAGAGAATCTTTCCCCTGTATTCTCCTGCTATCGATAAGATAGAGGTTCTCAAAAGAGGTCGTGTAAGAAGAGCCAAGCTTTATTATATAAGAAGCAAAAAAGGCAAGGCAGCCAAGATTAAGGAAAGAGAAAGAGAACCAGGATGGAAGACCTCTACCAGTATGACGAATCCTTAAGGGAAAAGGGATTTTTAAGGATAGCTGGTATTGATGAGGCTGGAAGAGGACCTCTTGCGGGCCCTGTTGTTGCTGCAGCAGTTGTCTTTTCAAAAGGTATAACGATTAAAGGGCTGAGGGATTCTAAAAAAATACCGGAAAAAGAAAGGGAAATTCTGTACTCCGAGGTATTACGTTTCTCTGAAGATGTCGGCGTAGGTATTGTTGGGCATGAAGAAATCGATAGGTTGAATATCCTCAGAGCTACGAGACTTGCGATGCAGTATGCGATAGAGGACCTCTCTCAACCGCCTGATATACTGGTTATTGATGCTTTGTCTCTCCCGTCAATCCCAATAAAACAGTTATCAATCATAAAAGGAGAAAGCGTAAGTGCCTCTATTGCTGCTGCCTCAATAGTTGCAAAGGTTGTAAGGGATAAGATCATGATGGGATACCATCGGCAATATCCGCATTATAACTTTGAAAAGCATAAAGGTTATTCCACAAAGGAACATCTTGATATGATAAAGCTCTACGGTCCCTGCCCTATTCACAGAAAAAGTTTTCAGAGGGTAATGTCGGTAGATTTGCCGTTTTGAATACCATAGTCTATCCAAAGATATCGAAATTTTGTAGGTTTTTCTGAGTATCGTGTTGTTATATTTATTTACTCCTTATTAAAGGAAAGATTCCCCTCTTTTGTAAAGAGGGGTAAGGGGAGATTACTGAAGTAAAATGCTGCTCTGCAAAACTACAAAAAACTCACAATAACACAGGGAAAAATTGGATAAGTGCGACACTACATATTTTCAGTAATCCCCCTTCATCCCCCTTTAGTAAAGGGGGATTATCTTACAATTTACGAAGTAACGGTATAAGCTCTCTTATATCGTCTATTATATAATCAGCCTCTGTAAGAAGTTCCTTACGTCTATAACCATAAGTTACAGCAACCGTCTTTATGCCTGCCTTTTTCCCTGCCTCTATGTCATGGGTACTGTCACCTACAATGATTGATTCTTCAGGGCTTACACCGAGTTTGGAAATCACGTAAAGGACGGGTACGGCTGAGGGTTTCCTTTCCCCTGCGGTATCGCTTCCAATGATGAGGTCGAAGTATCCGGCAAGTCCAAGTTCTGCGAGGAGCCTTTTTGAAAGGTCCTCCCTCTTGTTGGATATGACGGCTTTCCTGAAGCCCGTAAGATTCTTAAGTGTTTCTTTTACATGGGGGTACTCCCTTGATTTATCAGTCAAATGCTTTGCATAGTACTCAAGGAATTTCTTTATTACAGCGTCCTTAAAATGCCCCTTTTCAGCGGGGAGGGCTTTTTCTATGAGCCTGCTGATACCTTCACCTACCATGTTCATAGTGTCTCCGACAGTTAATCTCTTTATACCATGTGCCTTCAGGGCATAGTTGAGAGCGTCAGTTATATCCTGAACCGTATCAACGAGCGTACCATCAAGATCAAACATGATAAGTCTCACGGGCATGCAAAATTATAGCAGTGAAGAAGTAAGGAAGTGAAGAAGTAAGGAAGTGATGAAGT
>CAZLFE010000134.1:0-1666 GCA_964558725.1 uncultured Nitrospiraceae bacterium | reverse complement strand
CTTGTATTTTTTACCAGTCTGTTTCTGATCTATATGATCATCATTTGCGTTGTTTACTTCAGTCAAAAAAAGATGCTTTTCTACCCTGTCAGGGAAATAACCGTAACCCCTAAACACATTGGATTGGATTTTGAGGATATTATCCTGACGACAAAGGATAACGTGAATATTGCAGCGTGGTATATTCCAGCCACAAGTGAGAGGGGTGTTATATTATTCTGCCACGGCAACGCAGGAAACATTTCACATCGTCTGGATTCCATCCGTATATTTCATGACTTAAGCCTGAGTGTATTCATTTTTGACTACAGGGGATATGGAAACAGTGAAGGATCTCCAACAGAAGAGGGGACTTATCTGGATGCCGAAGCTGCATTGGATTATCTTATAAAGGTGAAACACATTCATCATGATAAGATTATTTTTTTCGGACGTTCTCTCGGAGGTGCAGTTGCAGCTGAGATTGCACTAAGGCATAAAGCTGGAGCCCTTATTATTGAGTCTGGATTTACATCGGTCCCTGATCTTGGGCGTAAATATTTTCCGTTCCTACCTATAAGGTTACTTCCCTGTTATTCCTATGCAACGGTGAGTAAAGTGAGCAAGATTACTATTCCAAAACTCTTTATTCACAGCCCTCAGGATGAAATAATACCCTTTCGGCATGGAAGGCATCTTTATGAGAATGCTTCTATCCCTAAGGAGTTCCTTGAAATCAGGGGAGGACATAATGATGGTTTCCTCATCTCAGGACATGTTTATATTGATGGACTGAATAGGTTCATTTCAAGATATTTTTAAAGCAAGATTCTCATATAGCCTCAATACTTACTCGAAAAATAATGTAAAGTTTTCAAGATGCAGATTACACAAAGTAAAAGTGATAAATCAGGAGAATCTCGCCTGATTTATCACTTTTACATAGTACTCCTCAAGCGCAGCAGTCTCTGGCCACCGTTTGCTACTTCCTGTAGTCTTCAATATAGGGTTTCCTAAAATAGTGCAAACTACTAATGAAAACTTTCCATTATGAAGAGCCGCTAAGACTAAATTCCTACTCGGGATAACACTCTTTCAAAAAGATTCCTTTCCTAAAAAGGAAAGCATCTGTGCTAAAATATTTTTTTTGAAAAGGGGGTGATTAAAGTGAAGAAGACAATAGCGATTATCGTGATAGCGACCTTTGTGTTGGCAATGGCCTCAGTATCCTTCGCAGCAGCGGAAAAGACAGAGATAGCAAAGCCTGATGAGAATACGCTGGCTGAAGTACCAAAATCACTACTTCCAGAAACAGAGAAGTCGGGTAATCAAGATGAGCTAAAGAAGCAAGAGAAACAAGAAGAGCTCAAGGAGTTGACGCCAGAAGAGTTAAAGCAGCTAAAAGAATTCGAGGAGCAAGAGAAACAAGAAGAGTTCAAGGAGGCGACACCAGAAGAGCTAAAGCAGTTCAAGGAGTGGATAGAGCAAGAGAAGCCAACGAAGTAGAGGAACCACGGAAACTAAATTAATTCAGACGCTAACAAGGCAGGTCAGCAATGGCTCTGCCTTTTTCGTTGCACATTTCTTCTGTAAATCTTCATTAGTTATTGCCTCTTGAAACTGCTGAGTAGTACCCATATAGAGGGCACCCATATAGAGGGCACCTGTCAAGAGAAAAAACGATCCT
>CAZLFE010000133.1:0-5187 GCA_964558725.1 uncultured Nitrospiraceae bacterium | reverse complement strand
AAAAAAATGATATGATAGGCTCGAATGAAAAAGATATACACCCTCGGCACTGACAGGAGAACTGAAGAAGATTTCATAGAGATTCTCCTTGCGTACAATATTCAATCCCTTATAGATGTGCGGCGATTCCCGAAAAGCAAAATTCCGATATTCAGGAGGGAAAACCTCGAACAACTCTTACACCGTGAAAAATTGGATTATCATTTCCTCGGGGAAGAACTTGGTGGTTTCAGGAAGGGTGGTTATATTGCTTATATCCTCACTGAAGGTTTTATCAAGGGTGTTGACCTCCTTGAGTCCCTCTCTCTGAAAACATCAGTCATTATCTGTGCAGAACGGTTCCCCTGGAAATGCCACAGGAAATGGATTGCAAGAGAGCTCCATAGGAGAGGATGGGAGGTAGAGCACATCATTGACAAAGGCAAGGTCTGGGTACCAAAGTAAGTAAACCCCGTTGGAATTTTAAACCCCGTTGGAATTTCCTACGGGGCAAAAGCGGAAGATTTCTTAATTTACCCATAGATATCATCAACGGGGTTTATCAGCCCCATGGCAAGCCATGGGGCATTCCTACGGGGTAAAAAGTACACGTAAGAAATGAAGAACCCTGCGGCAAGACCGCAGGGTATCTTAACGTAAGGAGTTATTTTTATCATATTCGCTCGCTAACCCCGCAGCAAGCTGCGGGGAATGCGCTCGCTATTCGTTTTAAACAGGGAACTTTATCGTCAGATGGTTATCTCACCAAACACAACTCTATTAATTCCTCTGAGAGATTTTATCGGTGACTTAAAGAGAATGGAATGAGCAGTAGTCTCAACAATCACCCCCAATGCCATGGTATCATCATTATGATTAAGGCCGATGATTGTACCATCCTTGAAATCACCATGCTTGAGTCTGAAAGATTTACCATTGTAAAAAAATCCCACAGCATGTTGATGTAACAAAAATTCAGAAACCCGCTTTTCGTTGAAATAATCTAGAAATTTCTTTTCCCTGTATTTCATTCGATGTTCCCTGCCTCTGCACTTTGCCATAACGGATGCCCTGATACGATGGATATTGATATTCTCAATAAGTTTAAGGATGTGTTCGAGTTCATCATGTCTCTGGATAGCAATTATATGCTCTGGTTTTATTGCCCTGACCTTTCCTATCTTCAAAGCCCTCCCGATCTCGCCTGAAACAAGACCTGTTGTATCCACAAAAGTAATGTCTGATTTCTCTCTACAGATATCAACCATTCTTTTCGAACCCTCTATCATCAGGGTAATCTTTTTTGCTGGATTTATGGATCCCACAAAAAACATCTTCTCAAATCTGAAATTTTCAATATCCCTATCGTCTGAGAATACTTTCATACTGATTGTCCCTGGCAGACCGAGGGTCGATTGGCCAATATCGGAGTCAACAATGGAAACCTTGATAGTCTCCTGTATTAATCTTTTTACCAGATATTTTACGAGGGAAGATTTACCTGAATCTGTTGCCCCTATGAACAGGGCAGTGCATTTTTGTTTTTTCAGTTCATTAAGAAGCCCTTCCCATTCAGGGCCGGGGAGAATTTCCATGAAGAATTATAGCAAAGGTCACGAAAAAATTTGAGTATCTAAAAAAGACTTGTAATTTTTATTACATCATCTACAAAAAAGTTGCAATAATATGATGTGAAGGTATAATAAATTGCTTAAACTCATGAGGATTCAAGAGGTTAAGGGGTTAAATGGAAAGGTTTAATTATCAGTGCTTATAAAAGGTCTTTTGATTCTTTTCCTCCTCTTTCTTGTCCTCTCTGTCTCAGAGGCCGCTGTACCTTCCCTCTGCAAAATTAACCACCCGAGCGATACCCAAGTTACATGGGAATGCAAACGCCTGCGAAAAGGCGAGACACTGGAAAGCCTCTTCAATGACAGATGGATAGACGTGGTTCGATTTAACAGAGTTGATAGAAGACATGTTTATCCAGGGATTTATATAAAAGTCCCTAAACGGCTTGAAGACATCACAGATTTCACGCCAATGCCCCGGTATTATCAACCTGCGGAGTCGGAGCCAAAATTCATACTGGTGAATCTCTCAGAGCAATTTCTTGGAGCTTATGAATATGGTCGACTGGTATTTTCTACCCCCATTGCAACAGGTGAGAAGGGAAATGAAACACCTAATGGAGAATTCAGACTTACTGCGTTTGACAGCGAACATAGGTCTACACTTTATTTTATTGAGAAAACAAATACCCCATATCCTATGCATTACGGCCTCAGGTTCTACATAACTAAAAAAGGAGTTGCATTCTGGATTCATGGTCGAGACCTTCCTGGCTATCCTGCATCACACGGTTGTATTGGACTTTACGATGAACAGATGCAGAAAAAATATTATGGTTATCCAAAAAATCCGGTAATCGAAGATGCAAAAATTCTGTTTGAATGGATTATCTCGCCTTTTGTTGACGATGGAAAATTTCACATCTTGAAAGACGGGCCTAAAATGTTGATTATTGGTAATGCTCCTGGTACTAAACCGCGTCTCAAATAGGGAGAGTAAGACCTTACCGACCTCAGTCTAACAGCTCAGTAGCAACTGTATAAAGTTCTACCGGAACATATAGAGGAATTTTTGATTGAAATAAATTCTGCCAGAGAGATAATATATAACCCTGTTTAGGTTGCAGTCTGAGACAGGAAGAATATTTCTCGAGTTCATAGGGATATTTAAAGAAACTTTAAAGACCTGAAAGATGAAGCAAAAAGGCTTTAGAAAAATGTAGGGTTTCAGATAAGATGGATTAGCAGAAGGTAGATTCAATAATAAAAAAGAAATCAGGAATAGCGGAGGATATTACCTTATGATATCAAGAAGGAATTTATTAAAGACCATCTTTGCTATTACTGCCGCCTATCCCTTCAAAAAAGTTTTTGCATTTTCTAAGGAAGAAAGATTTCTTAACCTTTATAACATCCATACCGGAGAAAGACTGAATACGGCATACTATCAGTCAGGCACCTACGATCACGGTGCCATTGATAAGATAAATTATCTTCTAAGGTGTCACTATACGAATGAAATCATCCCCGTGGATTTAAAGCTTTTAGACCTGCTCTGTGACATAAAGGATATCTTCGGAAAAGACAGAGAGGTCCATATAATCTCCGGCTATCGCTCATTTGCTTATAATGAATACTTAAGAAGTCTGGGGAGAAAAGTTGTACAGAACAGCTTTCATCTGTACGGGCTTGCTATAGACTTCTCAATTCCGTGTGTCAGCAGCTGTGAGATTTCAAACGTTGCAAAGTCCTTTGCCGCAGGTGGAGTGGGAAAATATCCAGAATTCGTTCATATTGATCTCGGCCGGGTAAGATACTGGTAACAAACTTCTTGATGTTCTTCGGCTTCATTTTATTAAAAAATGCGATAGGCTATCTGTTTAGATAAAATCTATTCTTCTTTGAACCCTTTTTGAACGAGGCGTATTTTTCTTGCAAGTTCACGAACTGCATCGGTAAGAGACATACCTTTTCCCATTAAATCTTTAACAAACTCTGCCTTTGCCAGTTCACCTATTACACGCTCGGTAGGTCCTGTTACCTCGCAGATATTTGCTCCTTCCTGAAGTTGCTGTTTTATACAGGTTTCTATCTCCTCTGGGGTAAACTTTTTTGCCATCTCCCTTATTTCTTTTATGTCCATGCTATGTTCCAAAAACTAACTTCCTATATAATAAATGATAACTCCTTTATCAAATATCTTCAAATATGTGATATACATGACTATGAGATCATGAGACTATGAGATTTTGAGAGGACTAAAACTGCAGGAGGTTCGAAAGGTATGGACACGGAGAGGATGATCCTTCATAGATTATTCAGCATCTTTATCATTTTAATGCTTGCTATGGCATCATGCGCACCTAAGGAGGTCAAACCCCCTCCGAAGCCAGCCAAGATAGCCATCGTACTTGGCGCAGGGGCATCGAAGGGATTTGCCCACATAGGGGTCTTTAAGGTCTTAGAGTCAAATAAGATTCCGATTCATATGATAGTCGGGACGAGTGCAGGAAGCTTTGTTGGAAGCCTCTACGCCTATGGCTACGATGCCTATCAACTTCAGAAGATGTCCTTTTCCATAGAAAGAGGAGATGTAGTAGATCTTACCCTTCCTGACAATGGATTCATCAAAGGGGAGAAACTTGAAGAATACATTAATGAAAAAGTGAAGAACACACCAATAGAGAAATTGAGGATTCCCTTTTATGCAGTTGTAACGGACATACAGAATGGCCAGGAAGTCATCTTTGGCAGAGGAAACACAGGCACAGCGGTACGCGCCAGTTGTTCAATACCGGGCATCTTCAAACCAGTGAAGATCTCAGACAGGATTTACGTAGACGGCGGTGTTGTGAGTCCTGTGGCAGTAAATGCCGCAAAAAGACTCGGCGCGGATTTTGTTATTGCTGTAGACATCTCCTCAGATGTTGAAAGCACGCCACCTGAGGGCACAATAGAAACGATATTGCAATCCATAAATATCATGTACTCCAAACTTTCATCCATACAGATTTCTAAAGCAGATATTGTGATACGGCCGAAAGTAGGTTACATAAGTTCAAGCGATTTTTCAAAAAGGCACGAAGCCGTTCTCGAGGGTGAAAAGGCTGCAGTTGAGGCACTGCCTGATATAAATAATCACATCAACAGACTCCGACAAGAAGGAAGGCTATAATTTTCTATTTATAAAATCAAGGAGGAATAGTATTTAAGCGGATTCTTTTGACGATAGTCAAATGCTATTTTAATGAAAAGAAGAAGGCAAAAGCTTTTGGCTTTTGCCTTCTTATCCTAAGTTTACCAACCAGTTGCATGAATTTTATTCGTTTGAGGAGGCAGATGTGATGAAAAAGCCCTGCCATCAACACCTTACAGCCCTCCCATGTGGTCTGCCAGCCCTTTCAGGAATACACAAAAGGTGAAATCTACGGTCACGTATATCAGAATAAAATCTTGTCGATTTGCATGGGTTTTTCAGCATGTCTGCCTTCTTGTTAATGCAACGTTTGGGTTTAAATAACTCTCAACCCTTATTACTTTCTTCATCTACTTCACATGATAGATGCCGTCATGTGCGGAGTACACCTGATAATCATATAGAGGGCACCTCCTGAGCATATCGTTTTGCGGTATGCTC
>CAZLFE010000132.1:2375-5223 GCA_964558725.1 uncultured Nitrospiraceae bacterium | reverse complement strand
CTATTCTTCCTGATGTCCTCCGCAGTGGAACCAGATATGAAGAATGGCGTGAAATGGTTTCTAGGATGTCTCGTTCTCTTGAAATAGAAATCGTTGGACGTTTTGATCAAACTACAGATGTAGATGTTTTTATTCTCCATGTCGTAGCTACGCATGGGGGTAATGGGTCTTTATGGCCAATTATAACAAAAAGGGCATTGGAGGCTTTTTCGAGAGTCTCCGATATCTTTGAGATTAGTGTGGGTCCTGTAGTTCCCCACCGAGATCCACAAGCTGGGCCAAATTGTTTGTATATTCACACTCGGAATTCTATCCCTTGGCAAATAATCAAGGATATTAACGAAAAAAGAAGATGGTCTAAAAAAACTTATAACCCTCCTTTTGTAGTTATACGTAGAACCTCAAGCCCTTCAGATAATCACCGTGCAGTAGCAACTATTATAAATTGTAAGGCTTCAGTGGCAGTGGAAAATCATTTAATTGTGGCTGTTCCAAAAAATGGCAGCCTCAGTTCTTGTGTAAGTCTTTTGAAGGTATTACAGAACCCCCAGACTGATGCTTTTCTTAATGAACGAATTCGTTGTAGGCACCTGACCAATGGGTCAGTTGAAGAGATTCCTTGGATTGAGGAGTAATGAATGGAAAAGGTGTTAATCAAGAGCCTGCCATTTGAAATCGATGCTCGTGTACCTATTCAGTTAGGTCGGGAAAGTATTTCCAGTTCGGTTGTCGCTGTCTCAGAACTTGTTAAGAATGCATATGATGCTGATGCAGAAAATGTAAAGGTTCGCTTTCATAATCTAGGGAAAACCAATTCTACTCTCATTATTGAAGATAATGGCGATGGTATGAACCTAGATCTGATTTCAAAGTACTGGCTTCGTATAGGAACAGCTTTAAAAACGAGAAATAGCCGTTCTGAAACTAAGAATCGTATTTTAACAGGAGCTAAAGGGCTTGGCCGCCTTGGTATAGATCGTCTCTGTAACAAAATGATCCTTCAAACTAAACATAAGGATATGAATCATGTTTTGGAGCTTCATGTTGAATGGGGTAAGTATGAAGATGCAAAAACCCCCCTATCAGGAATTCTTCATGATATTTATAGCGTTAACATCGGAATAAATGATGAATATGGATCAGCTTTTACTGATTTAGAATCTAAAGGAACGCGCCTTATACTCCAAGGACTTAAAGATACATGGTCCGAAGATTTCCTGGCAGATCTTAAACAGGAACTTAGCTTATTAATATCCCCATTTTTAGCAATAAATGACTTTCAAGTAGATTTTAAATCAGGGATCAGCGCGCTCGATGGACCATTGTCTAATCCCAAAATGCTACAGGCTGCTTTATGGATAGTTAAGGCAGAACTTAATGATGAACAAACAATAAAAATAACACTTACTTCAGAACGCTTGAAAGAAACTTATACTGAAGGTCCTCACAAATGGGATAAATGGATAAAGGATAGAGAGAAAAATTCAGCTTGCGGACCTTTTATGTTTATTATGTATTATATTCCACAAGACACTCCAATCCTCAAACAATTGAATTTTGGTAAGAGTGATTGGACTCAATTCATGAAAAACAATCAGGGAGTTCGCATTTACCGAGATAATTTTCGCGTACGGCCGTATGGTGAGCCATCTGGTAAGGGCGACTGGTTAGATTTAGGATTGCGACGCTCAAAACGACCTGAAGCAATAACCCAAGCTGGCTGGAAGGTTGGACCACATCAGTGTCTAGGAGCAGTATTTATTAGCCGAGAAGCCAATTTTAGATTGATTGATCAAACAAATCGAGAAGGAATTGTCGAAGGAGCGGGATTCTTCGACTTACGAGCTGCAGTTTTAAAGGCTATCGAATTTTTCGAAGAGACAGCTCATAAGAGTGCTCTTAAAAGAAAAGAACCAACACAATCTGAGAAGGCTAAGAAAGAAGCTGAGAGTGTTTCAAAGAAAGCACGTGAAAAGGCTAGCGTCTTTAGATCTAAATTACAAGATGCTGGCAAAGCCAAAGATAGTCAGGGCAAGACTATAAGAGATGATGAATTGTCTAGCCTATTAAATGTTGCTAATGAGTTGGCAGAGTCAGTTGAAGATATGGCCAGAGCTACCGAGGAGGTTGATAAGTCTTACTCAGAAGAGACACAGAAACTTGAGGAAGAAAAAAACACGTTGGCCAATCTTGCTTCTTTAGGAATACTCACCGTTTGCTTTGGACATGAGGCAAAAGAGTATGCCAATTTTGCAGCAGCAAACTCGAAGACTTTGAAGAAAAATTATGAAGGAGCAGCTCTCAAGCCGTCGCCTACATATGAAAAGGAATTCAAACGCGGGCTTGATATCATAATAGAAAGTACCGATTTTATAAAAACATTTGCATCTTTTGCATTGGGAAATGTAAAACCTGAGAAGAGAAAACGAGAAAATGTAAAGTTGCAAGATGTAGTACGAGACGTTTTTAAAGCTGTAGACATTTCATTAGCACGCCAAAATATAGAAATTGACCTCTCTTGTATTTCTGAAGAGGCAAGTCCAATTAGTGCATTTAAAATTGATTGGGAGAGTGTTATCATTAATTTACTTACAAATTCCATAGAGGCTATGAAAGATACCCCTGCCGGAAATAAACTCATAAAAGTTGCGTTAAAAGATAATAACGGGGATATCGTTTTATTGTTCTCTGATCGTGGTCGTGGAGTAGAAGCAGGAACTGAAGAACGTATTTTTTATCCGATGTTTAGTACAAAGAGGGATCGTAAAGGTAATGTCGAAGGTACAGGGATGGGCCTTGCTATAGTCAAAACGTTTGTAGAGGATCACTCTGGAGGGACGATTAAAGT
>CAZLFE010000132.1:0-2365 GCA_964558725.1 uncultured Nitrospiraceae bacterium | reverse complement strand
GCCTTGGCGGAGCTGAGTTTGAAATTCGCGTCCCATCGATCTCTGGGAGAGGAAACCAATGATCGGGCGGAAAAAAGTAGTTTTATGGATTGATGAAGAGCAAAGATCTCTTGATACATATACTCCCTTTCTTAAAGAATGCTTCGGAGATGAAGTAGCAGTGCTTCCTGAAATACCTAAGGATGAGTTGAGTGAAATGCTAACAGTAATATCATCCCAGCCTGATTTAATCGCAATTGTATTAGATCAACGCCTGAAAACTACTGGTAAAACAAAGTATACTGGAATCGAACTTGCTGAGGCAATAAGGAGTATAGATACAAAGATTCCTGTGTATATGCTTACTAATTACCCAGCAGAGATAGGGGACCTCGATTATCAAGTGGAGTATATTCTTGAGAAAGATCATCTCTATGAGGAAGCCTATTTAAAAACAATTACAGCACGTGTTCGAAGGCACGCAGATATCTATCAGGATATAGTTTCTGAGCGTGAAAAACGTTTTAACGAATTGCTCCGCAAAACAATTGATTCATCTTTAACAGAGGAAGAACAGAAAGAGTTTAAAGAATTAGATTTTTGGCGTAATAAATCCATCTATGCTGAGGAAGAATCTTGGGCTGAAGATCTAAAAAAGAATCTTGATAAGAATCAAGTAATATTAGAAGAATTGCGCAAGCAACTTGAAGGCAAAAAGAAATGAAAAATGAATAGGTATAAGAATCTTTTTTTCCCTTTACTAAAGCGACGCATTAAATATGAAGGCAAAGGTGACGGTAAAAGATCAACTTACTCGGATTATCATGACGAGATTCAAGAAGATTGCCAGCATAGATGTGTATATTGCGATATCACCGTTCAAGAGCATGGTTATGAGGGAATGCAACTTGACCATTTCCGACCGGAGATACGTTTTCCAAGGTTACAAAATGATCCCAATAATCTAGTCTTAGCATGTCCTAAATGCAATCGTCTCAAATGGCATAATTGGCCATGTGAAATAGATGAGAATAAGCCCTCATATAGTGGAGATGTTGGCTTTATCGATCCGTTTGGGGAAGATAGGTGGTCATTCTTTTCGGTAGATGAGGATGGAAAATTAGTACCTATTCAGCATCCTGCCACATATATTATGAATTTGCTCAATCTAAATAGAAAAGCCCGAGTTCAGGTCCGACGTAAGAGAATCTTTATTAGTAGAATTCAGGCCCTGATGCAGGATCACGATGTAAATATTAAAAAGGCAATCGAGTCATTCTCTAAAGGTGACTTAACATTGGATGATGTGGATCAAGAAATAGAGCAAGGGAAAAAGCTTTATGCCCTTCTAAGTGTGATAATTTCTTAGGGGCTTAAGGTAGCTTATAGGTAGCCACGTCAAAATGCACCATGCATAACTTATTGATATTAAATGACTGCATGCACGGTATGCACATTTGCAAATCACTTCAGGTTGCTCGGATAACTTCATTAAAATTAAATAGTTAGATCGAGATGACGAATTGTGAGTTAGATAGATGGGGTTCAGGGGGTCGGAAGTTCGAATCTTCTCGTCCCGACCAGAGATTCAAAGGGTTACGGGATGACCGTAGCCCTTTTTTATTGCCTTAATTGAGCGGGATATATAATGAGGTAAAATAAAGGTGCCCATTAGGAGATATCATGATGAATCTTCAGACAAGTCAGAAAGGTCATTGGTTCAAGTGCAAGAATGAGTCATGTAAATTGATGGTTCCATTACCTGATAAGATCTTTATTGAAACCCAATATCTTGATGCCTTTGAAGCTGAATGTAAATGCGGGTACATGAGCATGTTTCAATGGTCTGATGCAGGGGAAGAAACAAAAAAACCGGATGTAGATAAATACTTTGGCATCAATGAACAGAGAGCATATTCATTTGCCTACTGGACCTGTTGACAGCTCATGCCCCATCTTTGATTTTTTCTTGTCTAATCTTTGCTTTGGCTTGTATATACATTTCATCGAGATATTCATGTGAGGAGGAAGGAGAATGGGTTCTTTATCCGCATCTTTCGTCATCGCCAGGGCCGAGTCTGATATCGGTATCATCCCCAAGATGGCCAACCGTCATGGTCTGGTTGCAGGTGCCACCGGCACGGGAAAGACGGTGACCCTGCGTACCCTGGCAGAGCAGTTCAGCGCTGCCGGAGTGCCGGTCTTTATGGCTGATGTGAAAGGTGATCTTTCGGGCCTTCCCTGTCCCGGTGGAGACAACCCGAAGGTGAAGGAGCGCATCGAAAGCATGGGGCTTACTGATTTCCGGTTCGAAGGATTCCCGACGGTCTTCTGGGATGTCTTCGGCGAACAGGGGCACCCGGTGCGCACCACGATCTCCGAGATG